>NZ_JALKAS010000001.1:319262-638524 GCF_023015695.1 Jannaschia sp. S6380
ATTTAGGGCCAGTTATGACATCATCTATCTGATAATCTTCACCAATCTCCCGTATGGCTTCGAGGATTTCGCTTGCAGATTTAGTTTTCTTATGAACTGCAAACCCCAACATCACATAGTCAGCGATCTTATTCCGAGCATCTGCATCGCCCAGGCCAAAAATACGAAATGTCACACGCTCCCATGCATTGAGGAGCTCTTTCTCTTTGGCTTTATCAAATTTGCGAAGCAAGATCGCCACGGCCAAAAACCTTGCATGCAAGATTTTTGCAGGGGCCCTAAGCCGAGGGTTGTCGTGTAACTGCTTCACCACCTTAACCGTCTTTTGCAGGTCGCTAGCACAGCCAATAAGTGTTTTGATTTCCTTACCCGCAACCCGCTGGAGTTCTTGAGAAGCTTTCTCTTCACTCAGTATCTTTCTGGGATCCTCATCACTTTTTGCAAATGTCCCTGCAAATCTTAGAGCCTCATCTCCAAGGTCTTGTCGAAGGCCAAGGTTTTGATAGATGGCCTTCCAAATTGTGTGCATCTCATGAAGGCCGTCCACTTGCCCCTTTTGGTCATTGGAGTATTCGAAAATCGACGCCATTAGCTGGCTTTTGGTCTTATCGATCCATTTTACGTCTAGGCCACGACTGTTAAGTACCTCAAAGACCCGATAGACGATTGCTTCGTCAGCGATCTCGTGAAAAATGACAGATAGGCGGTTGCGGATCGTACCATAAAGTTCAATCAGATTGTCATTCTGCTGCCAATTTTCGACGAACCTCGCGCACTCTTTCGCGGCGTCAATCAAATTTTGATCAGCTGATGTTGATCTTTCATCTTCACTAACTTCTCCAGTCTTTATGTAATCTTTGAAAACTGAACTGCTGTCATGATTGGTTTGAAGTAAGATCATTTCATGATCGTCACTCTTGACGAGAAGTTCGGACAGGTCAGCCTTCATCTTAGCGGTTTGCTTGTCATCCGCAGACAACGCCTGTTCAATCGCCTTGAGAAGCACGACGATAGTTGTGATACGTTGCTGACCATCGACCAATTCAACAATTTTATACTCATCAGCTCCGATGGCTTTGGTATCTCGCGACAGCGCGACAATTGTCGCCATAAAGTGCTCGCGCCCTGAATTGTGAGCTTCTTGGATATCTTTGAATAGGTCTGCGCGTTGCTTCTTTTGCCATGAATAGGCGCGTTGATATTCCGGTATACGGAACAACCGCCCGTCCAGAAGCTTGGCGACTGTTAAATGCATCGGGTTCAGTTGCACTGGGAAACTCTCCTACGAAAAAATGCTCTTTGCTGGCTTCATAGGAAGTCACTAGAGCCCGAAAGACAATGGATTAAGCCACCTTTTCGCGCAACCTGAGCCCTAGTGCGTCATCCCTCGGTCCATCTCGATCTCCCGCGTCTCTAACTCTGTCTCAACCTCTCTTCGGCGGCTTTCACTAACTTCAAGCTGGTCTCGAGTTGCGTGCGCAGCTTCCCGTAATTCGAGCCCTCGCTCAGCAAGCCGTGCAACGCAGCCACGGACGCCGTTTGCGATTGAATGAGCACCGACACGCAGGCGGTCAATCCATCCATCTGGCTCTGCATCCTGGTCGTCGAGCGTGCCTCTAATCCGCTCAATTCCTTTGCTGAGACCTCGCAGGCCGTCACCAACCGCTCGACGCAGGCGAGTAAGTCGCGTTCCAAGGCTGTCAGGGGTGTCGTCATCTATTCCTCCTCGATCTTGATGCAGGTCACTGATCTGCCGCCCAGCGTGCAGGTCCTCAGGCGCGTCTTGGTCGGGTCCAATACCAGCCAGGTCCCGTCCTCCCTGTCGATCCGCGTCAGGCCCAGTTCGGTCATCTCCGAGCTGGCCAGCATCAGCGTCCAAAGCAAGCTCGCGGCCATCATCGAGACGATCCCCACCAAGAATGTCCCCGTGATCAGCCAGGGCGAGATCGTCAGCCAGCTCTTGTTCTGTCGCAGAAAGCTGCGGGTATCGCTCTCGATTGTACGATGCGCGATGGTCGCAATTTTGCTCAAATCGGTCTTGAAGCTCTCCAATTGGGATGCCATCGAGGCGGCGTAGTCCTGCCGGATCGTGTCCAGTTCCGCGTTCAGCTTCTCGCTCAGCCGCGTCGGCTTGCCAGTCTTCATGGAAGATTTCTCCTTTCAAACGCCACCGCTCGCCAGTGTCGGGGTCTTGGGCGGTTAGGTAGGCCTTGCCCGCACGGGGGATGTCGAAGCCAGCATCGGTCAGGGCGTCCAGCATGCTGGCGCGATCGGTGACATAGCCGACGCTGATCTGGTCTTGCAGCCACGCATGCAGCTCGTCGCGACCTTGGGCGCGAGTTGGTGTTTCGATGGTGTCGCGCACCTCTTGGGTGCGCTCCAGCTCCATCGGATCGGCCCAGCCGTGACGCTGGTTCATCACATCGCGCAGGCTGTCGAAGGCGTTCTGATATCCGGGTGGCGCGATGTTCAAACTTCTGTCCGAGGTTAGCTCCAAGCGCGGCGTGCAGAAGTGGAGCTCGACGCGGTCTTCGTGGGTATGTCGGACCCAGAGCACCTCATATTGCGTCGGGTCCAGCCCCGCGAAGGCCAGACGCTCGAAGTGGTCCATGACCTCGGCTTGTTGTTCCTCGGTTGGGGCATCGGTGGCGGCAAAGCTGATCACGCCTGCACGGTAGGTCCATTGGTGGCGGCTGGCGTCGATCAGGGCTTCTGTGCGGTCGGGATTGCCGCGCAAGACCTCGGGCAAGGGTTCGCGGGTGACGGTCATCGGCTGGCCGTCTGCATCGCGGATCAGGTCCCGGTTGTCGTCATAGGCCAACACCTTGTCCGCGATGAGGTAGCCAACTGGACCAGCGCCCGCGCCTTTGCCGTTGCGGAAGAACTTGATCAGCATCGGCGTGCGGCCTCGACGATCTGGGCAAGCTGGCGTTCGATGGTCAGCAGGCGACGGGCAACGGTGAGCGCGTCGAGGTCAACGCGGCCCGCCAGCATCGCGCGGTTCAGCCAGCGGGCCATCTGGTTGAGGTTGCCGCCGATGCGCCCGACGGCCAGAACGAGCGCCGGATCGACGCGCGGGATCGGCTTGCGGCGACGGGCCTCAGTCAGGCCAAGCGCCTCGCGCAGCAGGGTCGCGGCGGGCAGACCAGCAGCCTCGGCCTTGGCGCGCAACTGGGCCTTCTCTGCGGCGCTACACCGGAAGACGAAGGTCTCGGTCAGCGGCTCTTTGGTGCGGGCCTTTACCGCGCCGGTGGGGTTCGAAGGGGAGGCGTGCCGCCCCTCGCAAGGTCCCGTGTCAGCAGCGCCAGCGTATGACATGGGTCGCCTTGCTGTTTGCTCTCCAGTCGGATCGGCAGCATTCATGATCTGAGGCCTGCGGCTTGGATTTGCGCCTGCGTCACCAGCTTCGAAGCCAGCAATCCGTCAATCTGCCTGGCCGTTATGTGTTTGCACATCGGGCTGCGATCACTGATCCAGCAGGCCAGCCGCGCATGGTGATCGGCCGCCAATGCTGCCGCCTTTTCTCGGTCTTCTGCTTGTTTTTCAACATAGGCCTGCCAGCGCCGTGAGTGAAACCAGTTGTCGGAAAAGCAAACCTTGGAACGTGTGAAACCTGCGCTGTCGGTGGCATAAGCTTGGACGGCCAGCAGCAACTCCTCCGGAGCAATCCCTTCCTTCACGGCCTCTTCGATCTGGACAAGGCAGGCCGCTTTGTTGCGCAGTCGGTCGGGCGGATAGGCTGCCAAAATCGTCTCAGCCTCCCCCGCCTCGCGCCCGCGCGAAGGAGGTTCTTTCTTAGGTTCAATGGTAAGGTTCCTGTCCCGATTTGAGACTACCCCCGTCTCACCCTTGAGACTTTTCCCCCGCTTTTTTGAGACGTTTCCCCCCGTCTCATTTTGAGACGCAACTCCGTTTTGACCACTGCCCCCGTCCTTTGGACGTGCGCTCGGCCCAAGAGTAATATCGAGGTGCAACTCATACTGATTGGACCCCCGCCCGCCGTCACCATCGCCACGGGCATGGCGCGTGACAAGGCCGCATTCTTCCAAGGTAGTCATGTGCCGGAACAGCGTGGCGCGACCCATCTCGCATTCGTCCGCCAACCGCTGTGCGCTTGGGCTGCACTGTCCCGTTTCCTTGTTGTGAAAGTCTGCCAGCTGAATCAACACAATCTTGGCGGCAGGTTTCAGGCCTTTGACGTTCGCGGCCCAAATCAATGCCATGCCGCTCATGGATTTGGGCCTGCTAAAACGCGGGTATCAGGTTCACAACTCGTTCGACAAATGTCCTGATACTTTTTTGACCCTAAGCGACTGTTTTTGTGACGAAATACACTGGATTGCAAATCCGTGTACACCGGTTCGATTCCGGTACTCGCCTCCAGGGGTTCGGGCCATGCGTTTCTCGGCGGACGGCATCGGTTGCCGGGTGGGGAGGGGCCGATGAACATCCTGTTCGTCATGTATGACCAGCTGCGCTTCGACTACCTGTCCTGCGCCGGCCATCCGACGCTCCGCACGCCGAATTTCGATCGGGTCGCGGCGCAAGGAGTGCGGTTCGACCGGGCCTATGTGCAGTCGCCCGTCTGCTGCGCCAGCCGGATGAGCTTCTATACCGGGCGATACACCTCCAGTCATGGGGCGAGCTGGAACAACTACCCCCTGAAGGTCGGCGAACGCACGTTGGGCGATCATCTGCGCGACAACGGCATGCAGGCCTGGCTGATCGGCAAGACGCACATGGCGGTGGACGATGCCGGGATGGATCGGCTGGGTATTTCCCGCGACGGGGTGATCGGGGCCCGGGTCGCGGAATGCGGCTTCGACGTCTGGACGCGCGATGACGGCCTTTGGGGCAAGGGACCGGACGGGGCGTATGACCGCCGGCGTTCGCCCTACAACGCCTATCTGGCCGCGCGTGGATATCCGGGCGCAAACCCCTGGCACGATCACGCCAATGCCGGCGTCGAGGAGGGGCGGATCGCGTCGGGGTTCCTGATGCGACACGCGGGGCGTCCGGCGAACATCCACGAGCCCGACAGCGAGACGCCCTGGCTGACCGATCAGGCGATCGCCTTCGTCGACGCCCAGCCGACCGACGCGCCATGGCTGGCTCATCTCAGCTATATCAAGCCGCATTGGCCCTATATCGTGCCGGAACCCTATCATGCGCTTTATCGCGCCGAGGATGTCCTGCCGGCGGTTCGGGATCCGTCGGAACGGATCGACCCGCATCCCGTGTTCGACGCCTTCCAGTCCGGCACCGTCTCGGCCGCGTTTCATCGTGACGAGGTGCGCGAGACGGTCATTCCGGCCTATATGGGCCTGATCGCGCAATGCGACGATCAACTGGGGCGGCTTCTGGACCATCTGCAGCGGACAGACCGCACCCGGGACACGATGATCTTGCTGACCTCGGATCACGGCGACTATCTTGGCGATCACTGGATGGGCGAAAAGGATCTGTTCCACGACCCCTCCGTCCGCGTCCCGATGATCGTGCTTGACCCCCGCCCGGAGGCGGACGGCACCCGCGGCACGGTCTGCGATGCGCTGGTCGAGGCCATCGACCTGACCGCCGCGTTCATCGAGGTGGCCGGCGGCACCGTGCCCGAGCACGTCGTCGAGGGGCGCTCGCTGCTGCCGTTCCTGCACGGCCGCGAACCGGGCGATTGGCGCCAGGCCGCGATCAGCGAGTACGACTATTCCGGAACCGGACATGCCGAGACGCTGGGGCTGGCGCCACGCGATTGCCGGTTGTTCATGGTCGCGACCGAGCGGTGGAAGTTCATGCATGCCGAAGGAGGTTTTCGTCCCATGCTGTTCGACCTGCGCGCCGACCCGCAGGAGTTGAACGACCTCGGGGCCAGCGCGGACCATGCCGTCGTGATCGCGCAGATGTACGGCCACCTGCACCGCTGGGCGCGCCGCATGTCGCAGCGCACGACGATCTCGGACGCCGAGATCGCGGCCCGCCGCGGTGCGTCGGGGGGCAAGGGCATCCTGATCGGCGCCTGGTCCGAGGCGGACGTCGCCCCGGCGCATCTGTCGGACTATGTCGGCCCGGCGCCGGACTTGCCCGAGTAGGGCGTCAGACGGCCAGGAATACCGTCTCGCCCTCGCCCTGCAGATGAATGTCGAGGCGGTGGATATCCCAGTCGGGTCGGGCGATCATCGTGGCGGCGCGCGCCCCCGCGGCCGCCAGCACCGGATCGCCCGAATGGTCGTCGTCCGCAAAATAGAGCCGGGTGTGCAGCGCGCAGTTCAAGCCACGCGCGGCGATCCACAGCATTAGGTGCGGCGCCTGCGCGGGCAACGCGGCCGGTCTGATGGTGCGCAGACGCCATTCCCCGGTCGTCGGGTCGACCATTCGCCGTGCCCATCCCGCATGGCCCGATGCCCCGCCGAACCGACCGGCGGCATCCGCCTGCCAGACCTCAACCATGGCATCGGTCACCGCTTCGCCCGCGCCATCCAGGATCAGGCCGCCGACCTGCACGACCTCGCCCGGGGCATCGTCCGGAAAAGCGGCCGCCCCCAGGTCGCCAGCGCCCGGCCGAACGCCTGATGCGACCGGGGCGCAGCCGATATGCAGATAGGGGCCTGCCGTCTGCGAAGGTGTCTGCCGAAGCGTGGTCATGCGCCCTCCATCCGGTTCTCGAACGGCGTCTGGCGACGACCGCGCAGCACGATGTCGAACCGCCAGGCCCGCAGATCCATCGGAACGGTCGCGTCCATGTCCAGTCGCGCGGTCAGGCGTTCGACGGCGGCGGAGTCGGGCACGGCACCGACGATTGGACAGAGCGAGATGTGCGGATCGCCCTGAAAATACATCTGCGTGATCAGGCGCTGCGCGAACCCGTCCCCGAAGACCGAGAAGTGGATATGCGCCGGGCGCCAGTCATTGCCGCCGTTCGGCCAGGGATAGGGACCCGGCCGGATGGTGCGGAACGCAAAAGCGCCCTGCGCATCGGTCATGCAGCGACCGCAGCCGCCGAAATCGGGGTCGAGCGGTGCCAGGTATCCGTCGCGGGCATGTCGGTATCGGCCGGCCGCATTGGCTTGCCAGACTTCGATCAACGCACCCGCCACGGGGCGGGCCACCTCGTCCATAAGGTGGCCGTGCACTAGGATCCGCTCGCCCAAGGCGCTGTGGCCGGGGCGGGCGTGGTTCAGCATCAGGTCATCGTCCAGGGGGCCGATGACGTTCTGCCCGAAACGCGGCCCCGCGATCTCTCCGGGTCCATGTTCCATCGACAGGGGGGTGTGTAGCGGGGCGCGCAGGCGCGTGCTGCGATAGGTCGGCGTCAGGGCCGGTGGCTGGACGGCTGGGTCCGGCGGATTGAACGCGTGCGTCATTCCGCGTCCATCGACCGGAACGTCTCGCGCGCCACGCGCATCGCACGGTTCGCCGCAGGCACTCCGGCATAGATCGCAACATGCAGGATCAGTTCGCGGACGTCGTCGCGCGTGGCCCCCGTCCGGGCAGTCGCGCGGAGATGCATCGCCACCTCGTCCCAGTGGCCCTGGGCACACAGGATGGCCAGCGTCACGATCGATCGCTGCCGCGCGTCCCAGGTATCGCGTGACCAGACATGGCCCCATGCGGCTTCGGTGATCAGGTCCTGGAAGGGGGCGTCGAACGCATCGCGCGCGGCCTCGGCCCGGTCGACATGCGCGTCGCCGAGCACGCGGCGCCGCATCGCGCGCCCTTGCGCCTGTCTGTCCGGCCTGCTCATCCCGCCCACCTTTCGTCCATCGATATTCGCGCGCGGGTCCGGGTCAGGCAAGGGTGGACATCGCCAACCCCACCACCGCGAGCATCGAGGCGGCCATTCCGATATTGATCGCGCGCTGCGTCCCCGCGCCCAGATCCAGCCGGCCGAGCCATATGCCCGCGCCAAGCCATAGGAAGTGGAGCGGCAGCCATATCGCGTTCACGATCAGCAGCTTTATGGCCACCTCGGCCAAAGGCGCACCGGGCAGGAACGCAAAGCCCGAGAACAGCGCCGTGTTCACCGCATAGGCCTTCGGGTTGATCGCCTGCAGGGCCAATCCGTCGCGCAGGCCCGGTTCGCGTCGTGCCTCGATGAAGGCGATGCGCGATCCGGCCGTGGCGATGCGGAACGCGAGATAGAGGAGATAGCAGGTCGAAGCCACGAACAGCACCGTGCGGATCCGCGGGTCGGCCAGGACGACCGCGGCGAGGCCGGAAATGACGGCAAGCGCCACGATGTTGGTGCCCAGGAACAGGCCGGCGACATAGCGCGTGCCCGGACCAGCGCCGAACGCGCTGCCCACGCCGGCGGTCGACAGGACGCCCGGGCCAGGCGTGGCGATCAGGAAGAAGACGGCTGCGGCGAAGGTCAGCATCGCATCAGCCGCGCGCGGCGGGCGCGATTCGCTCGCGCCACCAGATGACGAGACCCGCGATCGCGATCACCAGCGCGCCCAGCACGGTCTGACCGTCGGGGACCGTGCCGAAGACCACGAGGCCGGTCAGGGTCATGTAGATCAGAAACGAATAGCTGAACGGCATCAGCACGCTGGCCGGCGCGTAGCCATGTGCCTGGCTGAAGAAGTGATGCCCCGACCATGCGAAGAACCCGACCGCGAACATCAGACCCCAGTCGAGCGCGGTCGCCGGCGCCTCCCACACCCAGAACATGAGCGGCGCCAGGGCGCAGGTTCCCACGAACCCGGCATAGAGCTGCATCGTCCGTGGCGCCGCGACGCCGGCCAACCGCCGCGTCATGATCGAGAACAGCGCCAGCGCCGTGGCCGACGCGACCGAGCAGAGCGCGGCCCAGTGAAACTCCGCCGCCCAGGGGCGCACGACGATCAGGACGCCCACGAAGCCTACGCAGATCGCACTCCACCGCCATCGCCCGACCGTCTCGCCCAGCAGTGGAACAGACAACGCCGAGACCAGGATCGGCGAGGAGAACATGATCGCCGCCGCCACCGTCAGGTCGAGATAGCGCAGCGCGATGAAGTTCCCGATGGTCGAGATCATCAGAAGCCCGCCCCGGCCGAGGATCACCGCCCAGAGCGGCCAGGGCGCCGTCCAGCCGGAATGGTCCCGCCCCAGCATCGGCCCCGTCGACAGCGCCAGGTGCACGCCGAAACGCATGAACGCCAGCTGCAGCGCCGGCAAGCCCGCCAGCGACAGCCACTTGACCGACGTGTCCGTCAGCGAGAACAGCGCATAGGCCGTCAACATCAGCACGATGCCGCGGCCCGGATTGTCCTCGCGCGGGCGGGCCAGGCGGCTGACGGGCGCGGGGGCGGCCATGTCAGCGGAAGCGATCGGCGAAGAAATCCACCATCGTCGGCACCAGATCGTCGCCCCGCCCGTCATCCACGGCCGTCCGCAGCGCCTCGTCGGCGCAGCCCGACATGATCGTTCCGGCGCCGATATCCCCCGCCATCTTGCGATAATAGCCGACATCCTTGGCCGCGTTCCGGATCGAGAAGGCCAGCTTCTCGGGGTCGCCATCGACAGCATAGGCCTTCACGAACTCCATCATCCCCGACCGCAGCGGCCCGGCGGCCATCACGTCGAACAGCGCCTGCCGCTCGACCCCGGCGCGGTCGGCCATGGCGAAGGCCTCGGACATGGCGCTGGCCGTGGTCATCGCGAAGAAGTTGTTGATCAGCTTGATCGTATGCCCCGCGCCGAGGTCGCCCAGGTGAAAGACGTTCTCGCCCAGGTCATCCAGAACGGGGCGCACCCGGTCGAAAGCGGCCCGGTCGCCGGCGGCCATGATGTTCAGCTGCCCCTCGCGCCCGTGGCTGGGCGTGCGCCCGAGGGGCGCGTCCAGATAGGCGGCGCCGGTCGCGGCGACCTCCGTGCCCAGGTCGCGGGTGGAGGCGGGCAGGGACGTACCGAAATCGATCGCGGTCTTGCCTTCCGAAAGGCCCGCCAGCACGCCTTCGGCCCCGCGCATCCGCCCCTCGACCTGCTCGGACGTTCCCATGCAGAGCATCACGATATCCGCGGCCTCCGCTGCCGCGCGCGCCGTCGGAACCTCTGTCGCGCCGCGGTCCGTGGCCGCCTCGACCCCGGTCCGGTCGCGATTGCCCAGGACCCAGAGGTCGTGCCCCCGGTCCAGCAGTCGCTGCACCATCGCCGAACCCATCAGGCCCAGGCCGATGAAACCGATCTTCGCCATTTTCCTATCCTTCCGTTGTCTCGAATGCCCGCCCACGCAGACCCTTCTGTACCTCGTAGATCGTCTTGCCGATCGGCGGCGCCGGCAGGGGGACGCGCACCGGCCAGTCCGCCATACGCGGCTGCCTCGACTGCCCGCACAGCATCCGGCTGTCGTAGTCGTCGAGGTCGGCGAACTTTGTCATCGATCCCTGGATCGGCCAGGCATCGGCGGCCATCATCTCGTAGAACAGGATCCGCCGCGACTTGGTGGACGTATTCAGCGCCGAGCCATGTACGATCCGTCCGTGATGGATCGAGATCGAGCCGGCCGGACCCATCAGCGGCATCGCATCCTTCATGTCGAACCCGTCGCGCGCCAGGTCCATCGCGCCGACGAAGAACCCATCGGAATGGTGGTCGTGGGTCGGGCCGCGGTGACTGCCGGGAAAGACCATCAGCGGCCCGTTCTCGGGCCCCATGTCGTCGAGGATGACGCCGATGGCCAGCACGTCATCGTTGGTATGCGGATAGAAGGCCATGTCCTGGTGCCATTCGACCGCCGCGCCGAAGCCTGCCGATTTCATGTTCAGCTTGGTCGTGTGCAGGCGCAGGTCCGGCCCGACCAGGTCGCGTGCGGGCGCCAGGATGGTGTCCGATGTCATCAGGTCGCGGAACACGTCGGAATGGGTGTGCGGCAGCTTGATGCGCCGGACGCGCGGATTTTCGGGCGTATGGCTGTCCTCGAGGTCCAGCCGTTCGTTGCCCTCGGTCAGGCTGGCGGCCTCGGCTTCGAACCGGGCGATCTCATCGTGCAGGTCGCGCAATTGTCGGGCGGACAGCCGCCGCTCCAGCACGAGATAGCCTTGTTCGTCGTAGAACGCCTTCTGGTCTTCGGTCAGGACTTCCATCGGGTCACCTCGGTTGCAGTTGATCGAGTTTGGGAAGGGTCGTCGCCGGATCGGGCGCGATGCCGGTATAGGCTTGGAAGGACTTCATCGCCATGAAGCGGAACAGGTCGAAGCCGGTCATGACGTCCAGGCCCCCGCGACGCGCGGCTTGCAGGAACGGCGTTTCGGTGGGGGTATAGACCGCGTCGAACGCCCAGCCCTGGGGGCCGATCAGGTCAGGGTCGAAGGCGGTGCCACCATTGGTCCCCATGCCCATAGGGGTGCAGTTGACCAGGCCGTCGGCCGCAAGGATCGCATCCGCTGCAGTCGCGGCGGGGATGGCGGTGGCACCGGTATCGGCAGCCAAGCGTTCGGCGGTGCGGGCGTCCCGATCCCAGACAAGAACGGAATCGGCGCCCAGCGCGATCAACGCCGGTACCACGGCCCGGGCAACCCCGCCCGCGCCCGCGACGGCCACTCGGCCAGGGGCGGCGTCCGTCCGTTGTGCCCAGGCCGACAGGAACCCTGAATAATCCGTGTTGTGCCCCGCGACCGGCGCGAAAGTCAGCGTGTTCGCCGCCCCCAGGGTGCGGATATCGGCAATCAGGGCGTCGCCCGCCCAATCGGCGGCATGCGTCTTCCAGGGATGCGTGACCGTCACGCCGGTCCAGCCGTCGAGCCGCAGCATGTCGACGGTCTCCTCGAAATCGAAGGCTTCGGACCCGGCGGTGTCGATGGGCGTGAAATCCAGCGTCAGGCCATGATCCGCGCACATGATGGCCAGCGCGCGGGCCAGGCGCGATGCACCGATATGCGTGCCGATCAGGCCGCAGCGAAGGGTCCTGGGGGCGCTGCCCCCGCCGCTCCGCGGCTCCCCCGAGGTATTTTCGGCAAGATGAGCGATCATGCCGCGATGTCCGCGCCGGCCTCGATCGCGAGGATCGCGGCCAGCGTCGCGCGGGCCGAAGCCGCATCGACCAGCGGCAGGGCGCGGCCCGCAATGACGTCGGCGAAATGGTCAAGCTGCCGGTGCAGGGGCGCGGCATCCCCGACCTCCGTTTCGGTCGGGTGCGGGCGGTCGTGCCACGTCTCGGCGCCGGACCAGACACGGAGCGACGGAAATTCGACCGCCCCGCGCGTGCAGGCGATCCGCAGGCAATCCTGCCCGCTTGCGGGAATATGCGGATTTTCGGCCGTACCTGCCTCGAAACCCCATGGGGTTGGCGTGGTATCGGCGTAGCAGATGGTGGCGACCGCGCCGCCCTCGAAACGGAGAACCACCCCGCCGGATTCGGGCCGCGCCACACGGCGTTCGGCGTTGGATGCGAGGCCATTCACGTCGGTCACCTCGCCCAACAGCCAGCGCAGCAGGTCGACATCGTGAATCAGGTTCTGCCTGATGGGTGCCCCGTCGATGCCGGCTCGCCATTCGACGTCGAAATAGGAGTCCGGTTTGCGCATCAGCCACATCAGGCTGGCCGCGACCGGTCGGCCGAGATGGCCCGATTGCAGGATCTCACGCAGCTTGGCCACGCGGGGATGATGTCTGCGGTGATGCCCCACCAGAACATGCACGCCCGCAGCGCGCGCCGCATCGATCATGGCGTCGGCCGCGTCCAGGCTGTCGGCGACCGGCTTTTCGACCAGGACATGCCAGCCCCGTTCCACCGCCGCGATCGTCAGAGGTGCGTGCGTCGCGGTCGGCGTGGCGATTACGATCCCGTCGGCGGCGACGTCGACCTGCGCCAGCGTGGCGAAGCCCGGTGCCTCCGGGTGCCTGCGCGCGGCGGGATCCGGGTCGACGATGCCCGCGAGGGTCAGTCCGGGATGCGCCTCGATATGCGCGAGGTGCCGTGCCCCGATCAGCCCCGTTCCGGCCAGCAGCAAGCGGATCACATCACCGCCCCGATCTGCCAGGGCACGAATTCGTAGTCGCCCAGGCCCTGTGCCTCGGATTTCGTCACCTCGCCCGACGCCACGCGCAGGAACATCTTGTAGATCTCGTGCCCCTTCGATTCCACCGTCGCGCGTCCGTCGAGGATGTCGCCGGCGTTGACGTCCATGTCCTCGGGCATGCGGTCGAACAGCCGCTGGTTCGTCGCGACCTTGATCGTCGGCGCAGGCTTAGAGCCGAAGGCCGATCCGCGCCCGGTGGTGAAGCATACGAGGTTGCAGCCCCCCGCGATCTGGCCGGTCACGCTGGCCGGGTCGTAGCCGGGGCTGTCCATGAAGGTGAACCCCTTGGCCGTGACCCGTTCAGCATATTTGTAGACACCGGTCAGCGGGGTCGTGCCCCCCTTGGCGGCGGCGCCCAGCGACTTTTCCAAGATGGTCGTCAGACCGCCCTTCTTGTTGCCGGGGCTGGGATTGTTATCCATCGAGCCGCGGTTGCGCGCGGTGTAATCCTCCCACCACTCGATCAGGCCGACCAACTTGTCGCCCGTGGCCCGATCGGCGACGCGCCGCGTCAGCAGATGTTCGGCGCCGTAGATCTCGGGCGTCTCGGCCAGTACGCCGGTTCCGCCCTGCGCCACCAGCAGGTCGCATGCATGGCCCAGCGCCGGGTTCGCGGTGATCCCCGACCAGGCATCCGACCCCCCGCATTGCAGCGCCACCGTCAGGTCGCCGGTCGGGCAGGGTTCGCGCCGCGCGGCATTCGCGACGGGCAGCATGGCGCGGACCTTCTCCACCCCCATCTCGACCGTCCGGCGCAGGCCGGCGACGTCCTGGATGTTCATGGCCTGGAACGTTGGCCCCTGCTTCAGGCCCCAGGCGTCGAGCAGCCAGTCGATCTGGTTCATCTCGCAACCCAGGCCAACCATCAGAACGGCGGCGTGATTGGGATGGCGCGCGTAGCCCCACATCACGCGTTGCAACGCCTCGAACCCGTCGCCATCGCCGGCCATGCCGCATCCGGTGCCGTGGACGAAAGCCACCACGCCGTCGACATTCGGATACGCCGCCAGCTCCTCCGGTCCGAAGGCGTCGGCGATGCGGCGCGCGGCCGTGGCCGAGCAGTTCACCGAGGTGACGATCGCCACGTAATTGCGCGTGCCCACCCCGCCATTCGCGCGGCGATAGCCCATGAACGTGTCGCCCGTAGCAGGGGGCAAGGGTCGCAGGTCGGTGCCGAAATCATAGTCGTGATCCGTCGCCGCGAAGGCGCAGTTCTGGACGTGGACGTGGTCGCCCGGCGCGATGTCGACGGAGGCGTAGCCGATGATCTGTCCGTATTTGCGGATCGGCGCGCCCGTCGCGATGGCGGCGGTGGCAATCTTGTGGCCCGACGGGATCATCATGCGCGTCGACACGCCATCGATGGTCGCACCCGCTTGCTGCGGACGGGCGGCGGTGACGACGTTGTCGGCCGGATGCAGTCGGATGACCTCACTCATGGGTGGCGTCCCCCTCTTTGCATGATCCGACGTGTCCGTCGGCCGGGTGGGCGCGGAAAGTCGCGAACTCCGGTTCCAGTCGATCCCCGGTCATGCGCAATGCGGACTGTCCGATGTCCAGCGGTGGATGGGCACATGCGGGCCGTCCGCGCAGGCGAGGCGCGCCGCATGCCACATCTCACGCACCTTCCGCCAATCGGGGGGCGGGCCGGGGCGCAGTTTGAAGTCGGGGAAATGCGACCGGCCCGTCGGTTGGCCCGTGGCCTGATAGCGCAGATCGAAGGACCAGCGGAACCCGTCGGTGCGGTTGGCAAGCGCGGCATGCGGCACCAGCGGGTGCAGCAGAACAACGCCACCGGCGCGGACTGGCAGGGGCACCGCGCGGTCCGGGCTCAAATGTTCGGGCGGGATCGCGGTCTGGTCCAACGGGCAATGGGGCAACATCGTCGGATCGCCGTCGAAAGGCTGCGCGACCAGGCAGCCGTTCTCCTCGGTGGCGTCGGTCATGGCGACCCAGACGGTGACGACATCGGTCTCGTCGGCCTCCGCATGGGCGACGCCGCGATCCTGGTGCCAGGCGGTGATCGTGGTGTGGATGGGTGCGCCCTCGGCCACGGTGGCCATGGGCGGCTTGATCCGCAGGTGCTGGATCGGGTTCGACGTGATGCCGGGGCCGATGACCGATTGGGCCAGGTCCAGCAGCGCGTCGCACCCGATCAGGGCATGGACAGCGGGGCCGTAATGGAAAGGCGTGTCCGCACGTATCCGGTCACCGGGCAGGGTTATGTCGAGCGACTGGAACCAGTCGTGACCGGCCAGATGGACGGCGCGCAGCGTCTCCAGGAACGACCCCCGCCATTCCAGACCGCGCGCGGCTGCGAAGGCACGGATCACGTCCGCATATTCCGCCTCGACCGCGTCGCGCAGGGGGCGGGGGACGATATCCTCCACCACCAGGCAACCGGTTCTGCGGTACGTCTCTTGCTGCGTCTTGCTCAGCATCTCGCGCCCCTCCCCAGGGCCGGCGCCCGTCAATCCAGCAGGACCTCGATAATCGGTGGCCAGATCAGCAACACCGACAGCGCGAGGATCTGGATGCAGATGAACGGCAGGAATCCCTTGAAGATGTCCGTTAGACTGATGTGCGGCGGGCAGACCGATTTCAGATAGAACGCCGCCGGCCCGAACGGTGGTGACAGGAAGCTGACCTGCATGTTCATACAGAACAGGACCCCGAACCATACCGACAGGTTCCGCGGCTCGACATGACCCAGAATGCCGATCTCCTCGATCGGCAGGCGCTGCACGATGGGCAGGAAGACCGGGATGATCAGAAGCACGATGCCGACCCAATCCATGAAGGCGCCCATGAACAGCAGGATGAGCATCATCACCAGCAGGATGCCCATCGTCGGAAGGTCCGCCGACACGATCAGGTTCGCGACATAGGTCGGGCCGCCGGCGATGGTGTAGGCGCCGGCCAGTGCCGCCGCCCCGATCGTGACCCAGATGATCGTGCCGGTCGATTTCAGCGTGCGCATCAGGCTGTCCCAGACCAGCTCCACGCTGGCCTCGCCCCGGAAAGCCGAGATGATGAAGACCGCCGTGACGCCCATGGCCGCCGCCTCGGTGATGCCCGAAATGCCGCCGTAGATCGAACCCATGACCACGCCGATCACGACGATGGGCGCGACCAGGCCCTTGCCCATGTTCCATCCGCGTCTGGCACGGTGCGCTTTGAACACCAGGAGGATCAGCGCGAGGAAGATCGCCACCGCGATGCCGAAGATCCACAGGTGGACGGGTTCGCCGTAGCGGATCGGATCGACCCCTTCGATCACGGCGTTCTGGCCGGTCACGGTGAAGAACAGTGCCCTGAGGAACAGCGCCGTGCCGAAGCCGCAGACCAGGATCGAGAAGAACGCACCGAACAGCATCGCCTTTTCGCGCGTGGGCGGATCATCGGGGCCGGGTGCGGGCAGGGGAGCCAGCGACGGGTTCAGCTGCGTCCGGATGATGATGTAGATGATGATGAACGACGCCAGCATGAAGCCGGGCACGAAGGCCGCGGTGAACAAGGCCTTGATCGACGTCTCGGTGATGAGGCCGAAGATGATGAGCACGATGGACGGCGGGATCATCGTGCCGAGGGAGCCCGACGCGCAGATGGTGCCGATCGCGAGATTCTGGTCATAGCCGAGGCGCAGCATCTGGGGCAGGGCGATCAGACCCAGCAGGACGACCTCGCCGCCGATGATGCCCGACATCGCCGCCATGATGACCGCCATGATCGAGGTGACGATGGCGATGCCGCCCCGCGTGCGCGAAAGCCAGACGTTGAGCGAGGAATACATGTCCTTCGCGATGCCCGAACGCTCCAGCAGCGCCGCCATGAAGATGAACAGCGGGATCGAGATCAGGACGTAATCCGTCAGCAGGCCGTATATCTTCTGCGCGAGGATGTTCAGGGGGCCGGTGCCGAAGCGGCCCGTCAGAATGCCTTCGCCGAACTCCCACGGGGCGGTCAGCAGGTTCGGCTCGAACTTCATGACCAGGACCAGAACGGCCAGCACCGCCGAGGCCATGCCCAGCGGCATTCCGATCGCCAGGAGGAGCATCAGCCCGATCAGCAGGACCAGTGAGATCGTTCCAACGTCCATCTGCTTTCCTTCCCGTACGCGCCCGGGCGCCTAGTCCGACCCGATCTGGCGGCGCAGGCGCTCCAGCTCTTCCTGGTCGATATCGTCCGCGGCGGTGTGGATCACCGGCTCGGCGTTCCAGTCGCGGATCAGGTTGGCCACCGCCTGGATCGCCACCAGCGTCACGACGAGCAGGATCATCGGCTTCAGCGTCGCGGGGATCGGCGGATCGAAGGCGGTGCCGAACGTCTCCCATCGCAGGAATTTCTGGCTGGCCTCGCCCCAGGCACCGTAGAAAAGCGCAAAGGCGAAGAGGCAGATCAGCAGCGTCGAGATCGTGTCGCAGAGCCGCTGCACCGCGCGTGGCATCATGTCGTAGAGGATGAAGATCCGGATATGGCTGCGCTGCTGCATCGCATAGAGCCCTGCCAGCACGAACACGAACCCGGCCAGCCAGAGCGACATCTCGTTGGCCCAGATCGTCGGCTTCTCGAAGACGTAGCGGGCAAGCACCTCATAGACCATCACGGATACGAGGATCACGATCAGCAGCATCGTGACCCGGCCGATGAAGACCGAGATGCGGTCGAATATGCCCCAGTCCTCCCATTCGGCCGGGGCGCGGCGAACTGTCATGACGCCGAGGACGAAGAACACGACGACGCCCAGCACCGACAGCCAATCGAGGATATTGATGCTGCCGTAGCGGCGGGCCAGCGCGTCGACCGCGGGCCCGGCCTCGCGGAAGAACATCAGGAAGGCTGGGCCGTTCCAAGTCATCCAGGCGAAGCAGATGGTGAAGGCGAGGGGGACCAGGATTTCGAGCGGGCCAGGCTTGTAGACGACCGGTCCGGCATCCCCTGCGGTCTCGATGGGCGTGGTGCTGCTCTCGGCCATGTCGGACCTCCCCTCGTGCGGGCGGGATCGACCCGTTTGCCCGCTTGCATCGGCGCGGCCCCCGCGGAGGCCGCGCCTTGTCGGTCACTCGCTGGAGACGAGGCCGAGCTGCGTCAGGTAACCCAGATGCGACTCGACCAAGGCCTCGGCTTCGGGCGTGGTCGCGAACTCGGGCCAGGTGGCCTGCGCCGCGTCGCGGAAGGCCTGACGGTCCTCCGGCGACCATTCGTGCAGGGTCACGCCTTCCTCGGCCAGTTGCGCGGCGGCTTCGGCGTTCTTCTTCTCGAAGGTCAGCGCGGTGCGCAGGGCCAGGCTCTCCATCGCCGTCGACATGATCTCGCGGTGATGCTCGGGCATGCCGTCCCAGACCGCCTTGTTACATGCCAGATGGTCCGACGGCATCGAGTGGAAGCCCGGGAAGTTGGTGAACTTGCCGATGTCGTAAAGGCCGAGGCCCACGTTGTTGGCCAGCCCCGATGCGTCGGCGCCGTCGATGATCCCGGTCTCCAGCGCGGTGAAGATCTCGGTGAAGTCCATCACGATGGGCGTCGCGCCCAGCTTCTCGAAGATCTTCGTCTCCATCCCCGGGGGCGAGCGGAACTTCCAGTCCTTCAGGTCGTCGATCCCCGCGATCGGCTTGGTCGAGGCCAGGCTTTCCTGCCCGTAGACCCACCAGCCGACAAGCTGCATGTCATAGGCGTTGTACAGCTCCTGCGCGTCTTCCAGGCCGCCACCGTAATAGAGCCACGAAAGCTGCTGATACGGGGTGTCGTAGCCGCCCATGATGTCGCCCACGAACTGGAAGGCCGGGTTCTTGCCGGTCTGATAGCCGCCGCCCGTCATGTCGCAGTCGAGGATGCCGGTCGCGGCGGCGTCGAAGGTCTCGACCGACTTGACGACGGAAGACGAAAAGAACGGCTCGATCGTGATTTCGCCATTCGACATGGTCTGGACCTTGTCGAAGAATTCCTGCGCCAGCCGTCCGGATTCGGTCTCGGGCGCGTAGTGCGTCTGAATGCGCAGCGTGGTCTGCTGCGCCATCGCAGCCGTGGCGGTCAGCGCGGTCGTGGCGGCAAGCGCCAGCGTAAGTGGTTTCATGATGTCCTCCCGTTATCGATGGAACCGCCCCCGGACCCCTTGCGGGGGCCTCCCTCGGAGGGGTGCACGGGAAGCCTAACGTCGGAATCCGGCAGCGCAAACAAAAAATGAAAATCGCTGGACAGTTCATATTTTCGCGGAATATCAAAATTCCAGGGAGGCGATTCCATGGCCGAGATCCGGATTGGCACGCCTGACATATATATGGACCTTCAGCGCCGGCTGATGACCGCCGGGTTCGAGCCTGGCGACAAGCTGAAGCCATCGCTCCTGCAGCACGAATACGGTTGTTCCGCCAACACGGTGCGCGACGTGCTGCTGCAATTGTCCAAGGTCGGCCTGGTCGAGTTCGAGATCCAGCGCGGGTTCCGCGCCCGCCGCGTTTCGCCCGAGCGGCGCGCGGACGTGGCCCGTTTTCGCATCATCCTGGAGCAGGAGGGCGCCGTCGCCTCGATGCGCAACGGCGGCCTGGCATGGGAGGCGCGGCTGACGGCCAGCCACCATTCGCTCCTGCACATCGAAAGCCAGATCGCACGGTCCCCCGACCCGGCGCCGTTCATCGGCTTCTGGTCGGATGCCGAACGGGCGTTTCACGAAACGCTCATATCCGAATGCCGGATGCCGCTGCTGACCGAGACCTACGAGAGCGTCTACATGCAGTTCCGCCAGCAGCTCATTGGGCTGGAGAGGACGTTCTCGCCCGACTACTTCCACCCGATCATCAAGGAACATCAGACGATCGTTTCGGCCGCGCTGTCAGGCGACGAAGACCGTCTGCGGCAGGCCATCCACGATCACCAGAAGCGGCACCTGATATGAGCTTCGACCTACATCCCGTTGATATCCTTGAGTTCGAGATACAGCGCCGAATGATCCATTTCTCCGCCGTTCATCGCGTCACGCAGGCGTTTGAAGCGGTCGTTGATCGCCCTGACGGTGGGCAGGGTCAGGTCCAGGCCCGCAGCCTCACTCAGCACATTGTCCAGATCCTTGATCTGGAACTTCGTCAGCCCGCCCGGCACGAAGTCCCCCTCGGTCATCCGGCGCCCGTGCTGTTGCAGGATGGTGCTGTCGGCGAAGCCGCCCTTCAGCGCGTCGCGCACCGCCGCCGGATCCGCGCCGCCGCGCTCCAGCAGCAGCATGGCTTCGGCCACGGCGCCGATGGTGCAGGCCACGATCGCCTGGTTCGCCAGCTTCGACAGCTGCCCCGCGCCTACCGGCCCGACATGGACCGGCCGGCCCAGGGCCTGCAGGACCCGCTCGACCGCTGCGAAGGTCTCGGCGGTGCCGCCCGCCATGATGGCCAGCGTTCCGCCTTCCGCGCCCCTGGTGCCGCCCGAGACGGGTGCATCGACATAACCCATGCCCCGTGCCGCGAACCGCTCGCCATGCGCACGCGCCTCCGCCGGCTTGATCGACCCCATTTCCACCCAGACCGCGCCATCCGCGAAGGCGTCCATCGCCTGCCGCTGCACCGCGTCCGAGGCCGGGCCGTCCGACAGCATGGAGATCACGATCCCCGATCCGCGCACCGCCTCGGCGGGGTCGTCGGCCACGGTCGCGCCATGATCCGCCAGCGGCGCCGCCTTGTCGCGCGAGCGGTTCCACACCGTCAGATCATGCCCCGCCTTCAAAAGGTTGCGGGCCATGGGGCCGCCCATCAGGCCGGTCCCCAGCAGGGTGATCTTGGTCATCGTGCTCTCCATGTTTGCGCTCACGATAGAAACTCTCTAGCCAGCAGCACAACCGGGAGATTTCGATGACAGGACGTCTGACGGGCAAACGCGCCCTCATCACCGCGGCCGGGCAAGGCATCGGCCGGGCCACCGCCGAGATGTTCATCGCCGAGGGGGCCGAGGTTTTCGCGACCGACGTGGACACCGACCTCCTTCAGGGTCTCGACTGCGAAACCTACCAGATCGACGTTCGCGACGATGCGTCCGTGCAGGCGGGGGTCGAGCGGGCCTGCCCGACCGTCCTGTTCAACTGCGCGGGCTTCGTCCATCACGGCACCGTCGAGGATGCGAACGACGCGGATTGGGATTTCGGCTTCGACCTGAACGTGAAGTCGATGTTCCGCACCATGCGCGCCGCCCTGCCGATCATGCTGGATGCCGGGGGCGGATCGATCATCAACATGTCTTCGGCCTGTTCGTCGGTCATCGCCGCACCGAACCGGTTCATCTACGGCACGACCAAGGCGGCGGTGATCGGGCTGACGAAGTCGGTCGCGCTCGATTACGTCAAGCGCGGCATCCGCTGCAACGCGATCTGTCCGGGCACGGTCGAGAGCCCGTCCTGGCACGACAGGGTCGAGGCGCTCGGCCGGGAACTCGGCAGCAAGGAAAAGGCGCTGGATCAGTTCGTGTCGCGTCAGCCGATGGGTCGCGTGGCCACGGCGGCGGAGATCGCGGCACTGGTGACCTATCTCGCCTCCGACGAAAGCGCGTTCACGACAGGCCACCCGCACATCATCGACGGCGGCTGGTCCGGGCAATAGTACAAACGAAAGCAACATCCTGCGAGGCGAACTTCACATGACCAGGCTCCGCTCCCGTCTCTGGTTCGACAACCCCGAAAACCGCGAGATGACTGCCCTGTATCTGGAGCGGTACCTGAACTACGGCCTGACCCGCGAAGAGTTGCAGGGCAACAAGCCGATCATTGCCATCGCGCAGACCGGCAGCGACCTCAGCCCCTGCAACCGCCACCATATCGAACTGGCCAAGCGTGTCCGCGACGGGATCATCGCCGCCGGGGGCCTGCCGCTGGAAGTGCCGGTCCATCCGATCCAGGAGACGGGCAAGCGGCCGACGGCGTCGCTCGACCGCAACCTAGCCTACCTCAGCCTCGTCGAGACTTTGAACGGCTATCCGCTGGACGGGGTCGTCCTGATGATCGGCTGCGACAAGACCACGCCCGCGCTGCTGATGGCGGCGGCGACGGTCAACATCCCGGCCATCGCGCTGTCGGTCGGGCCGATGCTGAACGGCTGGTTCAAGGGGGTACGCACCGGCTCGGGCACCATTGTCTGGAAGGCGCGCGAGATGCATGCGGCAGGCGAGATCGACGATGCCGGCTTCATGGAGATCGTCGCCAGTTCCACCCCTTCGGTCGGCTATTGCAATACGATGGGCACGGCCACGACGATGAATAGCCTCGCCGAGGCGCTCGGCATGCAACTGCCCGGCGCGGCAGCCATTCCGGCGCCGTATCGGCAGCGGGGGCATGTCAGCTATCACACGGGTCAGCGCATCGTGGAGATGGTGCACGAGGACCTGAAGCCGTCTGACATCATGACCCGCGCCGCGTTCGAGAACGCCATCGTGGTGAACTCCGCCATCGGCGGATCGACCAATGCGCCGATCCACCTGAACGCCATCGCCCGGCATCTGGGCGTGCCGCTCGACAACGACGACTGGCAGACCCTCGGACATCACATTCCGCTTTTGGTGAACCTGCAGCCGGCGGGGGCGTACCTGGGCGAGGATTACTTCCATGCCGGTGGCGTCCCGGCGGTCACGGGTCAGTTGATCGCTGCGGGCCTTCTGCCGCACCCGGAGGCCCCAACGGTCAACGGCAAGACGATGGCCGAGAATTGCGAGGGGCAGGTTAGCCAACTGCCCGACGTGATCAAGCCGATCGACGCGCCGATGCTGAACGATGCCGGGTTCCTGAACCTGAAGGGCAACCTCTTCGACAGCGCGATCATGAAGACCAGCGTGATCTCGAAGGAGTTTCGCGACCGCTACCTGTCGAACCCCGACGACCCCGAGGCGTTCGAGGGGCGCGCCGTGGTCTTCGATGGCCCGGAGGACTACCACGCGAAGATCGACGATGAAACGTTCGAAATAGATGAGGATTGCATCCTCATCATGCGCGGCGCGGGGCCGATCGGCTATCCCGGCGCGGCCGAGGTCGTGAACATGCGTCCCCCCTCCTACCTACTCAAGCGCGACATCCATGCGTTGCCCTGCATCGGCGATGGCCGCCAGTCGGGCACGTCCGGCAGCCCGTCGATCCTGAACGCCTCGCCCGAGGCAGCGGCGGGGGGCGGCCTTGCCCTCGTGGCGACCGGCGACCGGATCCGCATCGACCTGCGCAAGGGCACCGCGGACATGCTGGTCGACGACGATACGTTGGCGGACCGTCGCCGCGCCCTGCCGCCGCATCCGTTCACGCCCGACAGCCAGACGCCCTGGCAGGAGATCTTCCGCGAACGCGTCGGTCCCTTGTCTGAGGGAATGACCTTGCGGGGTGCGGATGCCTATCGCGGCACGGCGCAGAAGGGTGTCGCCCGTGACAATCACTGATCCTTCCGGCCCCCGCAGGTCGCCATATGTCGATCCTGTTAAATGGCTCGCCACGATCATCCAGTTGATCGGCTACGGCCTGACGGGGCTGGGCATCACACCCTGGAATATCTGGGCCTTTTTCGTTGGCATCATTCTGTGGTTCGCCGTCGGAGTGATGTGGAAGGACAAGGCGATTATGGTCGTCCATCTCGGGGCTTTCGCCTCGCTGATGGGGGGCTACCTGACTGCCAGCTGAGCGATCTAGATAGGAGATACGATATGAAACTCTGCCGCTTCGGCGAACCGGGGGCCGAGAAGCCCGGTCTGATCGACCACAACGGCGACTTGCGCGACCTGTCCGCCGAGGTCGAAGACATCGCGCATGAGGTCCTGTCCGACAAGTCGCTGGACATCCTGTCCAAGCTGGACCCGATGGCTCTGCCCAAGGTCGAGGGGCCGGTGCGCTACGGGCCCTGCGTCAGCGGCGTCGGCAAGTTCATGTGCATCGGCCTGAATTATTCCGACCACGCCGCCGAGACGGGCGCCGACATCCCCGAGCATCCGATCCTATTCATGAAGGCCACCAGCGCGATCGTGGGCCCGAATGACGATATCGTGATGCCCCGCAACTCCGAACATACGGATTGGGAAGTTGAGCTGGGCGTGGTGATCGGAACGGCCTGCAAATACGTGTCGGAGGCGGAGGCCCTGAATCACGTCGCCGGCTATTGCGTCATCAACGACGTGTCCGAGCGGCATTTCCAGACCAAGCTGACCGGCCAGTGGACCAAGGGAAAATCCTGCGACACGTTCGGCCCTATCGGCCCCTGGCTCGTCACCCGGGACGAGGTCGGCGATCCGCAGGACCTGTCGATGTCGCTGGACGTGAACGGCAAGCGGATGCAGACCGGCAACACGAATACGATGATCTTCACCGTCGCGCAATGCATCAGCCACCTGAGCCAGATGATGACCCTGCATCCGGGCGACGTCATCTCGACCGGCACGCCTCCGGGCGTGGGCATGGGGATCAAGCCCGATCCGGTCTATCTGAAATCCGGCGACGTCGTCGAACTGACGATCGAGGGTCTGGGCGCCCAGCGGCAGGAGGTTCGCGCCGATGGCTAAGGTCAAGCTCCTCCAGATCGGAGAGATCACCGACCGGATGCGCGACGCATTGTCCGACGCGTTCGAGATCGACGTGCTGTTCGACCGCGACGACCGCTCCGCTTTCCTCGCGGAACATGGCGCGGATTATCCCGCGATCCTGACGAACGGCCATTGGGGCGTGCCAGAGGATGTCGCCGCCGCCACGCCGAACCTCAAGGTCGTGTCGTCCTATGGGGTGGGTTACGACGCCATCGACGCCGATGCCTTCGCGGATCGGGGCATCAAGGTTGCGCATACGCCCGACGTTCTGAACGACGAGGTGGCGAACACCTTCGTCATGCTCTGGCTCGCCGTCTCGCGCGAATTGATCCCCTCCGACCGGCATGCCCGCTCGGGAAACTGGGAGAAGGACGGGAACTATCCGTTGACGCGCTCGGTCCAGAACCGGCGCGTGGGCATACTGGGCCTCGGCCGGATCGGGCAGACGATCGCCGACCGATGCGCCGCCTTCGACGCCGAGATCCATTATCACTCACGTTCGAAGAAGGATGTGCCCTACACTTATCACGACAGCGCGGTTTCGCTGGCCCAGGCGGTGGAGGTACTCGTCGCGATCACGCCGGGCGGGCCCGAAACGCATCACCTCGTGAACGCGGAAGTGCTGTCGGCGCTCGGCTCGGACGGGCTGTTCTTCAATGTCGCGCGCGGGTCGGTCGTGGACGAGGCGGCCTTGGTGAGGGCCTTGCAGGATGGCAACATCGCGGGCGCCGGTCTCGACGTGTTCGACGAGGAACCCAAGATACCGGATGCGCTGAAGTCGATGGACAACGTCGTGCTGACGCCGCATGTTGCCTCGGCCACGCACGAGACGCGGCAGGCGATGGGCGACCTCGTCGTCGCGAACTTGAAGCAGTGGCTGGACGACGGGTCCGTCAAGACGCCGGTGCCCGAATGTCGGCATCTCTGATCCGGTCGGTCGAGGCGCGTCTGTTCGACGTTCCGCTGGATGAGGTTCTGGTCGACGCCAAGCATGGCGATCACACGCATTTCCAGCTGGTGACCTGCACTATCGGGACCGAGGACGGCATTTTCGGAACCGGCTATACCTATACCGGCGGCAAGGGCGGCACCGCGATCCTGGCCATGATCCGCGACGATCTGGCCCACATGCTGACCGGCCGCGCGGTCGATCCCGAGGCGCTGCACGACGCGATGCAATGGCACGTCCATTACGTTGCGCGCGGCGGCGTGGCGAGCTTTGCCATCTCGGCCGTGGACATCGCGCTCTGGGATATTCGCGGCAAGGCCACGGGCCAGTCCCTCCTGCAGATGGCCGGGGGGGCGTCCGATCGGTGCGGGGCCTATTGCGGCGGGATCGACCTGGGTTTCGATCTGCCCAAACTGTTGAAATCGGTCGAAGGCTACTTGGAATGCGGCTTTGATGGCGTGAAGATCAAGGTCGGACGCCCCGATCCCTCCGACGATCAGGCCCGCGCCAAGGCCGTGCGCGATCTGATCGGGCCGGATCGCGCCTTCATGGTCGATGCGAACTACGCCTTGACCGAGGCACAGGCGATCGAGGCCGCGCGCGGCTTCATGGAGCAGGACATCCTCTGGTTCGAGGAGCCGATCATTCCCGACGACTATGCCGGCTATGCCCGTATCCGCGAGGCGACCGGCTGTCCGCTGGCCATGGGCGAGAACCTGCATACCGAGCACGAGTTCGGCTACGCCCTGGCGCAATCCAAGCTGGCTTTCCTGCAGCCCGACGCATCGAATTGCGGCGGCATCACCGGATGGCTCCGGGCCGCTTCCATGTCGCAGGCCGCGGGGCTGCCGGTCTGTTCGCACGGAATGCAGGAACTGCATGTGAGCCTGGTATCGGCCCAGCCGAACCCCGGCCTGATCGAGGTGCACAGCTTTCCCATCGATCGATACACGACCCGGCCATTGGTGGTGGAGGATGCGAAGGCCGTGGCGCCCGACGTGCCGGGAACCGGCGTCGTGTTCGACTGGGATAGGCTGGCACCCTACGCGCGCGGCTGACGGGGTCAGGCGGCGTGGGGCATCGCGGCGATCCGCCCGGCCAGATGCGCGACACGCTGTTCGACCTCGGGCGGGACGAGGCCGGGCCGGGGGGCGTCTCGGATCGTGGTGAACCAATGGTCCGGCGGATTTCGCCCGCGCGAATTGCCGTCGAAGCGGAGCGCGCGCAGCACGGCCTCTGCCTCCGTCGGCAGGCGATCGGGTATCGTCTGCCCCGACAGGATCGCCCAGTTGCCCGACCAGAGCCGCCCGACCGACCAGGGATTGTAGCCGCCACCCCCCAGCAGCAGGAACCGCGGGGCCATCGGCATAAGTGCCGCCAGAACTTCGAAATGAGCGTTGTTCGACGCGGCCAGGCGCGACAGCGGATCTTCCTCCACCGCGTCGGCCCCGCATTGCAGGACGATGGCATCCGGCGCGAACCGCGCGACGGCCGGACGGACCAGCCTGTCGCGGGCCAACGCGAACGCCGCGTCCGCCGCGCCCCGCGGCAAAGGCAGGTTGAAGACCTGCCCGATGCCGCCATCGGTCACCGCGCCCGTGAAGGGCCAGCGCCGCTCCTCATGCGTCGAGATCAGAAGTACGTCCGGATCGTGGGCGAAGGCATGTTCGACCCCGTCCATGTGGTGCGCGTCGATATCGACATAGGCGATCCGCCGGGCGCCGTTGCGGCGCAGCGACAGGATTCCCAGCACCGCATCGTTGAGATAGCAAAACCCGCTCGCCCGGTCGGGCATGCCGTGATGCGTGCCCCCGCCCGGGTTGTGGACGCGTCCGCCGCCGGCCAGCAATTCCCCCGCGAGGAGGGAGGCACCGGCCCCGGTGGCGGGGCGGCGGAACATCTCGGGAAAGATCGGATTGGCATGCGTGCCCAATCCGTGGCGGCTTCGCGTGTCCGGGTCGACGGCGCCTTCGCCCTCGGCGCGCTGCAGCGCGCGGATGTAGGCGGGCGTGTGCCATGCCGTCAGCGCGGCTGCCTTTGCCCGGGGCGAGACGCGGAACCGATCCGCCGGCAGCCAGCCCAGCGCGCGCGTCAGGTCCAGCACCGTGGAGACGCGCGGCACGCGCAGCGGGTGCCAGCCGCCATAGCTCGAACCCCGATAGATCTCCGACCCGAAAAGCGTGATCACAGGGGCCGGCACGGCTTGGCGAAGGGGCGACGGCCCAGCAGGGAGCGGCGGTGCTGCATGGCGCATAGGCTAGCCGGCAATCGGTGCGCATCAAGGCTTGGTACGCTTGCGTGGGCGGCGAAAGCGCCTAGATTGTCTTCTCCGACAAGGGCTCACGATCCATGATCCGCTATTCGCTCAAATGCACGGAAGGCCACGCATTCGAAGCCTGGTTCCCATCGGCGGACGCCTATGACGGCCTGCGGGAACGGGGGCTGGTGTCCTGCGCGGTCTGTGGATCAATTGA
The DNA here is from genome assembly GCF_023015695.1 of Jannaschia sp. S6380. Classification (NCBI taxonomy): domain Bacteria; kingdom Pseudomonadati; phylum Pseudomonadota; class Alphaproteobacteria; order Rhodobacterales; family Roseobacteraceae; genus Jannaschia; species Jannaschia sp. S6380. The sequence continues at coordinate 347,201 of NZ_JALKAS010000001.1, forward strand.
GGTCGAGAAGGCCGTGATGGCCCCCCGGGTCGGCGGCCTGTCGGAGCCTGCGACGGCGGTGGAGGCCAAGATCGCCGCACTACGCCGCAAGGTGGAGGCGGAGGCGACCTATGTCGGCGGACGCTTCGCCGAGGAGGCCCGTGCGATCCACCAAAGCGAGACACCGGATCGCGCGATCTATGGCGAGGCGAATGCCGCCGAGGTGCGCGGCTTGCTGGCCGACGGCGTGCCCGTCGCGCCCCTGCCGTTCCGCCCCAAGACCAAGGCGAACTGATGCGGGCCTTGGTCACCGGCGCGTCGCGGGGCATCGGCGCCGCGCTGCTGGTCGAGGGCCGGTCGCGCGGACACGAGGTCTTGGGCACGATCCGCAGGGGCGACGGGACCGTCCTGGACGTCACCTGCGCCGATGCACAGGCACGTGCGGCCAAGGAGGTGGGCCCCCTCGATCTTCTGGTCTGCAACGCCGGTGTCTATCTGGACCGGGGCAAGGATCTGATGTCGCTGACGCATGACGACCTGCGGGACACGTTCGCGGCGAATGTCACCGGTGTCGTGCTGACGGTGCAGGCGCAGCTGCGGAACCTGCACGCGGGCGGTCGGATCGCCATCATCGCGTCGCAGATGGGCTCGTCCGCGCGGGCGGGCGGCAACGCCTTCGCCTATCGCGCCTCCAAGGCGGCGGTGGCCAATCTCGGCGCGAACCTCGCCCTTGCGTTGCAGGGTCACGGCATCGCGGTGGGCACGTATCATCCCGGCTGGGTGCGAACCGATATGGGCGGATCCGCCGCGAACCTGTCGGCCGACCGCGCCGCCGGCGATCTCTGGGACAGGTTCGAGGCGCTGGACCTCGCGCGGTCCGGCTGCTTTGAAAGTCACGATGGCCAGACGATCCCCTATTGAAATGTCGCGACGCGCATTGCTGGCAGCGGGCGTTCTGTCGCTGGCCCGGCCCGCCTGGGGGCGGGATGCGTTGGTCGTCTTCGCCGCCGTCAGTCTCAAGCCCGCCTTGGATCGGATCGCGCATGCGTTCGCGCAGACCCCGGTTACGGTCAGCTATGGCGGCAGCGGTACGCTGGCGCGGCAGGTTGCGGCCGGCGCCCCTGCCGATGTCGTGGTCCTGGCGGCGACCGACTGGATGGATTGGCTGGCCGGGCAGGGGGTTCTGGCCGGGCCGCCGCGCACCGTCGCAACCAACCGCCTGGTCCTGGCCGGGCCGCCCGGTGCGGAACCCTTGGCACTGCAAGTCGACGCGATGCTGGAACGTCTGGCCGGGGGACGGTTCGCGATGGGCGACCCGATGTCGGTTCCGGCGGGGCGGTACGGCCAGCAGGCGTTGGAGACGTTGGGCCTGTGGCCCGCCCTGGCGCCCCGCGCCCTGATGGCCGAGAACGTGCGCGCGGCCCTGGCCTATGTCGCGCGCGGCGACGTGCCCTTGGGTCTGGTCTACGCATCGGATGCGCGCGGCACGGGGGTCGAGATTGCCGCATCGATCCCGGCACGCGCCCACGCCCGGATCACGTATCCCGGCGCAACCACGCGCGGGGCCGCGGCCACGGCGGGGGCGTTCCTTGATCATCTGGTCGCCGCGCGCGATCTCTTCGCCGCGCATGGATTTGCCGAGGACGCGGCGTGATAGAATTGCCGCCCGAGGCGTGGCAGGCGCTGCGCCTCTCGCTTCGCGTCGCGCTGGTCGCGACGATCCTGTCGCTGCCCTTGGCGGTCTGGGTGGCGCATCTGCTGGCGCGCGGGCGGTTTCGTGGCCGTGGGCTTCTGGATGCGGCGGTGCATCTGCCGCTCGTCCTGCCGCCGGTGGTGACGGGCTACGCGCTCTTGCTGCTGTTCTCGCGCGCGGGGCCGGTCGGCGGCCTGCTGGAGCCGCTGGGCCTCGGCATTGCATTTCGCTGGACCGGCGCCGCGCTCGCCGCCGCGATCATGGCGTTCCCCCTGGTCGTTCGGTCCATCCGCCTGGCGTTCGAGGCCGTCGACCCCGGGCTGGAGGAGGCCGCGGCCACGCTGGGTGCGTCCCGCTTCCGGGTCTGGCGGACGGTAACGCTGCCGCTGGCCCTGCCGGGCATCCTGGCGGGGACAACGCTGGGGTTCGCCAAAGCCTTCGGCGAGTTCGGCGCGACGATCACCTTCGTCGCCTCGATCCCCGGCGAGACGCGGACCTTGCCCGCCGCGATCTATGCGTTCCTGCAGGTCCCCGGCGAGGCACCCGGCCTGCGCGGGCTGGTCCTGATCGCCGTCGCCGTCGCGGTGGGTGCCGTGCTCGCGTCGAACTGGCTGGCGCCCCGCCTAGCTGCCCGTGTCGCGGGACGCTGAGGTGCTGGACCTCCGTATCAGGCGTCGGGCGGGCCCGTTCGCGCTGGACATCGCGCTGACGGCGGGGGCGGGGGTCACGGCCGTCTTCGGCCCCTCGGGCGCGGGGAAGACGACGCTGGCGCGTTGCGTGGCGGGCCTGACCCGACCCGACGAAGGACGGATCGCGCTGAATGGCCGGGTCCTGTTCGACGCGCGGACGAACGTGCCGGCGCATCGCCGGGGCGTCGGATATGTCTTTCAGGAACCGCGCCTGTTTCCCCATCTCGACGTTCTCGGCAACCTTCTCTACGGCGCGGACCGCGGGGCCGATCCGCGCGCGGTGGCGGAGATGCTGGGCATCGGCGGATTGCTGGATCGGCGCGTCGCGGGACTTTCGGGGGGCGAGGCGGCGCGCATCGGCATCGGCCGTGCCCTGCTGCGGCAGCCGGATATCCTCGTGCTGGACGAACCGCTGGCTTCGCTGGACCTGCCCCGGCGCGACCGCATCCTGCCCTGGTTGGAGGGTTTGCGCGATGCGGGCATGCCGATCCTCTATATTTCCCATGCGATCGAGGAGGTGGCGCGGTTGGCCGACACGCTGATCGTGCTGCGCGACGGACAGGTCGCCCGCACGGGATCGGTCGATGACGTCCTGTCCGATCCCGCCACGGCGGCCTTGATCGGCCCGGGGCAGGCCGGCGCCGTGTTGACGGGGCGGGTCACCGGCCTCGCGGATGGGCTGGCGGCCGTGGCCACGCCGGCCGGGGTCCTGCACGTCGCCGGCGCGGGGCCGATGGGTACGACCGCCCGGGTCCGCATCCGTACGTCCGACGTAATCGTCGCGACCGAGGCGCCGCGCGGCATCTCGGCGCTCAACGTGCTGCCGGCGCGGGTCGAGGCGGTGCAGGAGGGACAGGGCCCCGGCGTCATGCTGCGATTGTCGGTGGGTGAGGGGGCGTTGCTGGCACGATTGACGCGTCGGTCCTTCGATGGGCTGGGCCTCGCCCCCGGATCGCGGGTCTGGGCCATCGTCAAGACGAGCACGGTCGCACGTGCCGATGTCGGCGGGTCCGGCGGGACGTAGGGCGCCGATCGTCACCCGCGACTTTTGTTGATGTCGTGCAGTGCGCGCCGCAGCCGATCCTCCAGGTCGCGCCGTTCGGCGGGGGTCAGGAACGCCCCGATCTCCACCTCGCGCGGGCCGCCTTGCAGCGTCAGGTAGTCCTCGACCTGGCCGACCTTGTCATGCCGCTTGATGCGCACCCAATACGGGTTGGCTTGCCATTCCCGCCGAAGGCCAGGCGCCTCCTCGCGGACGAGGCGCGCGACGTCGTCCTTCAACGTAAAGGTCTCGACTATATCGCGGTCGCGCCAGTTCCGCTGAACCGCGAGCCAGAGCAGCGCAAGCGCCCCCATCGCGAACGGCAGCACACCCCAGAGGACGGCCGTCCCAAGCAGGCCGACCAACGGGATGCAGAGCATCGCGAAGGTGGCGCCGATGACCCAGACGAAACCGGTGCCCGTCAGCGACTGGTGCGGCCAGAGCTCCACCGCGAACGCGAAGGCCCCGGACGATGCCGGGGCCCCCTGATGATCTGTCAGCACCCGGAAGGGCATCAGTGATGGGGATGCCGATCCCACATCTCGCGGGTCGGAAGCTCCTCGAAGGTGTGCTCCGGCGGCGGGTTGGGAAGCGTCCATTCCAGCGTGTCCGCATGCTCGCCCCAGTAGGCCGGGTCGGCAACCTTGCGGCCGGCGAAGATGGTATAGAACACGACCCCGATGAAGAACAGGAACGAGGCGAAGGACAGGAACGCGCCCCAGCTCGACACCTGGTTCCAGAGCGCGAAGGCGTCCGGATAGTCGATATAGCGGCGCGGCATGCCCTGACGGCCCAGGAAGTGCTGCGGGAAGAAGGTCAGGTTCGCGCCGATGAAGAACGCCCAGAAATGCAGCTTGCCCGCCCATTCCGGGTACTGGCGTCCCGACATCTTGCCGATCCAGTAGTAGATGCCCGCAAAGATGCCGAATACGGCGCCCAGCGACATCACGTAGTGGAAGTGCGCCACGACGTAGTAGGTGTCGTGATAGGCCCGGTCGATGCCCGCCTGCGACAGGACGATGCCGGTGACGCCGCCCACGGTGAACAGGAAGATGAACCCGATCGCGAACAGCATCGGTGTCTTGAAGCTGATCGAGCCGCCCCACATCGTGGCGATCCAGCTGAAGATCTTCACACCCGTGGGCACGGCGATGATCATCGTGGCCACCATGAAGTAGGCCTGCTGCGTCAGGCTCATGCCGACCGTGTACATGTGGTGCGCCCACACGACGAAGCCGAGGCCCCCGATCGCCACCATGGCATAAACCATGGGCAGATAGCCGAAGATCGGCTTCTTGGAGAATGTGGACACGATATGCGATACGATGCCGAAGGCCGGCAGGACGACGATGTAGACCTCCGGATGGCCGAAGAACCACAGGATGTGCTGATAGAGCACCGGGTCCCCGCCGCCGGCCGGGTCGAAGAAGGTCGTGCCGAAATTGCGGTCCGTCAGCAGCATGGTGATGGCGCCGGCCAGGACGGGCAGGGCCAACAGGATCAGCCACGCGGTCACGAAGATCGACCAGGCGAACAGCGGCACCTTGTGCAGCGTCATGCCAGGCGCGCGCATGTTCAGGAATGTCGTGATGATGTTGATCGCGCCCAGGATGGACGACGCGCCCGAGACGTGTACCGCAAAGATCGCGATGTCGGTCGAGAAGCCCTGTTCCGTCGTCGAAAGCGGCGGATAGAGGACCCAGCCGATGCCCGAGCCGGTCTGCCCGTTGCCGCCCGGAACGAAGACCGACAGGACGGCCAGCGACGTGCCGGCCACGAACAGCCAGAACGACAGGTTGTTGAGGCGCGGGAACGCCATATCCGGCGCACCGATATGCAGCGGCATGAAGTAGTTGCCGAACCCGCCGAAGAGCGCCGGGATGACCACGAAGAACATCATCAGTATGCCGTGGCCCGTGACCAGCACATTCCAGAGGTGGCCGTTCGGCGTACACTCGCCCGCCGCGGCCGGCAGGAGCCGGGCACCCTCCAGACACATGAACTGGACGCCGGGGTCCATCAGTTCCATCCGCATGTAGACGGTGAAGGCGACCGAGATGAACCCGGCAAAACCCGACACCAGCAGGTACAGGATGCCGATGTCCTTGTGATTGGTGGACATGAACCAGCGCGTGAAGAAGCCGGGCTTCTCGTGATGGTCGTGTCCGGTGACTGCGGCGTCTGCCATGCGATCGCCCTCCGTGACGGGTTGCTCGAATCTGTGAACGCGCGTGAACCGCCCGTTTCGCCCGGGTTTAGCGGGGTGAACCAGCCGGGGCAACGGCACATGGCCGCGCATTTCGACGCATCGACCGCCCCGAAGCGGGTGTCGCGCTAGCGGCCCGGCGCGCCCGACCCGAAAGGCGAGGTTCGCCGCAGGGCCGCATCCAGATCGCCGATCGTGACCGGCAGGCCCAGATCCACCAGCGAGGTGACGCCATGCCCCGCGATACCGCAGGGGACGATGCCGTCGAAATGGGACAGGTCGGGCTCCACGTTGATGCTGATGCCGTGGAAGCTGACCCATTTCGACAGCCGGATGCCGATGGCGGCGATCTTGTCCTCGCGCGGGGTGCCGTCGGGCAGGGGCGGCAGGTCGGGCCGGGCGATCCAGACGCCCACGCGACCGTTCCGGATCTCGCCGCGCAGGCCGAATTCGGCCAGGGCCGCGATGACCCAGCGCTCCAGTGTCACGATGAAGGCGCGTATGTCGCGGCCGCGCGCGGCGACGTCCAGCATCACGTAGATCACCCGCTGCCCCGGCCCGTGATAGGTGTATTGTCCGCCGCGCCGGGCCTCGAACACGTCGAAGCGGTCCGGGTCCTTCAGGTCCGCCGGGTCGGCCGAGGTGCCGGCCGTGTAGAGTGGCGGATGCTCCAGCAGCCAGATCGCCTCGTTCGCATCGCCGGCACGGATAGCGGCGACCCGCGCCTCCATTTCGGCCAGGGCGACGGGATAGGGGACGGGCATGTCCGACGTGATCCACTCGGGGTGCATGGATCGCGGCTTAGGCGTCGGGCGCGGCGGGGGCAAGCGGGTGAAAAAACCCTCTTTCCTTTCCGCACGACCGTCGCTATCCCCGCGCCACGCCGAATGGGCTTTGCGGTCGTGGCGGAATTGGTAGACGCGCAGCGTTGAGGTCGCTGTGGGGTAACACCCGTGGAAGTTCGAGTCTTCTCGACCGCACCAGGCCACCCGGTCGAACGGACGCCGCCCCGACGGGGCGGCGTTCTTCGTTTGCGGGGGATGCCGTCGCCCTCGGGACGCGACCGGCTCAGGCCGTGCGCGCGCCCCAGCGGCGCCAGGCCGGGCGCGTGTCCGTAAGCTTGATCTCGCCGTGACGCTCCGACCCCAGGCGCAGCGTCGCCTCGCGCAGCACCTCGATTCCGGCATTCGCGTCGCGGGGCAGCGCGGCGCCGTCCAGCGGGCGACCGAAGGTGATGTGATAGGGTTGGACGTCCTTGTTCAGCGTTTCGTGGAACAGGGTGATGTCACGCAGCGTCGGATGGATCGCGTCGAACGCATAGAACATCGCCGAATTGCGGGCCCGGATATGGACCGGGATCACCGGCAGTTCAAACTTTCGCGCGATCATCGCGGCGCTGGCCATCCACGGACGTTCGTGCAAACGCAGGCCACGGCGCTTTGCCAGGCGCCCGGACGGGAAGATCACGCCGAGGCGCCCGCGATCCAGCGCCTTCCGCGTCAGCTGCATCGTCTCGCGCGTCTTGGTGACCGTGCGTCTCGACTCGCGCCACTCGACGGGCACGATGATTTCTTCGAACTGCGGCAGCACACGCAGGATGTCGCTGTTGGCGTAATAGAACGCGTCTGCACGCCGCTGTCTCAGGAGGTCGTGGAGAATGATCCCGTCCGCGATCCCCGTCGGATGATTCGCCACCAGAAGCGCCGGTCCGCCGACCGGCACGTTCTCAAGTCCCGTGGCGCTGACCCGGCGGGCGATGCGGCGCGCAAGGTCCGCCATGATCGTCGGCACGTCCAGATCGACGTAGTGCGTCCCGATCTCGACCGAGCGTTCATAGGCGAGCAGCCGATCCAGGACCAGCCGCGCACCCCTGGCGGCAAATGTGGGGCGGAAGAGCCAGGGGGCCCGTTCCGCGATCATGGGGTCGAGACGGTCGCGCATGGCGCTTCCTCATCAGTCCAGCATGTCGAAGACGTGAATCTCCGACCTCAATGCCGCAGATATAGGTGGATTTTGGGCAAATCCATCAGCAATCGTCCGCGAACCCGCCTCGGCAGGTCAGCGCCCACCGGACACGTCGAGGACCGTGTCCGTGACATAGGAGGCCTGATCGCCCAGCAGCCACAGGATCGCGTGCGCCACCTCTTCGGCGGTGCCGGCACGCCCCATCGGCACGGTCGGGCCCAGGCGGTCGATCCGGTCGGGCTGCCCGCCCTTGGCGTGGATGTCGGTCGCGATGATGCCCGGCCGCACGGCGTTCACCCGGATGCCACGCGGCGCCAGTTCCTGCGCCAGCCCTTTCGAGAACACTTCCAACCCGCCCTTCGTCGCGGCGTAGTCGACATATTGCCCCGGGCTTCCGAACCGTGCCGCAGCCGATGAGATGTTCACGATCGCCCCGCCCCGGGCCATGCGGGCGGCGGCCCCGGCGGCGACCAAAATCGGGGCGGTCAGGTTGATGGCGACCATGCGCGCCACGCGGTCGGCGGTAAAGTCGACAACGGGCGCCGCGGCATCGACCACGCCCGCGTTGTTGATCAGACCGTCCAGCCGGTCGTGGTCGCGATCGAACGCCGCGAACAGGTCCTCGACATGGGCGGGGTCCGACAAGTCGGCGCGGATCGTGGTGACGCGGGCGCCGGCCCGCCGCGCCTGCGCGGCGACGTCCTCGATGCCGGTGGCGTTCGCGTTCCAGTGCAGTGCCAGATCATGATCCGGCGCCGCCATCAGGGCGGTGGCCGCCCCGATGCCCGACGATGCGCCGGTGATCAGTAAGGTCCGACGGGTCATGGCAGCATGCGCCCCACCATCTCGTCCAGATCACGGCTGAGTCCTTCGGTTCCAGCCATCCGCTTCAGCTCCGTCTCGATCAGCGCCTGGCGGTCGGCGTCGTAGCGCCGCCATGTGTCGAACGCCTGCGACAGGCGCGCGGCGGTCTGTGGGTTGACCGGGTCGAGTGCGAGCAGATGGCGGGCCAGAAAGGCGTAGCCCGCGCCGCTGGGGTTGTGGAATCCGGCCGGGTTGCCCGCGGCCAGCGCGCCGACCACCGCGCGAAAGCGATTGGGGTTCGACGCATCGAAATCCGGGTGGCGCACCAGACGCTCGGCCACGGCGACGGCATCGCGGGGTGCGGCGTGGATCACCTGCGCGGTGAACCACTTGTCCATCACGAGGCGGTCGTGCTTCCAGTCTGCCTCGAATGCGGCGGCGATCTCGTCGTCGTTCGCCTCCAGCAGGCAGGCGAAGGCCGCCATCCGATCGGTCATGTTGTCCGCCGCGGCGTAGGCCGCGCGCGCCGCCTCGCCTCCGTCGATCAGGGTCCGCAGGCCCAGCAGACGCCCGGACAGCGCGCGCTTGCCCGCATCTTCCGCGCAGGGGTCGTAGGGCCCGGGCGTTGTGCAGGCGGCGCGCAGGTCGGACATTGCCGGTGAAAGCCGCTCGGCGATGGCAAGCTGCGCCGACCGCCGCATGGCATAGATCCGGTCGGGGTCGGGCACGACGCCCGCGACATGCAGCGAACCGGCCAGATCCTCCTCGGACGGCAGGGCCAGGGCCAGCGCGCGGAACGCCGGCGCGGCCGTGTCGTCGGTGGCCAGTGTCGCGACGGCGTCCAGCCACGCGTCGTCGAAAGGCGCGTCCTGGGTCAGCGCGCGCATCAGCCTGTCCTTCGCCAGCGCGCGCCCCGCTTCCCACCGCGCGAAGGGATCGGTGTCATGCGCCAGCAGCGTCAGGCGGTCCGCGTCGGATTGCTCGAACCCCAGGATCACCGGCGCCGAGAAGCCGCGCAGGATCGACAGGACCGGCCGTGCGGGCAGGTCGAAGGACAGGCTGTCGGTGACCTTCGTCAACGCATGCACTTCGGTCGCCCGGATTTCGGCCCCGCTTGCATCCAGCAGCCCGAAAGCCAGCGGGATGACCATCGGCGCCCTGTCCGTCTGTCCCGGTGTGTCCGGCACGTGCTGTGCCAGTTCGATGCGATAGGTCGATCCGTCCCAATGCTCCTCGACCTTCACGCGGGGCGTGCCGGCCTGGCTGTACCACAGCTTGAACTGCGACAGGTCGCGGCCCGTCGCCTCCTCGAAGCAGCGCAGCCAATCCTCGATCGTGGCCGCGTCGCCGTCATGCCGCTGAAAATAGAGCGCGACGCCCGCGTCGTAGCCTTCTGCCCCGACAAACGTGCGCAGCATTCCGATGACCTCGGCGCCCTTTTCGTAGATGGTGGAGGTATAGAAGTTGTTGATCTCGACGAAGCTCTCGGGCCGGACGGGATGCGCGAGCGGTCCCGCATCCTCGCGGAACTGCCTTGCGCGCAGGGCCATCACATCGCCGATCCGCTGAACGGCGGCCCCGCGTTCGTCCTGGCTGAACTGCTGGTCGCGGAAGACGGTCAGCCCTTCCTTCAGGCAAAGCTGGAACCAATCGCGACAGGTGATCCGGTTGCCGGTCCAGTTGTGGAAATACTCATGCGCCACGATCCGCTCGATATTGGCGTAATCGGCGTCCGTCGCCGTTTCCGGCGAGGCCAGGACGTAGCGGGAATTGAATATGTTCAGCCCCTTGTTTTCCATCGCGCCCATGTTGAAGTCGTCGACGGCGACGATGTTGAACACCGAGAGGTCATAGGCGCGGCCATAGACCCGCTCGTCCCACGCCATCGACCGCTTCAAACTGTCCATCGCATAGGCCGTCCGCCCCTCGTCGCCCGGCCTGACCCAGATGTTCAGCGCCACCTCTCGCCCCTCCATCGTGGTGAAGCTGTCCGATGTCGCCACCAGGTTTCCGGCCACGAGTGCGAAGAGATAGGTCGGCTTGGGCCAGGGGTCGTGCCACCGGCCTTGGCCGACCTCGTCCCCGTTGGACAGCAGGACGGGCAGGTCGGCGTCGATCTCGACGTCATAGGTCGCCATCACGTCGGGCCGGTCGAGCATCCAGGTGATGCGGCGAAAGCCTTCGGCTTCGCATTGGGTGCAGTACATGCCGTTCGACATGTAGAGGCCGGACAGCGCCTTGTTGGTCTCGGGCGCGATCGTCACCTCGGTTTCAAGAAGGAATGCGTCGGGTGTCTCGTGCAAAGTCAGCGTGTCGCCATCGAGCGTGTAGGCATCCGCCCCCAGCGGCGTCCCGTCGATGGCGAGCGAGACGGTTTCCAGATCCTCGCCGTTCAGCACCATGGCGCCGGGTCCGCGCCGCTCGCAGGTCAGGCGTGCCTGCACGCGCGTCGCCAGCGGATCCAAGCGGAAATGCAGGTCGACATGGGTGACGGTCACCGGAACCGGGGCGTAATCCTTCAGATGGACGCTCTGGTCCTGGCCGGGGGTGGCATCGCGCATTCGGGAAACTCCTCTGTCGGGCGCAAGCTAGGGGCGCTAGGCTGCGGCCGCCACCCCCGCAGGCGGGATCGCGGAAGGTCGAGGCCGTCGAGGCAGAGGGATGTAATGCCCAAAATGACGCGAAAGGCGGATCTGGCGCACAAGATCTGCGCGACCTGCGGACGTCCGTTCGCATGGCGGCGCAAATGGGCGAAGGTGTGGGCCGAGGTCCGATATTGTTCGGACCGATGCCGCGCGGCTAAGGGCGGTAAGAAAGCCTGACCAATCCGAGTTGCCGACCCGCGGGGCGTTGTCTACACGCATCCGGGACGTATGATTCAGGAGAGCCCCATGACCCGCATCGACAAATCCGGCCTGAACGTATCCGAGGATCTGGCCAGTTTCATCGAGACGCGGGCGCTGCCGGGCACGGGTGTCGACACGGCGCGGTTCTGGTCGGGCTTTTCCGAGCTTGTGCACGACCTGGCCCCCCGCAACGCGGAGTTGCTGGCGGTGCGCGAGACGATGCAGGCGCGGATCGACGCATGGCATCGCGAACGCAAGGGGCAGCCGCATGACGCGAGCGCCTACAAGGCGTTCCTGTCCGAGATCGGCTACCTCGTCGAGGAGGGCGGGGACTTCACCATCGGCACGCGGAATGTCGACCCGGAGATCGCCGCGATCCCGGGGCCGCAGCTGGTGGTGCCGATCACCAACGCGCGCTACGCGCTCAACGCCGCGAACGCGCGCTGGGGCAATCTCTACGACGCGCTTTACGGCACGGACGCATTGGGCGATCTGCCGTCGGGTGGCGGCTACGATCCAGCGCGCGGCGCCCGCGTGATCGCGTGGGGCAAGGCATTCCTCGACGATGCCGTCCCGCTTACACAGGGGGGCTGGTCGGACGTCACCGGGGTCGATATCGACGACGGCGTGCTGGTTCTGCGTGCCGGAGACGACGAGGTGCGCCTGGCGGAGGCGTCGGCCTATCGGGGCTGGGTCCGCGATGGCGACACGCTGCGCATCCTGCTGCGCCACAACGGCCTCGGTATCGTTCTGGTCGTGACGCAGGACGGCGCGATCGGCCGGGACGACCCGATGGGGCTGGACGCGATCCACCTGGAATCGGCGATCTCGGCGATCATGGATTGCGAGGATTCGGTCGCCTGCGTCGATGCCGAAGACAAGATCGGCGCCTATGCCAACTGGCTGGGCCTGATGCGCGGCGACCTGACCGAAAGCGTCACCAAGGGCGGCAGGACATTCACCCGCACGTTGAACCCGGACATGGAGTTCAGCGCCCCGGACGGATCGGTCCTGACGGTTAAGGGCCGCGCACTGATGCTCGTGCGCAATGTCGGCCACCTGATGTCCAACCCCGCGATCCTGATGCGCGACGGGCAGGAGATCCCCGAAGGACTGATGGACGCCGCGATCACCACGCTGATCGCGATGCACGACCTGAAGAAGGAGAGCGGCCCGCGCAATTCGGTCGAAGGGTCCGTCTACGTGGTCAAGCCCAAGATGCACGGCCCGGAGGAGGTCGCTTTCGCTGATGAGATATTCACCCGGGTCGAAGCGATGCTGGGCCTGCCTGCGAACACCGTCAAGCTGGGCATCATGGACGAGGAGCGGCGCACCTCGGCCAACCTGGCGGCGTGTATCCGGGCGGCAAGGGACCGGGTGGCCTTCATCAACACGGGCTTCCTCGATCGCACGGGCGACGAGATCCACACCTCGATGGAAGCCGGACCGATGCTGCCCAAGGGCGAGATGAAGTCGACGCCCTGGATCCAGGCGTACGAGGATCGCAATGTCGATATCGGCCTGGCCTGCGGGCTGAAGGGGCGGGCCCAGATCGGCAAGGGGATGTGGGCGATGCCCGATCGCATGGCCGATATGCTGGACCAGAAGATCGGCCACCCGAGATCCGGCGCCACCTGCGCCTGGGTGCCCTCGCCCACCGCGGCGACGTTGCACGCCACCCATTACCATCGCGTCGACGTCCTGGCCCGTCAGGATGAGCTGGCCGCCGGCGGGGCGCGGGGATCGCTGGACGATCTGCTGACGATCCCGGTGATGGAGGGGCGCAACCTGTCCGAGGCCGAGGTAACGGCCGAGATCGAGAACAACGCCCAGGGCATCCTCGGCTATGTCGTCCGCTGGGTCGATGCGGGTGTGGGGTGTTCCAAGGTGCCCGACATCAACGATGTGGGTCTGATGGAGGATCGTGCGACCTGCCGTATCTCGTCGCAGGCGTTGGCAAACTGGCTGCATCACGGCGTCGTCACATCCGAGCAGGTCGAGGCGGGGATGCGCAAGATGGCCTCCAAGGTCGATGCCCAGAACGAAGGCACGCCCGGCTACGCGCCGATGGCGCCCGCCTTCGACGGGGTCGCGTACAAGGCGGCGCAGGACCTTGTCTTCGAAGGGCGCGCGCAGCCCTCGGGCTATACCGAACCGGTTCTGCACCGGCGCCGGCTTGAGTTGAAGAACGCCTCGTAACCCACGGATCGGATGAAAGATGCCTGAAATTTCGCTGCGCCGCGCGCGCCAGATCATCAAGGGCGTGCTGGAAAAGGGCGCCGAACTCGGCCTGAAGCCGCTGTCGGTCGTCGTCCTGGACGCCGGCGGGCACGTCAAGGCGTTCGAGCGTCAGGACGATGCGGCACCCGGCCGGTTCGCGATCGCGCACGGCAAGGCCTATGGCGCGGTGATGCTGGGCATGGCGGGTCGCGCGCAGATGGCCCGCGCCGAACAGCAGGCCTATTTCATGGCCGCAGTGAACGGCGCCTATGGCGGGCAGGTCGTCCCCGTCCCGGGCGGCATTCTGGTGCGCGACGCCAAGGGCAACACGCTGGGCGCGATCGGCGTGACGGGCGACACGTCCGACAACGATGCCGAAGCCGGGCTGGCCGGGATCGAAAGGGTCGGGCTGATCGGCGAGGCCTGAGCGTCCCACGGATTCGTGCGCTGCCGCATGCCCGGCCGTGCGGTCGTCGGGCTATGAAGGCCGTGGCGGCGCGGCTATCTTGCGTCCGAACCGGAGGATATCCATGCGACCGCTCGTCGGCATCATTTCGAACCACTACCTGATCAACGACCAGTATCCGGCCCATGCGAACGGCAAGATGAACACCGACGCCGTGGCGCATGTCAGCGGTTGCATGCCGCTCGCCTTCCCCGGCGACCCCGATGCCGTCACGATCGACGAGTTGCTGGAGGTGTTCGACGGCTTCCTGTTCACCGGCGGCCGGCCCAACGTTCACCCCGAGGAGTACGGCGAGGACGAGACCGAGGCACACGGCGCCTTCGACCGGGCGCGCGACCGGGTCGCGTTGCCACTGATCCGCGCGGCGGTAGAGCGGGGGCAGCCGGTGCTGGGCCTGTGCCGGGGCTTTCAGGAAGTGGCGGTCGCGATGGGTTCGACCCTGCATCCCGAGATCCGCGACTTGCCGGGCCGCATGAACCACCGCATGCCCCCCGACGGCACGCTGGAGGAGAAGTTCGCCCTGCGCCACGAGGTCCGCTTTTCGCCGGAGGGACCGTTCACGCGGCTGATGGGGCAGGAGGTCGTGATGACCAACACGCTGCACGGGCAGGGCATCAAGCAGGCCGGGCCGCGCATCCGCATCGACGGGTGGGCCCCCGACGACACGCCCGAGGCGATCTGGATCGCCGACGCCCAAGGCTTCGCGCTCGCGGTGCAGTGGCATCCCGAGTGGAACGCCGCCGGCGACCCGGTATCACGTCCGCTGTTCGGTGCCTTCGGCGACGCTTGCCGGGCTTGGCGCCGAGGCCGTGCCGCCCCGCTGCGCAGGGCCGGCTGACGCTAGAACCCGTAGAGCCGCGCGGGGTTGCGGACCAAGACGGCGTCGCGCGTATCGTCGTCCGGGCAGACCCGGTCGAGCGCATCCAGAAGCGCGCCCGCATCCGCCCGCTCCGCCCCGCCCAGCATGATCTGCGGCCAGTCCGATCCCCAAAGGCATCGCAACGGGTTCGCCGCCAGCAGCGCGGCGACATGCGCATCCGCAGCATCGAACGGTGCCGTGCACAAACGGTAGGGCGCCGACAGCTTGACCCAGATATGCCCGTGATCCAGCAGGTCGAGCAGGGCCCGGAACCCCGGCGTGTCGATCCCGGCCGACAGGTCCGGCCAAGCCATGTGGTCCAGCACCACCGGCACCGGCATCGCCGCGATCCGCGGGGCCAGTTCCTGCAGGTGACGATCGGCCTGCAGCAGCATCTGCACGTGCAGGCCACGGTCGGCCAGGCGCGGGGCCATCGCTTCGACCCCGTCCCAACTCAGCACGCCGCCATGGACGTAGTTCAGGCGCACCCCCTCGAACCCGTCCTCGCCCAGGGCGTCCAGGTCGCGGTCGGTGGCCTCGTCGGTCACCAACCCGATGCCGCGCGTCCGCTCGCGGCCCAGCGCCTCGATCCCCCGGCGGACCAGGGTCATGTCCGTTCCATGCAGGATCGACTGGACGATGACCGTCCGTTCCACGCCCAGCGCGTCCATCTGGTCGCGATAGGCCTGTAGGTAGCGGTCGAAATCCCAATCGTCGGCCGGGTCCTCGATCCGATCAGGGTTCAGATGACCTTCGGATACCGATCCCAGCAGGTGGATGTGGGTGTCGCAGGTGCCCGGCGGGGCGCGGCGGGCGGGTCGTGCGGCAGGCAGCGGAGGGGCGGATGTCGGAAGCGTCATGTCACCGGTCTATGGCCTAGGACCCCGGCAGGGCAACGACCGACGCAAGGATCTGCGGATCCGCGTGAGGGCTTGCCGATGGACGGGATGCCAGGCCGGCCCGGGTTGGCGGGTCAACGGGTGCCAGAAGAACCGGAACAGATGGCCGCCATCGTCCTCGCACCAATGCGACCATTGCGGCGGCAGCGGCGGCGTCCGGACCAGGACGAAGTGCCAGACGACCGCGGGCGTGCCGATGGAAGCTGGCGGAAGCGTGCCCCGGGCCCCGGTGGCGATACCGCTCTCCTCCCGCAATTCGCGCAAGGCCGTCTCAGGGGGGATCTCGCCGGGTTCGGGCGTCCCCTTCACCAGCTGACATCCCGCGCGCGGGTGGCAAAACGCCAGGATCGCATTCCCGCGTAGCACGACCGGACAGACCTTGGTCACGGCACCCGGCCGGGCGGTCAGCCCCGCGCGCAGCGTCCAGTCATGGGTCGCGCCCGGCCCCGGCATGGCTCACCCGTACTGCTCCAGCATATCCAGCAGGTCCTCATGCGTGTTCGCCTCCTGCACGGGCTTGTCCTCGCGCCAGCGCAGCATCCGGGGAAACCGCAGGGCGACGCCCGACTTGTGGCGGGTCGATTTCTGTATGCCTTCGAACCCGATCTCGAAAACATGCTCGGCCGGGACCTGCCGCACGGGTCCGAACCGCGCCAGCGTGTTGCGCCGGACCCAGTGGGTAATCCGGCGGAACTCGGCATCGGTCAAACCGGAATATGCCTTGGTGAACGGCACCAGGTCGTTCCCCTTCCAGACCGCGAAGGTAAAATCGGTATAGAGGTTCGCGCGCCGCCCATGACCCGCCTGCGCATAGACCATCACCGCGTCGATGCTGAGCGGATCCAGCTTCCACTTCCACCAATCGCCCTTCTTGCGCCCGACGTGATAAGGGCTGTCGCGTCGCTTGAGCATCAGGCCCTCGGCATTGGCCTCGCGGGCACCGGCGCGAATGTCGCCCAACCCGTCCCAATCGTCGAATTCAACGAGCGGCGACAGGGCCACCGGTGCCTCCGTCGGCATGTCCGCCAGCAGTGCCTCCAACCGCCCCCGGCGTTCGGCGAAGGGCAGGGCACGCAGATCGGCCCCATCCTGTTCCAACAGATCATAGGCGCGCAGGATCACCGGTGCCTCGGCCAGGGTCTTCTTCGGCACCGTCTTGCGCCCGATCCGCGTCTGCAGCGACGCGAAGGATCTCGGCTGGCCCGTCTCGGCGTCCCAGACCAGGATCTCGCCGTCGAGCACCGTGCCATCGGGCAGGAAATCGCGGGCGCGCGCAAATTCCGGGAATCGGTCGGTCATCAGCTCCTCGCCCCGGCTCCAGAGGTGATGCTGCCCGCCGCGCAGGATCAACTGTCCGCGGATTCCGTCCCACTTCCACTCCGCGATCCAGTCGTCGGGCGACCCGAGCGCGTCCGGCTCTCCCTCGACCCCGTAGGCCAGGCAGAACGGATAGGGGCGGCTCAGATCCGCATCCGGATCCGGGGCGGTGATCAGCGCCGCATAGCTCGTGGTTTCGGGCGTCCAGTTGCCCATCAGGCGGTGCGCCAGTTCCGGCTCGTCGATGCCGGTTGCGCGCGAAAGGGCCCGGGTCATCAGCTTCTGACTGACACCGACGCGAAACCCGCCGGTGATCAGCTTGTTGAAGACGAACCTCTCCGATCCCTCCAGCTGCCGCCATGCGGCGAGGATGGCCGATTTGCGCGCGGGCTCCTCCAGGGCGGAAAGCCCGCGGATCTCGGCGATCCAGTCCGACAGGCTGCGGTCGGGCGCCGGTTCCGGTTCGGGCAGAACCAGGTGGATCGTTTCGGCCAGGTCGCCCACGACATCGTAACTCGCCTTGAAGAGCCACATCGGAAGATCGGCCACCTCGGCCGCCCATTCCGACAGACGGGTCGCGTTGACCGTCCGCTTGGGTCGCCGACCCGACAGAAGCGCAATCGTCCAGAGCCGGTCATCCTCCGGCGTCTCACGGAAATAATCGGCGAGCGCGCCTGTCTTGGCCGTCGTCTTGGTTGTCTGATCGAGCGCGGTGAACAGGCGGGCGAAACGTTTCATGCCTCCCCCCTCAGGAATGCGGCCATCCGGTCGACGGCCGCCGTCGCGGCCGGAACGCGGTCGACGAACAGTTGGAAATCATGCGGCACGCCCGCGACCTTCTCGACTCGAACCGGTGCGCCGCCCGCGCGCAGGCGCGCGGCGATGGCGTCGGCGTCCCATTCCAGAAGCTCGGCCCGCGCGACCTGCAGAAAGGTCGGCGGCGCGCCGGTGAAATCGGCGTGGATGGGCGAGACACGAGGGTCCCGCGGGTCCGCCCCGCCTAGGTAGTCGGCAACCATCCGACGCAGCAGCGGCTCCGCCAGCAACATCTCGTCCACACCCGCGGGCAGGGTCCGGTTCGGGTCGAGGTCCGCGGCCGGGGAGGCCAGGGCCATTTGCGTCGGGCACTTGCCCCCGGAAAGCAGCTCCGCGCAGACGGCGAGGGCAAGCGTGCCGCCCGCGCTGTCCCCGCCCAGGGCGAACGGCCCCGCGG
This sequence comes from Jannaschia sp. S6380, assembly GCF_023015695.1. Lineage (NCBI taxonomy): Bacteria > Pseudomonadati > Pseudomonadota > Alphaproteobacteria > Rhodobacterales > Roseobacteraceae > Jannaschia > Jannaschia sp. S6380. The sequence goes on from NZ_JALKAS010000001.1 coordinate 365,399, forward strand.
CGGCCAGGGCTCGGGCCACGGCCAGCGCATCCTCGAGCCCCGCGGGGAAGGGGTGTTCGGGTGCCTTGCGATAGGCCGGTACGATCACCCGCATGCCGGTCCGGCAGGCCAGACCGTGTGCAAGCGCCCGATATCCCTGCGGCGAGCCGAGGACGAAGCCCCCGCCGTGCAGCCAAAGAAGCGTCCCGCCCCGTGCGCTCGGGGCGACGGCGATGCCCGGCACGCCCGCAATGTCCACGGCGACTTCGGGCAGCAGGTTTCGCGACGGCGGGTCGGGGGCGAACAGGCTGAACCCTACCCGGTGCACCTGCCAGGGGATGGGCAGCGCAAGGATCGGCCGCAGGACGTGGCGCGTGGCGGCCGCCAGCACCCGGTCGCGCCAGGTGAGGGGCGTCATGCCTCCGCCTCCTCGGCTTCCAGGAGGTCGTCGCCATATTCCGTTTCGACGATCTGGGCGTCATACCCCTGTTCTGCCAGCCATTGACGAAAGGTGGCGGTATAGCCGTGGGTCGCGAAGATGCGGGTGGCGCCCGTTTCGCGGATGGCGGCGTTCAGTCCCTTCCAGTCCGCGTGGTCGCTGATGACGAAGCCCCGGTCAGCCGCGCGCCGTCGGCGCACGCCACGCAGTGCCATCCACCCCGACGCGATGCCGGTCGACACGGGGCCGAACTTGCGCAGCCAGGGTCCGGCCAGGGCCGAGGGCGGGGCCACGACAAGCGCGCCCGGATGTGCCTTCAGGTCGGTCTCGGGCGTCACCCGTATCGTGTCGGGCAGGTCGACCCCCTGGGCGCGCAGGACGGCGTTCGTGTTCTCGACCGCGCCGTGCGTCAGGATCGGTCCGATCGAGGCGTCGACCATCGTCATCACGCGCTGCGCCTTGCCCAGCGAATAGGCCCCGATGGCGGCATGCCGCCCCTCGGACCGGCAGGACCGCCACCAGTCGTCGAGCTGCGCGGCCAGTGTCGCCTCGGGCAGCCAGTCGAACACCGGCAGGCCGAATGTGCATTCGGTGATGAAAGCGTGGCAGCGCACCGGCTCCCACGTCTCGGACAGACCGTCAGGGGTGGTCTTGTAGTCGCCCGAGACGACCCAGACCTCTCCCTTGTGCTCGATGCGGATCTGCGCGCTGCCGGGGACGTGACCGGCGGGGTGGAAACTGACGGAAACGCCGTTTATGTCGCGCGTTTCTCCGAACGCGATCCCCTCCAGGTCGATCTCGCCCAGGCGATGCCGGATGACTGGCCCGGCCGCGTGCGTGGCCAGATAGTGGCGATGCCCCGGATAGGAATGATCGGCATGGCCATGGGTGACCAGGGCCCGGTCGACCGGACGCCACGGATCGATGTGGAAGCGGCCCGCCGGGCAGTACAGGCCTTCGTCTCGGAATTCCAGAACCATGCGATCAATGTAGGTGCGCCGGGGAGCGTCGACCAGCACGGCGAATTGGTTAACGGATTCCCGGGTGGACTTGCGGTCTCGGCGGGAAACCGGCCGGAATGTCGCCACAATCGGCGCTGCGGCAGCTAGGGGCCGCCACTATTGCGCCATGATCTACAATTCTGCCCAAGATCTGCCGCAATCGCGATGCATCTTGTCCTTACTGTTTAACCGGGGGGTTTGACGTGAATATTTGTTTTAGTGGTTTCAGGAACGGTGAGTTCTGCCTCGGTGATGCGACGGCGCGGCTGCATGGCCCTGAGTACGGGATGACGCATGCGGGGCTGGTAATGCTCGGGCTGTTGGCGGTCGTCATGGCGGTCTACGTATTCCGCGACCCGGCCTGACCGGGAAAGACAGCCGGTCCCTCGGGGGGGAGTGGCCGGCAAGATGGGAGCGGAGGCCCGGTTGCGGCAACCGCTCCCACATTAGTTTCGGGGCATCGGTCGGGGCATCGGTCGGCGTGGCTATTCCCGCTCGGCCTCCGGGATCAGAAGCGTGATTTCGCCTGTCTCGGCAAGGCGACGGATGGTGGCGACGATTGTGCCCATAGCCTCCTCGACCTCGGCGGCAGGGGGGGCGGTCGAAAGCTCCGCGATCTCCTCGCGAATCTGATCGGCCAGGCGGGAGGAGATGTTGCCCAGCAGAAACGTCTTCACGCTCGCAAGCTCCTCGGGCGTGCCGGCAAGGGCGGTCCGCAAGTGATTGCCGTCCACCTCCTTGAGGACTTTCGGCAGATCACGCGGGTCGATCCGGTCGGGAATGTTCTCATAGCTGAAGACCGCCTTGCGGACGCGGTTCGCGAAATCCGGGTCCGTTGCATCGAGGCTCTCCAGGATCGTACGCCGCACGCTTGTCCGCGCCACGTTGAGGATGTCGCCGATCCGGCGGACGCCGTCCGTCTCGAAGGCGGGCGAGGTGCGGCCGGCGGATTGACGGCCAAGCGCCATGCCGATGCGCGCCACGGCGGTGGGTTTCACCTCCTCGGTTCGCGCGAACGCGGTCGCGACCGCGGGCGCCCGTTCGACGGAAAGGCGCGTCATCAGTTCGGCGGCGCGCTCGGCGGGCAGTTTCGACATCAAGATGGCTGCCACCTCGTCAGTTTCGCCCTCGACGAGCTGAAGCATGGCGTCGGTATCGAGTGTTTCCACGGCCGCCCAGGGGCTGTCGCCGGGCTGGGCGTCGGGTCCGAGTTCCGCATTCAGCGCATCCACGACATCGAGCGACAGCCGGCTTTCCAAGGTCGTCAGAACCCTGGCCATATCGCGGGGAAAGTGCAGGCCAATGCTGTCGAGTTCGGTCGCGAATTCCGCAATCACGAGGGCGAGCGTCGCGCGGTCGACGAAGCGCAAGCGCGCCATTTCACGCACGATGTCGCGCTGCTGCGCCGGCGGCAGGTCCCGCAAACCGGGATCGACCCCGCCCGAGATGAGCAGGTGGACGACCACCGCTGCTTTCTGCCGTCGCGTCAGGGCGGGTTTGGCGGGGGTTCCGGAAGCAGGGGACAGATCGGTCACGGCAGGTTTCCGTTGCGTGTCGGGGATGGGCACGGCCCCGTCATGCACGTCGGAGATTAATGGGCCGTTACGCGATCGCCGTTTGCGATCGTCAGTATCCCGAGGCCGACGCGCACGAAGCCGGATCGGCACCGCAACCCAGACGCAAAACGACCGCGACGGTGCATCACCGGTCGCGGTCGGTTTCTGATATGGCCGCAACCCGCAGGTCAGGCGCGGACATGTCCGCGCTTCAGCCTTCGGGCTCGTCGTTCCAGCAGGTCGCGGAGGCGGCATCCCAAGTCGTCCCGGGGTTGCATTCGCCGCCTTCGATGTTCTCGACCTGCCCGTCATCGTCTTCAAGGCCGGCGATGATGACGTCTTCCTCGTCGTCGGAGGCGACCCCGATCACGGTGCCGATTTCCTCTCCGTCTTCAACGGTTTGCTCGCCGGAATCGTAATCCACGATCTCGTCCGATTCCGAGGATCCGGTCTCGTCGGACTCGCCGCTGAGTTCGCGCCCCCCGATGATGGAAACGCTTTCGGTTTGGGTCGTCGAGCCGGTGCCGGCGATCTGATCGCCGGGAGAGACGAACTTAGCGTCCGCCATGGCGACGCCGGGCAACAGCATCATGGAAAGCAGGGAGACACGCAGCATGTCGTCGTCCTCGTGGTTATGGCAGTCCCGAGGATTGATGACGTCCACTTGGGGCGAAAGTGAGATGCCTTTATGTCAGTCCGACGGTTTCTTTCGCGCCCAGCATGACGTTCAGGTTCTGCACCGCCGTTCCCGACGCACCCTTTCCGAGATTGTCCAGCACCGCGATGACCGTCACGCGGCCCTGTCCGTCGCCCTGGACCGAAAGCGTCATCCGGTTGGTCCCGTTCAGGGCCTGCGGGTCGATCCGGGTCGTGGCGGCTTCGACGGTGACGAACGGATCGTCGGCATAGAAGTCACGCAGCGCCGCCTCGATCCGGGCATGGCCCGCGACCTGGCCGGGCAGGGAGTCGGCATGTAGATGCAGTTGCACGGCCATGCCCTGCCGGAACCGACCGACGGCGGGCTGGAACAGCGGCTTTCGCGTCAAACCGCCATATTTCATGATTTCGGGCAGGTGCTTGTGATCCTGGGACAGGGCGTAGAGGTAGAAATCCGGCGCCGATCCCGCGTTATACTCGGCGATCAGACCCTTGCCGCCGCCGCTATAGCCGGAGATGCCCGTAAGGACGACACCGTGGTCGGGCGGAACGATGCCCGCCTCGGTCAGTGGACGAAGCATGGCGATGCTGCCAGTGGCATAGCAGCCGACATTTGCCACGCGCCGTGCCTCGGCGATACGGGACCGCTGACCGGGCAATTCGGGCATGCCGTAGATCCAGCCGGGGGCCGTGCGGTGGGCGGTGGAGGCGTCGATCAGCCGGGTGTCGCCCGCCATGGCCGCGGCCTGCCGCGCGGCATCGTCGGGCAGGCACAGGATGGCCACGTCCGCCTCGGCAAAGGCGGCGGCGCGGGCGTCATGGTCCTTGCGGCGGTCGTCATCCAGCTGGATCAGGCGGATATCCTCGCGCCCGGCGAGCCGTTCGCGGATCTGCAGGCCGGTCGTGCCGGCCTCTCCGTCGATGAAAACCGCGTGCGTCATCAAGCCCCCCTTCGGTCTGCAACATGGGATACGCGGGGCGCGGGTGGGCTGCAACAGGCGGTCAGGCCAAGATGTCGCGGTCCATCTGGCGGAACAGGTCGACATAGTCGAGCAGGACCCAGTTCTCGGCAATGCGGCCGTCGGCACAGCGATAGAAGTCCATGACCCGCAGGGTCAGCGAACGTCCGGTGGCGGTCTCGCCCAGATAATCGCCCCGATGCGTCATGGTCATCGACGGCCAACCGGACACGGCGGCGTAGTTGCCATCGCCGATCCGGCAATAATGGTTGCCACCCTTGCGATCGGGGAAGGCGTGCAGGAACGGCGCCCGGTGGTCGCGTACGAACCCGTCCCAGCGATAATTGGCGCCGATACCTCCGGGGCCGTACCACATCATGTCGTCGGCCCATGTACCGCCATCGCCAGTCTGGCCCGGGGACGCGCCGGTTTCCGGGTCGTAGACATGCAGGTCGCCCAGCATCCGTTCGACCAGGTCGAGGCTGGCCGCGCCCCCCGCCGGATCGGGGCAGACCCCGTCATGGGTGGCGGGGCCGGGGAACAGCATCTCGGTCCCCAAACCGACCGGAAACGGCTGCCGTCCGGCCTGGCGCATCAGGTCGGGCAGGTCGAGGATGATCCGGCCTTCGCGGATACGCCCGCCGGCGTCGAGACGATGGAACTCCCCCGCACGCAGGAACGCCAGCCGTCCGGACGGGGCGACCCCCCAGAGCGGCGCGTGATGGGTGCCGACGATATGGCTTATCGCGGCCACCCAGGTGCCGCCTTCGGCGCGCCGGTTCTCGCCACCGATGACGATCTCGTCGCGTCGATGCGCCCCGCGCAGGGCCGCGCGGAGAGGTTTGATGACCCGGGACACGATCTCCGCGCGTCCGTCGACGCGATCCACGGGGGCCATCATGTGCCAGACGGCGTCGTCCGCAAGGATCGCCTCGGACGCTGCGTCGATGTCCGGCGCCGTCAGCAGGGACGCCAGACCCGTCCTAACGGCATGGCGGATGTCGGTCATCTGATTTCCTTCCGGGCCGGGCGGAGATTCGGACTTGCACCGGGCGTATCGCCCCGGCTAGCGTCTTTGCAAGCGTATGCATGCGCGGGGCCCGACGGGAGGCGGGCGGTCCGGAAGATGCTCTGACGCGCTGGTATCGTTCCGATACGCGGCTAAGGTGGCCGCGGGGATCGGGGCGGGGCATCCGCTCCTCGCCCATTCAAGGACAGCAATCGACAGGGAGACACCGATGCTGATGAAGAGACTTGCCCTTGCCGGGGCTTTCGCATTGTCCGCGACCACCGCGATGGCGGACTGCGCGTTCGAGAACGACGTCGAGGTCAAATCGCTTTCGGCCGGGTTCGAGGCCTGGAAGGCCGTGACCGACGCCATGGCCGAGTGCGGCAACTTCTCCGCCGAACTGGATCAGGAATTCCGCACCAAGCAGCCGGCCGCCTTCGCGGCCGATCCGTCGCTCTACGCGATTGGGGGCGTGTCGAACGGCACGATCACCCCGCTTCTGAATGAGGGGACGATCCGTCCGCTGGACGATCTGGTCGAGAAGTACGGCCAGAACCTGACGCCGAACCAGCTGATCCGCGTGGATGGCGACATCATGGCAATCGCGATGATGGTGAACACGCAGCACCTGATGTACCGCAAGGACATCTTCGAGGAACTGGGCCTGGAAGTGCCCACAACCTATGACGAGGTCCTCGAAGTGGCGGCGGCCATCCAGGAAGCGGGCGTGGTCGAGTATCCGCTGGGTGCCACCATGAAGTCGGGCTGGAACCTGGCGCAGGACTTCAACAACATGTTCCTGGGCTACGGCGGCACGTTCTACAACGACGACAGCACCCCCGCCGTCAATTCCGAGGCCGGGATCAAGGCGCTGGAGACGATGAAGGCGCTGACCGAGTACATGGACCCGGAATACCTCGTGTCCGACTCCACCTATGTCCAGCAGCAGTTCCAGCAGGGCAAGATCGCCATGGCGAACCTCTGGGGCTCGCGCGGGGGGGCGATGGACGATCCGGCCGAAAGCGACGTCGTGGGCAAGGTCGGCTCGGCCGCGGCGCCCGTCGCGATGGAGGGCGGCGCACCGGCCACGACCCTTTGGTGGGACGGCATCGTCGTCGCCAAGAACATCCCCGACGAGACCGCCGAAGCGGCGTTCCGCGTCGCGATGGAGGGGCTCGACACCGATATGGTGCAGGGGGCAAACGAGGACGCGATCTGGCTGATCCCGGGCTACGAGCCCAACGAGATGGCGCAGGGCGCGATCGCCACGGCGACCGCCGATCCGACCCCGATCAGCTATCCCTCCACCAGCCAGATGGGCCTGATGCATACCGCCATCGGCAACGAGCTGGACGCATTCTTCACCGGTGACCGCTCCGCCGAGGAGACGCTCGCGGCGATCGAGGAAAGCTACACGGCGGCAGCCAAGGAAGCCGGGCTGCTCGAATAAGACTGTCGGGGCGCGCCTTTTCGGGGGCGCCCCTTCGCCGTTCTGGGGGATCCGCGATGAAGTTCAAGACATTCGCCATGTTCGTCGGGCCATCGGTCTTCCTGATGCTGCTCTTCATCGCGTTCCCGCTGGTCGCGGTCCTGCTGAACTCGTTCCAGGTCACGCAGCCCGTCTTCACCACCCAGGAGATCGAGACCTGTTCGGCCGGCTTCCTGGAGCAGAGCTGCACGACCGAAATCAAGACGATCCCCGTGCTGGACGAGAACGGGGACACCGTGACCACCACCGAATGGGTGGGCCTGTCCTCCTATGCCAACGTCCTGGGCGGCGACCGCCTGACCCGGGCCCTCTCGAACTTCGATTTCGGAGAGCTGCTGCGCATCGATTTCTGGAAGGCCCTGCGCTTCACGCTGACCTTCACGCTGATCACGCTGCCCTTCGTCCTGGGGCTGGGCCTCGCCATCGCCGTCGTGGTCAACAATGCCACGCGCGCGGTCAAGGGGCCGGTCATCTTCGTCTCGCTGCTGCCGTTCATCATCACGCCGGTCATCGGCGCGCTGTCGATCCGCTGGCTGTTCTATGGCGACGGCATCGCGACTGTCTGGCTAGAGGCGATGTTCGACACCGACCTCGCCGTCGCCGCCAACGGCTGGGCGGTGGAATTCCTGATGATGTTCTACCGCGTCTGGCACGTGGCGCCCTTCGCCTTCGTCATCTTCTATGCCGGGCTGCAGACGGTGAACCAGGACACGCTGGAATCGGCGGTGATCGACGGTGCGTCGCGGTGGGAACGCCTGCGCTACGTCGTGATCCCGCACCTGATGCCGCTGATCGTCTTCATCACGCTGATCCACCTGATGGATGCCTACCGCGCCTTCGAGGAGGTGATCGGCTTCTCCTCCGAAAGCCAACGGATCACGCTGCAATACCTGACCTACGACTACCTGCAGCCGGACGATGCCGGGAACCGGCAGATCTCCTCGGCCTCCGCCTCGGCCATGCTGACGATGATCGGCGTGGTGATCCTGCTCGCCGCACCGCTCCGCCGCACCTGGCGCGACCACAAGGGGGCTTGAAGCCATGTCCGATGCATCCCTCCCGCGCGCGATGCGGCAGCCGTTCTCTCTCAAGCTGGCATCCAACGCGTTTCTCGTGCTGTGGCTCTTACTTGCGGCGTTTCCGCTGTTCTGGGTCCTCGCCATGTCGTTCAAGAGCCCGGTCGACGCCTTCTCCTCCTCGGCGGCCGACGTCATCATCGGGCCGCGCACGCTGGCGAACGGCAATGGCCTCTCGCTCGTCGACATCGTCTTGGGCATTCTGGTCGCGTGGCTGTCGATCAAGGCGGCGACGAAATGGCTGATGCCGATGGCGGCCGGCGACGGGACGTTGCAGCGCATCTTCTCCTGGGCCGTGATCGCGCTGGGCTTCGCCGTCCTGTTCATCATCGGCTTCTTCTTCGTCGTGCCCTGGATCGCGGCGCCGCTGGAGGGTCTGCTCGGGCCGCTGGGTCAGCCGATCCTCGGCCTGACGACGCAGCATTACGAGGCCGTCTGGATCGAGAACGAGTTCTATCAGAACTTCCGCAATTCCATGATCGTGACCTTCGGCGTGGTCACCGTCTCGCTGACGGTGGGGACGCTGGCCGGCTACGGGCTGGCCCGGTCAGGCAGCACCTTCGCGTTCTGGATCCTGATCATCGCTCTGATCTTCCGTGCGCTGCCGCATTCGGTGCTGGTGGCGGGCTACCTGCCGGTGTTCATCAACTCGGCCGAGATCCTCAGCCCGATCCTGGGCGAGAACGCCCCGACCCTCTACGGCCAACCGCTGGCCGTGATCGCCGTGCTGGTGTCGATCAACCAACCCTTCACGATCTGGATGCTGCGCAGCTTCTTCCAGAGCATCCCGGTCGACCTGGACGAATCCGCCCGCGTCGACGGATGCACCCATTTCCAGGCGTTCCGCTGGGTGATCATGCCGGTGATGTGGCCGGGCGTCATCACGACGGGGCTGTTCAGCTTCCTGCTGGCCTATAACGACTTTCTCGTGACCTCGCTGCTGCTGGATGCGTCGAACCAGACAATGGTCCCGGCCATCGCCGGCTATTTCAACCGCGAGACGACGACGACCGATCAGGTCGAGGCCGTGGCCGCCGCCGTGTCGATCACGGCGCCCCTGTTCCTGCTGGTGATGATCTTCCAGCGTCAGATCGTGTCCGGGCTGACGGCGGGCGCGGTCAAGGGCTGACGCGCCGCCACGGGCGCACCGCGGCAAGACGGGCGTTGCACGGCCCCCGTCGGACGGCGTAATCCGCAGCGATGCGGATTCTTTTTCTTGGTGATGTGATGGGGCGGACAGGGCGCCGGGCGGTCGCCGAGCGGCTGCCGGCCCTGCGCGTGGACTGGCGCCTGGATGCCGTCGTCATCAATGGCGAGAACGCCTCGTCGGGGCGCGGCCTGAACGCCGCCCAGGCCGCGGGTCTGTTCGAGGCGGGCGCCGACGTTGTGACGCTGGGCGATCACGCCTTCGACCAGAAGGACATGATGCAGGCGGTCGAGGCGGACCACCGCATCCTGCGCCCAATCAACTATGCGAAGGCCGCGCCGGGGCGGGGATGGCGCGTCTTCGACATTGCGGGGCGAAAGCTGCTGATCGCGCAGGTTCTGGGCCAGGTCTTCATGTCGCGGACCTATGACGACCCTTTCAGCGCGATCGAACCCGTCCTCAAGGCGCATCCCCTGGGCCGCGCCGTGCAGGCGACGCTGGTGGACATGCATTGCGAGGCCACGTCCGAGAAGATGGCGATGGGACATTGGTGCGATGGGCGCGCCAGCATCGTCGTCGGCACGCACACCCATGTGCCCACGGCCGATGCCTGCATCCTGCCGCGCGGGACGGCATATCAATCGGATGCGGGAATGTGCGGCGACTACGACAGCGTCATCGGGATGGACAAGACCGAGCCGCTGCGCCGCTTTGTCACCGGCATGACGCGCGAGCGGTTCGCCCCGGCGGGCGGCGAGGCGACGCTTTGCGGCCTGTTCGTCGAGACGGACGATGCGACGGGCCTCGCGCGCGAGGTCGTGCAGGTCCGGCAGGGCGGGCGCCTGGCGCAGGCGGGGCCCGGCGCGTGACCTGGCTCGATCTGCCGCAGGGTGCGGAGGCCTGGATCACCATCGCCACACTCGTCGTCATGCTGGGCCTGTTCGTACGGGAGGTCTATCCGACCGAGGTCGTGGCCATGGCCGGGGCGGGGTTCCTTCTGGCGATGGGGATCCTGCCCTATGATGCGGGCGTCGCCGTCCTGTCGAACCCGGCGCCCTGGACGATCGCTGCGATGTTCTTGCTGATGGGCGCGTTGGTGCGGACCGGCGCGCTCGACTGGTTCACCCGCTTCGCCGAAGGGCAGGTGGGAACGCGCCCGCGCCTGGCGATCGCGATGCTGCTGGCCTTCGTGCTGGTGGCGTCGGCCTTCGTAGCCAACACGCCGGTCGTGGTCGTGATGATTCCGGTCTTTGTGCAGCTGGCGGGGGCGATGAACCTGGCGCCGTCGAAGCTGCTCATTCCGCTGTCCTATGCGTCTATCCTGGGCGGGACGATCACGCTGATCGGGACGTCCACCAACCTGCTGGTCGACGGCGTGGCCCGCACCCGCGGACTGGAGCCGTTCACGATCTTCGAGGTCTCGCCCCTCGCCATCCCGGTCGCGCTGGCGGGAATGGCATATCTCTATTGCTTCGGGCGTCACCTCCTGCCCGACCGGTCATCGATGGCGGCGATGCTGGGCGGGCGGAAATCGCACAAGTACTTCGCCGAAGCCGTCATTCCGCCGGATTCGAACCTGATCGGGCGGGAACCCCTGGACGTACAACTCTTCAAGCGCGAGGGCGTCCGGCTGATCGACGTGGTCCGCGGCGACGCATCGCTGCGGCGCAACCTGCGCGACGTCACGCTTCAGCTCGGCGACCGGATCATCCTGCGCACCGAGATCGCCGAACTGCTGACACTGCAGCGCAACCCCGATCTCAAACGGCTGGACCAGGTGGGCGCGGTCGAGACCACGACGGTCGAGGTCCTGATCACCCCCGACGCCCGGATGGTGGGCCGCCGGCTGGGCAACCTGCGGCTGCGCCGCCGCTACGGGGTCTATCCGCTGGCGCTGCACAGGCGCGACCGCAACATCTCCGGCCAATTGGAGGATGTCGTCGTTCGCGTGGGCGACACCCTTCTGCTGGAAGGGGCGGCCGAGGACATTCACCGCCTGGCGCAGGACCTGAACCTGGTCGAGATCAGCCAGCCGCGCGAGAAGGCCTTTCGCCGCGAACGCAGCTGGATCCCGGTTGCGACAGTGGCCGCTATCGTCGCGTTGTCGGCCCTGGAGCTTGCGCCGATCCTCGCGCTGGCCGTCCTGGGCGCGGTCGTGGTGCTGCTGACGCGCAGCGTCGACGCGGACGAGGCGTTCGGTTTCGTCGAAGGCCGCCTGCTGGCGATGATCTTCGCGATGCTGGCCGTGGGCGCGGCGCTGGAATCATCGGGCGCGGTCGGCATGATCGTCGACGCGGTGGCGCCCGCCCTGTCGGTCCTGCCGGGCCCGCTGCTGCTGCTGGCGGTGTTCGCGCTGACCTCGACGCTGACGGAACTGGTCAGCAACAACGCCGTCGCCGTGGTCGTCACGCCGATCGCCATCGCGCTGGGCCAGACGCTGGGGGTCGATCCGCGGCCCCTGGTCGTGGCCGTGATGGTGGGGGCCAGTTGTGCCTTTTCGACACCCATCGGCTATCAGACGAACATGCTGGTCTATGGTCCGGGCGGATATCGGTTTACCGATTTCGCACGCGTGGGAATCGGCATGAACGTGCTGGTGGCGGTTCTCTCGTCCGTTCTTATCCCGTTGATCTGGCCGCTCTGACCAGTCGACGAAGCCCGGAGTTTCCGATGCGTCCTTTCCTCCTCCTTCTGCCTTTCGCGCTGGTTGCCTGCCAGGCGCTCGACGATGGCGTGTCCCGTACGGGCGGCGCGACGCCCTCGGGCGAGACGCGGATCGTCGAGGCGAAGGCCACGCCAAGCCGGATGACGTTGCGGATGTCCGACGGCGCGCGCTGCGTGTCCGAACGGCCCGAAGGCGTGCCGGGCGGATGGTCCGGCGTGACCTCGGATTGCGGCTATCAACTGCCGTTCACGGTGGCATTCAAGCAGCAGCCCAAGCCGCAGCGTTTCACGATCGAGGCACCGATCGCGCCGCAGGGACCCCGGGCTGAGATCTTCGTAACCGATCTGGATGGCGTCCGCCGCCTGTTCGTCTCGCCCCTGGGCCGGGGGGTCCGGTTCGGACCGGTGCCCGCGCCCGCCGCGCAAGGCTGACACGATTTCCGGCCTGGCGGACGCTACTCGCCGGCCATCAGCGTACGACCCGAGGGGGCGGCGGGCGCCAGGTCGCCCGGAGCGTCGCGCCCTTCGCTCGCCAGCCGCGAAAGGGCCGCGTTCAGGCGCCGCCGCGCCACCTGTCCCGCCCCGTGCCGGACCATGTGACCGGCCACCAGCGCCTGTAACCAGGGCCGATCCATACGGTCCGTCCGCCGAAGCAGATCCTGCAGCCAACCCGCATCCTGCCGCCGTCCGCGCCAGAGTCGCGCGAATTCTTCGGGGCCCAGCGCGCCCGTCTCGGCGCCGGTCAGCAACCGGTCAAGAATCCCGATAGACTCGAGGCGCCCCCGAATGTCGGCCCCGGCGAAGGGTGCCGGCAGCCGAACGACATGGGAAGCCGAGAACAGGCTTGCATGCATCGCGTCCCCCGCCACGTGCGGATCGGTGACGAGAAACACCCGTTCGGCGGCGTCCACCATACGCGCGGCATTGCCGTAGCGCCCCGTCCAGTCCAGCGCACGGGCCGACCTGAAACGGCGCTCCCACGGCGCGACGACCCGATCCAGCGTGGCGATGGGCTGGATCAGCAGGACGATGGCCCCGGGCGATGCGACGGAATGGGCCCCGGCGCCATAGGCCCCCATACCGGCCCCGGCGAAGACCACCCGGTCGTATTCATCGAAGAACCCGTCATCGGTCAGATCATCGAAGAGATCGTGGACCGCCGCGTCGCGAAACCAGGTGCGCCCCTCGGCCATAATGTCCAGCGTCGCCCAGCCACGTTCTGCCGCGATCCGGCTGCTGAACGGCAGGCCGCCGTCGCGCAGCCGGGTCTCGTCCAGACCCTCGAACGTGACGAGAAGGGTCCCGGCGTCCCTGCGAGGCCGGTGCAGCGCCAGGTGATCGTCGCCCAACTGCCGCAGCGTGCCGTCATCGCCCGCCTCGGCCAGCAGCGCGTCGCGGTGACGCGCACGGTTCATGGGCCTCGGGTGCGGATCCGCCATGGCATGCCTCGCTTGTCGGGTCGGTTGCAGCGAAGGATAGCATAACGCGACAAACCTTCCGCTTCAGACCCAAAATCGCCCGATCCGGTTGATATTCCCGCCGCATTGTCGCCGTATCGCCCACGGTGCCGGCACGTGACCGGAATTGTCCTGCAGGAGCGTCATGTCCGTCAAACCCGCCATCACGGTCGTGACCTGCATGCGCAACGAGGGGCCATTCGTCGTCGAATGGCTGGCGCATCTTCGAAGGCTCGGCGTCCAACGGGTGCTGGTCTACACCAACGATTGCCGCGACGGGACGGAGGACCTGCTGGACGCGCTGTCTTCCGAAGGCGTGATCCACGTGCGCCAGGGCCGCGCCCTGGGCGACAGCGACGAAGGCCGGACCCCGCAATGGCGCGCGATGGCCGCCGCCTGGGACCATCCGGTCTGCGCGGGCGCGGACTGGCTCCTTCATATCGATCCCGACGAATACATCGCCATCGACGGCGGCCATGATCTGCCGGCCTTTCTGGCGCGCACGCCCGAGGCGCAGGCGATCGCGCTGCCCTGGCGCCTTTTCGGCTGCAACGGGCGGCTGAATGCCGGGTCCGGCACGACGCCCGAACGGTTCCCGTTGGCTGCGCCGCCGGGCGTCGCCTATCCGGCCCTGGCGAGCTACTTCAAGACGCTGTTCCGACGCGACGGGCCCTTCGACGGCTTCGGCATTCACCGCCCGCGCCAGACATCGGCGCCGGTCTTCCTCGACGATTGCGGGCGGCGCGACGATGACCTAGCCCGTGCCGCACGGCGCATCCTTCTGTGGCGGGCGGGCAATCCGCCGGACGGGCGCCAGGTGCAGCTGAACCACTATTCCACCCGGTCGGTCCACGAATTCCTGGTCAAGCGCGAACGCGGGTTGCCGAACCATGTGGGCAAGGCGATCGACCTGGAATACTGGGTCGAGCGGAATTTCAATCAGGTGGCCTGTCGCATGTTCACGCCCCAGCTCCCCGCCATGACGGACGAAATCACGTGTCTGCGCGTCCATCCTGCCGTCGCCGCCGCCGAGGAGCGTTGTCGCGCCTGGCACCGCGCGGAACTCGCGCGCATCCTGGCCACGCCGGAGGGCGCGCGCTTCTGCGGACGCCTGGCGCTGGCGGCCACGTCGCAGGCACCGGATCCGGCCTTGGGCCGCGCGCTCGTGGCGCAGACGCGCAAGGCACAGGCCACGCGATGATCCAAACGCGCGCATTGAACGGAAGCCGGATCGGCGAGGTCGACGTCATCGACTGCGTCCGGACGGCGGCCGATCGCGTCCGGATCTTCGTCGGACCGGGGGTCGGCCCCGCCGCGATCGGTCCGGCCGGCGGGGTCAGCCCCGAACGCGTCCTCTCGATCGGTGGGGCGCTGGCGGTCGAATGCCGGGCAGGTGGGCCGGGCCCGATGCCGGTTCCGATCCACGGTGTCGAAGGCACACTTTCGCCAGCCAGTGCGGAGCCGGAGCTGCTGGCCGATGCGCGCGTCATCATGGGGGCAAGGAACGGTCAGGCTGTCGCCACCGTCCGCGATTGGCTGGGCCATCACGTGCTGAACCACGGCGCCGACGCGGCGCTGATCCTCGACCGGACGCGACCCGGCGAGGCGCCGCTGGCCCCGGACCTCGAGGCGGCGTTGTCCCAGGCGCCGGTTCCCGGGCTGGGCGCCGTGGTCGTCGTCACGTCGCCCTTGCCCCTCGGCGCCGATGCGATCAGCGAGCGTCATCCCGCCCAGGCCCCCGATGCGCCCGGCAAGGACCGGATGGCGATGCCCGCCTCCGATCCCTGGACCGCGCCGCTCGGGCAGATGATCGTGCTGGAGGCTCTGCGCTGGCGGTTCCTGACGGCGGCGCGGGCGGTCGCCTTTCTCGACGTCTCCGATGTGCTTGCACCTGCCGCCACGGGGCAGGGCGCCTTTGACATGGTCGAGATCGCCGAGGCCGGCGTGGTCGCGCTGATCGGCCGGCGCACATATCCCTGGCGGATCCGCAAGGGATGCGACCCGGCCTTCGGCGATCATATCTGCGACTTGTTCGACAACGAGAGCGGCAACCGCCGATGGGTCGCCGCCCCGTCGCGCATTGCCGAGAACGTCCCGTTCCGTCTGGTCCGGGTCGGCGGGTTGAAACCCGGCCCGAACGAGGTGGCCCATTTCTACCGTGCCATGGCGCTGCGCACGTCCGAGGCCGGGGGGCTGCCGCTGGCGCCGAAGACCGGCCTGATCCTGGACGACGATCTACTGGCACTGGCGCGCGATGGCTTCGGGGCGGATCCCGTCCTGCCGCCGCAATCCGACGGGGGCGGGGTTGCGGGACTTCCCGCCTCGGTGCCCGGGCGGACGGCGATCATCACCTGCATGCGCAACGAGGGTCCGTTCATCCTGGAATGGATCGCCCATCACCGTGCGATCGGCGTCGACGACTTTCTCGTCTACACCAACGACTGCACGGATGGGACGGTGGACCTGCTGGACCTGCTGCAATCGCACGGCATTGTCCAGCGCCGCGACAACCCGTTCCGCGAGACCGACATGAAACCCCAGCACGCTGCGCTCGCTGCCGCCGAGGCGGAGCCGATCATGGCCCGGGCGGGCTGGGCCGTCTGTATGGACGTAGACGAATTCATCAATATCCATGCCGGAACGGGGCATCTGCGCGACCTCTATGCGGCGGTCGGTTCGGCGAACATGATCTCGATGACCTGGCGCCTGTTCGGCAATGACGGCGCCGTGGCGTTCGAGGATGTGCCGAGCCCGGCGCGTTTTACCGCCTGCGCCCCGGAACTGATCCGCAAGCCGCATCAGGCGTGGGGCTTCAAGACGCTGTTCCGCAATATCGGGATCTACAAGAAGATGGGCGTGCACCGGCCCAAGGGCCTGAAACCGGACCTGTGGGAACAGATCGATTGGGTCAACGGATCCGGACGGCAGATGCCGCGGGCGATGTTGCGAAACGGCTGGCGTTCGACGATCGACACCTTCGGCTACGACCTGGTCACGCTGAACCACTATGCCGTCCGGGATGCCGAGAGCTTCCTGGTCAAGCGCGACCGGGGGCGCGTGAATCATGTCGAACGCGACCAGGGGCTCGGATACTGGTTTCGCATGAACAACAACGCCGTCCGCGACCGGTCGATCCAGCGGATGCTGCCGGCATTGGAGGCGGAACTGGCCCGTCTGAAGGCGTTGCCCGGCGTCGCCGCACAGCACGACGCCTGTTGTGCCGCGCACCGCACGAAGATCGCGGAGTTGCGCGGAGCGGGCGCCTTCGCGAAATTCTACGACGAGATCACCGGCCCCCGCATGGACCGGCTGAGCCGGATGCACGCGCATTTCGGCTCGAATGTCTTTCTCGCCGGACCGGATGCCGTGCCCGACGAAGTTGTGGCCGCCGAGCACCCTGAGGATTTCTTCTTCACCGTCGAGGATGTCGGGGAAACCCGGCACTAGGCCGCGGTCACGCGTCGCAGATCCCGCGCAGGGCCTGCCAGGCCGTGTCGTCCAGCGACGGCACCATCTCCGACGGCGTGACTTCGCCCTGCGGCTGGCCGGTCGCCTCCGCCCAAGGGTGCCAGGCCAGATGCGCCGCATCGAAACCCGCCCGCAGCGTGTCGGGGTCGAGCCCCGTCGGGGGCGCGAGCAGCAGGCCTTCGACATGGGCGGTGATGGCCGCGTCGTCGACATGTCCCGACGCCAGCAGTCGCAGCAGACCCATCGTGCCGATCCCTTCCAGGAACCGGTCGAGGGGTGGATCCGACAGCGCGGCCAGCGTCGCCGACAGCAAATGCCCCGCCGTCACGTCCGGATCGTCCTGCGTGACCAGCGGGCCGTCGGACAGAACGACCAGTCCGCCGGGCAGGGCCATCGCCGGTTGCGGCAGATCGCGCAGCACGGCCAGCCGCAGGGGCGTCGTGGGCAACACGCGGGTCTTGAGCTGTTCCAGCGCCTCGGTCCCGGTGAAGGTCGCGCAGGGCGGACCGGTCAGGGCCGTCAGCTCCGTCAGCATGCGGTCGCCGATCTCCATCCGCGTGGCGGCGGGCATCACGTTGCGGGCGTGGTCGCGCAGGGCATTGGGCAGCCAGACCAGTGCCGAGCCGACCAGGAACCCCGCGATCAGCCCGACCGTCACGCGGCGAAGGGACCCCGGTCGCCGCCGCCCCTGTTCGACCGCCTTCATCACCCGGTCCAGTGCAGCGACCATCTCCGGCTCGGCGATCTCCAGCTCCTCCTCGGCCTTGCGGGCGGGGGCATAGACGGCGGGCAGCGTTCCGGGATTTCGTCGGACCAGCGCCGGCAGCGACCAATGGCTGAGCGCGGTGCCTGTCCTGTCCTGTATGACCAGTTCCGCCTCGCCGATCGCGACGTAGACGTCGCGCCGTTGCGCGTCGGCCTCGGGCCGCCACAACGCGGTCGTCTCGAGCCGTTCGATGCCGTCGAGCGCCGTCAAGCCCCCGGATCCGCCAGCCGCTCGCGCAGGGTGTATTTCCGGATCTTGCCGGTCGACGTCTTCGGCAGCGGCCCGAACGTCACCGCCTTGGGCGTCTTGAAGCCGGCCAGCCGTTCGCGCGCGAAGGCGATGATCTCGGCTTCTGTCGTGCTGGCCCCGTCGCGCAGTTCGACGAAGGCATGCGGAACCTCGCCCCAGTGGTCGTCCGCCTGCGCCACGACCGCCACGAGCGAGACCGCGTCGTGATGCATCAGCGCGCCCTCGACTTCCACGGAGCTGACGTTTTCGCCGCCCGAAATGATGATGTCCTTGGCCCGGTCCAGGATCTGAACATAGCCGTCCGGGTGCTTGACGCCCAGATCGCCCGACCGGAACCAACCGTCCGCGAACGCCTCGCGCGTGGCATCCGCGTTGCGGTAGTAGCCCTTCATCACGGCATTGCCCCGCATCGCGATCTCGCCCTGGGTCATCCCATCGGCGGGCACCGGATCGCCGTCGGCATCGAAGACGTCCACCCCCTCCATCATCGGATAGGCAACGCCCTGGCGCGCCTTCAGCGCGGCGGTTTCCGTGGCCGGCAGGCCGTCCCACAGGTCCGGCTGCCAGACGTTCTCGACCACGTGGCCATAGGTTTCGGTCAGGCCATAGACATGGGTGACGTTGAACCCCAGCTCGGCCATTCGCGCCAAGGTGGCGGCGGGTGGTGGCGCGCCGGCGGTATAGACCTCGACGGTGTGGTCGAATTCGCGCCGCGCCGGGGCGTTGACCAGCGTGTTCAGGACGATCGGCGCGCCGCCGAAATGGGTGACGCCCTCATCCGCGATGGCGTCATAGATCGCCGGGGCCGAGACATCGCGCAGGCAGACGACCGTCCCGCCGACCACCGGCGTCATCCAGCAATGACACCACCCGTTGCAGTGAAACAGGGGCACGACGACCAACAGCCGCGGATAGAGGACCATGCGCCAGCTGATCACGGTGCCAATCGTCATCAGATAGGCGCCGCGATGGTGATAGACGACGCCCTTGGGCCGCCCCGTCGTGCCGGAGGTGTAGTTCAGCGCCAGCGATTCCCATTCGTCGGCGGGTCGGATCCACGCGAAATCGGGGTTTGCGGCGGCCAACTCGACCTCGAACAGGGGATGGCGTCCGCTGGCCGGATGGCCCGCCGGATCGTCCGGCACCTCGATCAGGCGCGGAGGGGAATCCAGCGACGCGCAGGCCGCTTCGGCCAGATCGACGAACTGACTGTCGACCAGCAGGACCCGGGCGCCACCATGGGCCAGGATATAGGCCACCGTGTCCCGGTCCAGTCGGACGTTGATCGTGTTCAGGATCGCGCCGCAGGCCGGCACGCCGAAGCTGGCCTCCACTTGGGCGGGCACGTTGGGCAGCAGCGTCGCAACGACATCACCCGAACGGACACCGTGGCCTGCCAGCATCGCCGCGAACCGCGTGACACGATCGCGATAGGTCGCATAGGTCCGGCGGATGTCGCCGTAGACCAGCGCCTCCCGTTCCGGCCAGATCTGCGCGGCCCGTTCCAGATGCGACAGCGGCGTCAGCGCGACATGGTTCGCCGCGCATTTGTCCAGACCCGTCTCATCGGCCAGCCAGCCCATCGGTCGCCCCCGTTGCCTTCGCCCCTCGGGTGGCGATACTGCGACGAGCGCGCGCCAGAGGACAAGGCCGGTGATGCAGAACAGACCCCTGGCCGCCGCGGCCTTTATCCTGGCCGGGACCGGGACGATCGGGTTCATCGACCAGTTCATCCGCGTCATCGCCAGCGAAAGCAGCCTCTGGACGTTCCACGTCGTCCGCAGCGCGATGATCTGGGGGATCGCGCTGGCTTGGATCGGCGTGACGGGCCGGTCGCTGCGCGTGACCAACTGGCGCGGCGTGATCGCCAGATCGGCCATCATGGCGACCGCGCTGATCGTGTATTTCGGCGCCCTGGGCTTCATGCCCGTCGCGCAGGCGGCGGCGGGGCTGTTCACCTCGCCCATCTGGATGCTGGTCTTTTCGGTCACGCTGTTCGGGCTATCGGTCGGCCCGGTGCGGATCTGCGCCGTCCTGCTTGGCTTCCTGGGCGTGATCTTGGTGCTGTCGCCGGATCCTTCCAACCTCGATCCGCTGGTCTTCCTGCCGGTGTTGGGCGGGGCGTTCTATGCCGTGGCCGCGATCGCGACGCGCGAATGGTGCGCGGGCGAAGCGGCGTTGACGCTGGCGCTGGGCTCCTTCACCGGCCAGGCCCTCTGGGGGATCGGCGGCGTGATCGTGTTCGGTGCCTGGGGCGATGACACGGGGTTCCTGACCCAGGGCTGGGTCACCCCATCGGCCGAGGTGCTGGGCTGGTGTCTGCTGCAGGCCGTCGGCAGCCTGCTGGCGGTGGTGTTCCTGACACGAGGCTATCAATTGGCCGAGGCGTCGCTGGTTTCGGTATTCGAGTACTCCGTCCTGGGGTTCGGGGCCCTGTTCGGCCTGCTCGTCTGGGGCGAGCGGCTTTCGCCCGTCACGCTGGCCGGTCTGGTCCTGATCGCGGGCGCGGGCAGCCTGATTGCGCTGCGCGGTCGCCGCGACGCGGTCCCGTGATCCTGTCGCCCGGGCGCGGCTACGCCTTCGTTCACGCGCCCAAGACCGGTGGCACGGCGATGGCCCTGGCGCTGGAGGCGCGGGCGATGGCCGACGACATCCTGATCGGCGATACGCCGAAGGCGCGTCGGCGGCAGGGACGATTGCGTGGTGCGCGGACCGCCGGACGCCTTTGGAAGCACGCGACCCTGCGCGATGTGCACGGGCTGTTGCCCGACGCGGTGCTGCAGGGGCTTCGGCCCGTGATGCTGGTACGCAACCCGTGGGACCGGATGGTCAGCTACTACCATTGGCTGCGCGGGCAGGATTTCGACCATCCGGCCATCGCGCTCGCCTCGGACCTGTCGTTCGATGCGTTCCTGGCCGCGCCGACCGTCGGCGCGGCTTTCCGGGCCGCGCCCTATGCGTCCTATGTCGCGGGCGGAACCGACCCGATCTTCATCCGGTTGGAGCATCTTCCGCAGGACCTTCCGCCGTTCGAGGCGTTGCTCGGCTTCGACCTGCGGCTCGGGGTGGCGAACCGGTCCGACAGGGCGCGCGACTGGCGCCCCTATTACGACGCGCGGTCGCGCGCGCGGGTGGCGGAATTCTGCGCGGCTGACATTGCGGCCTTTTCCTACTCGTTCGACCCCCCGCATCCGGCGTAACACCGAAGGCGTGCGGCGTTTCGCCAGTTCCCGCGCATTCCGACCCGCCGGCGTGGCGGTTTCGCGCCGGCGTCGCACACAGACCCCAGGGACGAGAGATATTCGAATGACCAAGCCGACCCTGTTCAGCCGTCCCGCCTTTCCGGTCGAGACCGTCGAGGAAAGCCCCACCGCCCGTTTCGTGCCCGGCACCCTGCTGCCCACGCCCGACGGGCCCCGCGCGGTCGAGGATCTCGCCTTCGGGGATCGGGTCGTCACACGCGATGGGCCCCGGCCGATCGCCAAGACGGACCGGACGTCGTGCCCCCGCTCCGAATGGACCTATCGCCGGGAAACCTGGCCCGTGCGCGTGCCGGTGGGCTCGCTTGGCAATCCGCGTCCGCTGCGCCTGGCGCCCGACCAGCGTGTTCTGCTCTCCGGTCCGACGGTGGCCCGGATCTGCGCCAAGCCCGAGGTCGCCATCGTGATCAGCGACCTGGTCGGCTTGCGCGGTCTGATCGTGGAACGGCCATTGGCCGATTTGCGCTACCACGTCATCTCGTTCGGCACGCCCGTCTGCGTCGAGGCGGAGGGCGTTCCGTGCGACGTCGGGGGGCGGGCAAAGGCGGTCGATCGCGACAAGGTGCGCGAGGCCTACCAGGCGATGCATTCGGCGGGCGAGCCGCCCCTGCGCCTGGACGCGAACTAGGCCGCGGGCCGGACGGGCAATCCATGAACGAAGTCGCCTGCGCCGATGGCGCAGGCGAGATCGGCAAGGCCGGCTGTCTGGACGTGACGGTCCCGCCATTGCCTGTCCCGTTCCCATTAGGCTGGGGGGCTGTGGCGGAACCCTGTCGTTCAAATCGGGCGGGATGATGAAAAGTCACGGGCGCGGCTTGGAAACAATCGCGCCGGCCCGTGACCCGTCCCGCTGTGGTCAGGCGGCGCGCTTGCCAGCCCCGCCGTAGAAGGACCCGCCCTTGGCCGCCATCTTCGACAGCAGGGCAGGGGTGGCGAAGCGGGGGCCGTGAGCCTCGGCCAGGCGACCCGTCGTCTCGGCCGCCCAGTCGGCGCCCACGATGTCGAGCCAGCTGAACGGGCCGCCTGACCAAGGCGCAAAGCCCCAGCCGAGGATGGCGCCCACGTCCCCCTCGCGGATGTCCAGCAGAACGTCTTCCTCCAACGCACGAACGGCCTCCAGCACCTGCGCGAACATCAGGCGGTTCTGAACCTCATGCAGGTCGGGCTGGTCTTCGGCCTCGGGGTAGCGCGTACCCAGTTCCGACCACAGGCCCTGGCGCTTGCCCTTGTCGTCGTAGTCGTAGAAGCCCGCGTTCGACTTCTTGCCCAGACGCCCGGCATCGGCGAAGGCGAACAGCACCTCGTCCACCGCGCCGTCGGGATAGGCATCGCCCATGGCGGCGCGGGTGGCCTTGGCAATCTTGACGCCGAGGTCGATGGAGGTCTCGTCGACGAGTTGCAGCGGCCCCAGCGGGAAGCCCAGCTGCTTGGCCGCGTTCTCGATCAGCGAGGGGTTCACCCCTTCGGCGACCATGCGGATACCCTCATTGATGTAGGGGATGATGCAGCGGTTGGCGTAGAAGAAGCGCGCGTCGTTCACCACGATCGGCGTCTTGCGGATCTGGCGCACGAAATCGAGCGCCTTGGCCACGGCCCGGTCGCCGGTCTCGGCGCCCTTGATGATCTCGACCAGCAGCATCTTGTCGACGGGGCTGAAGAAGTGGATGCCGATGAACTGCGCGGGCCGGACGCTGGCCTTCGCCAGTTCGGTGATCGGCAGGGTCGAGGTGTTGGTCGCGAAGATGCAGTCGTCGCCCACGATGGCCTCGACCGCCTTCGTCATCTCGGCCTTGACGCCCATGTCCTCGAACACGGCCTCGACGATCAGGTCACACCCTTTCAGCACGTCCAGATCGGTGGTCGCGGTGATGCGGCCCAGAACCTCGGTCTTCTTCTCCTCGGTGACTTTCTTGCGGCTGATGCCCTTGTCCAGGATCCCCTCGGAATAGGCGCGGCCCTTGTCGGCGGCGGCCTGTTCACGGTCAATCAGGACGACCTCGATCCCGGCATTCGCACTGACATAGGCGATGCCCGCGCCCATCATGCCGGCGCCGAGGATGCCGACTTTGGACACCTTCTGGTCGGGCGCGTCGGGCCGGTTTGCGCCCTTCTCCAGCGCCTCCTTGTTGATGAAGAGCGAGCGGATCATCGCCTCGGACGACGGGTTCATCAGGACATGCGTGAACCACCGCGCCTCGATCTTGAGCGCCGTGTCGAAGGGCACGAGCGCGCCTTCGTAGACCGCCGACAAAAGCGCTTTCGCCGCCGGGAACGCGCCTTGCGTCTTGCCGTTCACCATGGCCGATGCGCCGACGAAGGTCATGAAGCCCGCCGGGTGATAGGGCGCGCCGCCGGGCATCTTGTAGCCCTTCTGGTCCCATGGCTTAACGATGTCGGCATCCTTCGCCGACAGGACCCATTCGCGCGCATCGGCCATCGGGTCGGCGCTGACCTCGTCGATCAGACCCGCGGCTTTGGCCTTCCACGGATCGCTGAGCTTGCCTTCCAGCAGAAAGGGCGAGGCCGCCATCGCGCCGAGCTTGCGCGCGAGGCGGGTCGTGCCGCCCATGCCGGGGAAGATGCCGACCATGATCTCCGGCAAGCCGATCTTGGCCTTCGGATTGTCCGCGGCGAAAATGCGGTGGCAGGCCAGCGGGATCTCGAACCCGATGCCCAGCGCCGTGCCCGGCAGGACGCAGGCCACCGGCTTGCCGCCCTTCAGGGTCTTCGGATCCATGCCGGCGCGTTCGATCTTGCGCAGGATCGCGTGGCTCGCCATCAGCCCGTCCATCAGGCCGCGCGCCGGGTCGTCGCCGGCGCTTTCCTTCATCTTGGCGATGACGTTCAGGTCCATGCCACCCGCGAAGCTGTCGGGCTTGCCCGAGGTGATGACGATGCCCTTGACGTCGGCGTCGGCGAGCGCATCGGTCACGCAAGTGTCCAGGTCTTCCCAACCCTGCAGGCTGAGAACGTTCATGGACCTGGACTTGACGTCCCAGGTGATGGTGGCAACGCCTTCGGCGTCTTTGGTCAGCGTGAAATCTGTCATGAGCGGGTCTCCTTCGGGGGGACGGTATCGTTGAATTGCGGGACGGGGCGGATGTGATCCGCCGCGGTCTTCATGGCGAGGACGGGCCACCCGGTCTCGGGCACCCGGTTCAGCGAGGCCGAGACGCGCCAATCCCCGTCACGGTAGCGGAGCGTCGTCAGCACCTCGTAGGGCGGCTGGAGGCGGATGCCGCTGCGACTGACCATGTGGGTCACGTGCATGCCCCGCATCAGGCCCGGACTGCGGAAATGGGCGGACCGGCAATGGCGGATCAACCCGTCGACATTCTGCGAGCGCAGGAAATCGGCGAAGTTGAGGAACGCGGTGCGCAGCCCCTCCTCGGTCGAGATGGTGCGCACCCGTTCCGGCGTGACGAACCGCTGCGGCAGCACCACCAGAGGCCGGAACGTCCCGTAGTCGCGCGCCGCATAGGCGGCGTCGATCCGGTCCAGCAGCATCTGGTAGATGCCGACGGCCTG
The DNA here is from genome assembly GCF_023015695.1 of Jannaschia sp. S6380. Taxonomy (NCBI): domain Bacteria; kingdom Pseudomonadati; phylum Pseudomonadota; class Alphaproteobacteria; order Rhodobacterales; family Roseobacteraceae; genus Jannaschia; species Jannaschia sp. S6380. The sequence continues at coordinate 390,103 of NZ_JALKAS010000001.1, forward strand.
TGGGTCCGACGGGCGGTCCATCGGCGGATCAGACCCGCTCGATGATCGTGGCCGCACCCATGCCCGACGCGACGCAGAGCGTGGCGAGGCCGGTCTCCCGGTCCGACCGCTCCATCTCGTCCAGAAGCGTACCGATGATGATCGCCCCCGACGCGCCCAGCGGGTGGCCCATGGCGATGGCGCCGCCGTTGACGTTCAGCTTGCCGTGATCGACGTCGAAGGCCTGCATGAAGCGCAGCACGACCGAGGAGAACGCCTCGTTCACCTCGAACAGGTCGATATCGCCGATCGCCATGCCGTTATCGGCCAGGATCTTCTGCGTCACGGGGACGGGGCCGGTCAGCATGATGGTCGGGTCTGTCCCGATCTTCGCAGTGGCGCGGATGCGCGCGCGGGGCTTCAGGCCCCACTTCTCGCCAAATTCCTTCGACCCGATCAGGACGCCCGCGGCGCCATCCACGATGCCCGAAGAATTGCCGGCGGTGTGGACGTGGTTGATCCGCTCCAAATGCGGATATTTCATCAGGGCGATCTTGTCGAAGCCGGGCATGACCTCGCCCATGGCCTGGAAGGCAGGGTTGAGGCTGCCCAGCGACTGCATGTCGGTGCCCGGACGGATGTATTCATCATGGTCGAGGATGGGCAGGCCGTTCACGTCGCGCACGGTGACGATGGAGCGGTCGAAGCGGTTGTCCTTCCAGGCCGCGGCGGCGCGGTTCTGGCTCTCGACGGCGAACTGGTCGGCGTCGTCGCGGCTGAACCCGTATTCGGTGGCGATGATGTCGGCGCTGATGCCCTGGGGCACGAAGTACGTCTCCATCGCGATGGACGGATCGACCGCGATGGCGGCGCCGTCCGACCCCATGGGCACGCGCGACATACACTCGACCCCGCCGGCGATGTAGCCCTCGCCCGCGCCGCCGCGGATCTGGTTCGCGGCGAGGTTCACCGCTTCCATGCCGGACGCGCAGAAGCGGTTGATCGACAGGCCCGGGATGCGCTCGTCGAGGCCGGAGGCCAGCACCGCCGTCCGCGCGAGGCAGCCGCCCTGTTCCATGACCTGCGTGGCATTGCCCCAGATCACGTCCTCGACCGCGTGGCCTTCGAAGCCGGACCGTTCCCTCAGTGCGTCCAGCACCTGCGCCGACAGGCGGGCGGCGGTCACCTCGTGCAGGCTGCCGTCGGGGCGGCCCTTGCCGCGCGGGGTGCGGACGGAATCGTAGATATAGGCTTCGGTCATGTCGAAACTCCTTCTTGGCGGTCCGAGGGACGGCCGGGCATCAGGTCATAGGGGTGTTTCCAGCCGGGCAGGGCGGCGATGCGGTCCAGCCAGGCGTCGATACGGGGCCAGTCGGCGCGGTCGAACCCGAACGGCTCGGGATAGTAGAGATAGCCGCAGCAGCTGAGGTCGGCATTGGTCACGCCGTCGCCGACGATCCAGTCGCGCCCGTCGAGGTGCCGCTCCAGGACCTCGTAGGCGGTCTTCAGGCGGCCATGGTTGAACGCGATGGTCTCGGCCGGGCGCTTGGCCTCGGGCAGGAAGTTCATCAGGAACCGGGTCATGCCGGCGACGGAGCTGAGCTTGTGGTTGTCCCACAAGACCCAGCGGAGCACCTCGTACCGGTCGTCGCCCGTGCCGCCGAACCGGCCCGTCCGGTCGCTGATCCAGGCCTGGATCGCGCCGGATTGGCTGAGGCGGAAGTCGCCGTCGACCAGCACCGGCGCCTCGCCCATGCCGTTCGCGGCGCGCCATTCCGGCGTTCGGGCCTGACCGCCGAAGAAGTCGACGAAGACCGGCTTCCAGTCGAGACCCGACAATTCGAGAGCGAGAGCAGCCTTGTAGCTGTTCCCACTCTCACCGAAGCAGTGGAGTTCGATGGTCATGATGCGCTTCCTCCCGAAGTGCATGTCGGCGCCGGACAGGATGCCCGACGCCCGAGTTCATTCCGTCCCGCGATCGGCGGTGCGCTTGCGCAGCATCGCCTTGTGCAGGTCCAGGCGGTGGGGAAGGTTGTCACGATGCGTCACGCTGTCAAAGTTCTCGAACAGGAACGACAGCGCCTCGCCCTCCTCCAGTCCCGCCTCCTCGGCAAAGCGACGGAGGCGGCGAAAGCCCGCCTCCGACATCTGCGCCGGGAACCGACGGGTCAGGCGCTGCGCCCGCGCCATGCTCAGAACGCCGTCGCTTCCAGCCCCATGATCGTGTCGGGACCGGTCTGGATGCGGGCCAGATGCATCGACGTCGCCGGCAACTGGCGCGCCATGTAGTAGCGGCCCGTCGCGACCTTGGCTTCGAGGAAGTCGCGGTCGGCGCCTGGCTCCTCCAGCTTGGCGTAGGCGACCTTGGCCATGCGCGCCCACATCAGGCCCAGGCAGACATGCCCCATCATGTGCATGAAGTCGTAGGAGCCCGAGAGCGCGGCATTCGGGTTCTTGACGCCTTCCTGCATGAAATACATGCCGGCCGCCTGCAGGTCCTTGGACGCCGCCTTGAGGGGTTCGACGAAGCCTTTCAGATCCTCGTCCTCGCCGTTCTCCCTGCAGAAGGTCTTGACCATCTCGAAGAACGCCATGACGTGCTTGCCGCCGTCCTGCGCCAGCTTGCGGCCGACGAGGTCGAGCGCCTGAACGCCGTTCGCGCCTTCGTAGATCATCGCGATCCGGGCATCGCGCGCGAATTGCGACATGCCCCACTCCTCGATGTAGCCGTGGCCGCCATAGACCTGCTGCGCGGCTGTGGCGTATTCGAACCCCTTGTCGGTCAGGAAGCCCTTGATGACCGGCGTCATCAGCGAAATCAGGCCGTCGGCCTCCGCATCCTCGTTGCGATGCGCCCGGTCGATCAGGTTGGCGCCCCAGAAGACAAAGGCGCGCGCCCCTTCGACGAAGGACTTCTGGTCCATCAGGTTGCGCCGGATGTCGGGATGCACGATCAGCGGATCGGCCGGCCCGTCGGGGTTCTTGGTCCCGGTCACGTCGCGCCCCTGCAGGCGGTCGACCGCGTAGGCCAGCGCGTTCTGATAGGCGATCTCTGCCTGGGCATAGCCCTGCAGGCCCACGCCAAGCCGCGCCTCGTTCATCATCGTGAACATGGCGCGCATGCCCTTATGCTCCTGCCCCAGCAGAAAGCCCTCGGCCTCGTCGTAGTTCATCACGCAGGTCGAGTTGCCGTGAATGCCCATCTTCTCCTCGATCTTGCCGACCGAGACGCCGTTGGCCGCGCCGACATTGCCGTCGTCGTCGACCTTGTATTTCGGCACGATGAACAGCGAGACGCCCTTGATGCCCTCGGGCCCTCCGGGGATCTTGGCGAGGACCAGGTGGATCACATTCTCGGCCATGTCATGATCGCCGGCGGAGATGAAGATCTTCTGCCCGGTGATCCTGAACGAGCCGTCCTCCTGCGGAACGGCCTTGGTGCGCATCAGACCCAGATCGGTGCCGCAATGCGGCTCCGTCAGGTTCATGGTGCCGGTCCATTCGCAGCTGTTCATCTTCGGCAGCCACTTGGCCTTCTGGGCATCGGTCCCGTGCGCCATGATCGCCGAGGCCGCGCCGTGGGTCAGGCCGTAATACATGTTGAAAGCCATGTTGGCCGAGGACAGGATCTCGCCCACCATCGTATAGGACATGTAGGGCAGGCCCTGGCCGCCATATTCCTCGGCCGCGTCCAGCGAGGTCCAGCCGCCGTCGCGCAGCTGGTCGAACGCCTCCTTGAAGCCGTCGGGCGTGCGGACGACGCCGTTTTCCAGCTTGCAGCCCTGCGTGTCGCCCACGACGTTCAACGGGTGGATCACCTCGGTCGCCAACTGACCCACCGCATCCAGGATCGCGCCCGTGAATTCCGGGTCCAGGTCCGCATAACCGGGAATGTCCTGGTCGCTGATCTTCAGCAGGTCGTGCATCACGAACTGCATGTCCTTGGTGGGGGCGGTGTAGCTGGGCATGTGATCTCCTCCGTCGGATCGGGCGCGAGGGGCATACCCCCCGCCGCGTGGGTCAGCCGGCCTTGCGGGGCTGCATCTGGGCCATCATCTTCTCGGCCCAGCGCAGCTGCTCGGTCAGGTCCTCGATGGCTTCGTTCAATTCGTCGCGCTGGGCGGTCATCGCCGCCAGACGGTCACGGCCGATCTCGTGGCTGCGGGCGAACTGGGTGAACTGGCCGTCCCCCAGGTCATAGAGATCCAGCAGCTGCCGGATATCCTCCAGCGAGAAGCCGAAACGCTTGCCGCGCAGGATCAGCTTCAGGCGGGCGCGGTCGCGGCGCGTGTACCAGCGCTTCTGTCCCTCGCGCTGCGGAAACAGCAGTTCCTTCTGTTCGTAGAAACGCAGCGTGCGGGGCGTCACGTCGAACGCGTCGCACATCTGTCGGATCGTCATCAGCTCGGTGGCCATCGTGTCTGTCCTCTTGCAGGTTCCCTTCGATCTGACGCCGAAATGCGGACCTGTCCTCCCTGATACAAGACAGGATGACGTTTACGTAACCCGGACGTCGCGTCAATTTGACGTTGACGTAAGGATCGTTCACGTCATCTCTGTCGCGGGTGCGTATCCTTGCGCCGGAAATCTGCGAAATCTGCCGGCGCGGGTCAGCCCTTGGCGTCCAGGTCGCGCCGAACACCGTCGCGCAGCGCCGTCAGTTCGGTGATGGCCTCGTCCAGGTGACGGCGCCGCTCCGCGAGCTCGGAAAGCTGGCGGTCGGCCAAGTCGATCCAGACCTGCATCTGGGTCCGCCCCTCCGGGTCCCGGTCGTAGAGTTCAAGCCATTGCCGGATCTCTTCCAGCGAGAAGCCGAACTTGCGACCCCGCAGGATCAGGGTCATCCGCGCAATCTCGCGCGGGCCGTAGAAGCGCGCGCGGCCTTCGCGTTCGGGGAACAGCAGTTCGATGTATTCGTAGTGGCGCAGCGTCCGTGGGGTCACTTCGAAGCGCGCGCACATCTGCTTGAAGTCCAACCGTTCCGCCATGCGCAGTCCTCCCGGATGCAGTTTGCCATGCCTGCGGGACCACTGTCCATCGCACGGGGTTGCGGGCCGGCGGGCTTCGCGGCAAGGCTGCGGCCATGACCGATACCGACCAGGCCCGCGCACGCGCCGCACGACAGTTCATCCAGGCGCTGCCGCATTGCCGCGCACTCTCCATGCAGGTGGAGGCGGTGGCCGAAGGGGCGGCGACCATCTCCATGCCCTGGGCGGAAACGCTGGTCGGCGACCCGCGGACTGGCGTCGTCCATGGCGGCGCGGTCTCCGCCCTGATGGATACGACCGGCGGGGCTGCGGTCCTGTCGCACCCGTCCGCGCCGGTGGCGACGGCGACCATGGATCTGCGCATCGACTACATGCGCGCGGCCGAGCCGCACCAGAGGATCACCGCCCGCGCCGTCTGCCACCATGTGACCCGCTCCGTCGCCTTCGTCCGGGCGGAAGCCTTCGACGAGACCGATGGCAAGGGCCCCGTCGCCGTCGCGAACGGCACGTTCACCCTCGAACGGGGGCGCGGCGCGTGAACCGGCCCGAACCGATACAGGTCGTCAAGCAACGACGCGATGCCGCGCTGCGCGCGCTGATCGACGGGGTGCCCTATATCCGGTTCCTGGGCATCGCCTTCGACCGGCGCGGGGACGAGCTGACGGGCGTCCTCCACTACGACGACAAGCTGATCGGCAATCCGGCGCTGCCCGCGCTCCATGGTGGCGTCACTGCCGCCTTCCTGGAGGTGACGGCCATCGTCACCCTGTCCTGGGCGATGCTCTGGGACGATCTGGAGGCCGGCCGGCTGGAGCCAGAGGGCCTGACCTTCGACACGCTGCCGCGGTTGCCGAAGACGATCGACTTTTCGGTCGACTACCTGCGCTCGGGCCTGCCGCGCGACGCCTATGCGCGCGCGCGGGTGAACCGGTCGGGGCGCCGCTACGCCTCCGTTCATGTCGAAGGGTGGCAGGACAACCGCGACCGCCTGTTCGCCCAGGCCACCGGCCATTTCCTGATGCCGCCCCGGGCGTGACGCAACCCGCGCTGACGCATCGCCGGATCCTCAAGGTCGCGATTCCCGTCGTCCTGTCGAACGCGACGGTGCCGATCCTGGGCGTGGTCGACACCGGCGTGGTCGGCCAGATGGGGCAGGCGGCGCCGATCGCGGCGGTGGGCGCCGGCGCGATCATCCTGTCTTCGATCTACTGGATCTTCGGTTTCCTGCGGATGGGTACGACCGGCCTGGCCGCGCAGGCGTTGGGAGCCGGGGACCGGGCGGAACTGGTGGCGCTTCTGTCGCGCGCGCTGCTGATTGCGGCGGTGGCCGGCGCAGCGCTGATCGCGCTGCAATGGGCGATCTTCGCCCTGGCCTTCCGGCTGGCGCCCACCAACGCCGAGGTCGAGGGGCTGGCCCGCGACTACATGACGATCCGCATCTGGTCGGCCCCTGCGGCGATCGCGATCTACGGCCTGACCGGCTGGCTCATCGCGCAGGAACGGACGGCCGCCGTGCTGGTCATCCAACTGGTGATGAACGGCGCGAATGTTGCCCTAGACCTGTGGTTCGTCCTTGGCCTCGGCTGGGGCGTGACGGGCGTGGCCTTCGCGAGCTTCCTGGCCGAGTGGTCGGGCGTGGCGCTGGCGCTGTGGTTTTGCCGCGACGCGTTTATCGACCATGCATGGCGCGACCGGGCGCAGGTCTTCGACGCGACACGCCTGAAACGGATGCTGGCTGTCAACACCGACATCCTGATCCGGTCGGTCCTGCTGCAACTCACTTTCGCGTCGTTTCTGTTGACCGGGGGCAAGTTCGGGACGGTGACGCTGGCGGCCAATCAGGTGCTGCTGCAGTTCGTCTACGTCACGGCCTACTCGCTCGACGGGTTCGCCTTCGCGGTCGAGGCGCTGGTCGGTCGGTATTTCGGCGCGGGTGACCGGTCGCGGCTGCGGCGTTCGGTGCTGCTCTGCGGGGGGTGGGGCCTGGCGACGGTCTCGGTCCTGGCGCTGGCCTTCGCCATGGGCGGCGGCCTTCTGGTCGATGTTATGGCCACGGCGCCCGAGGTGCGCGCGGCCGCCCGCGACTACCTTCCCTGGATGGTGGCCGCGCCGTTGATCGGGGTCGCCGCCTGGATGCTGGACGGCGTCTTCATCGGGGCCACGCGCACGCGCGACATGCGCAACATGATGATCCTGAGCTTCGCGGTCTATCTGATCGGATTGATGCTGTTCGTGCCGATCCTGGCCAATCACGGGCTCTGGGCGGCACTCATGGCGTCGTTCGCCGCGCGGGGGCTGACGCTGGGCTGGCGGTATCCCGCGCTGGAACGGGCGGCGATCCGAGCCTGAGCCCCGTGTCAGAGCCAGCGTTCCCTGTCGGTGCCGACCGCAGCGGCGACGGTCGCGAAGCCGTCGCGTTGCAGCAGGTCGTCCAGCCCGCGCGCGATCCGGGCGGCCAGTCCCATCCCCTCGTAGGCGAGCGCGGTGTAGAGCTGGACCGCCGATGCACCGGCGCGGATCTTGGCATAGGCCTGCTCCGCCGTGGCAATGCCGCCGACGCCGATGATCGGCAGATCGGTGCATCCGCGCAGCCGGGCCAGCACGCGTGTCGACGGATCGAAGAGAGGCTGGCCCGACAGACCACCTGCCTGATCCCGCGCCGAGGACGAGAGTCCTTGTCGCGACAGGGTCGTGTTCGTGGCAACGAAGCCGTCGACCCCCTCGGCCGCCCGCGCGATCCCCTCCAGTTCCGCCGCCAACAGGTCCGGCGCAATCTTCAGGAAGATCGGGATCGGCCTCGGCAGGGCGTCGCGCGCCGACATCACCGTCGCCAGCAGGGCCGACAAGGCGGCGGGTCCCTGCAGGTCGCGCAGACGCTCGGTGTTGGGGCTGCTCACGTTGATGGTGGCGAAATCGACATGCGCACCACAGCGGGCCAGCACCCGCGCGAAATCGCCTGCCCGATCGGCGCTGTCCTTGTTCGCGCCGAGATTCAGGCCGATCACGCCCGTCCCGGGACGCCGGGCCAGCCGCGCGGCGATGGCGGCCATGCCGTCATTGTTGAAACCGAACCGGTTGATCGCCCCGCGGTCCTGCGTCAGGCGAAACATGCGCGGGCGCGGGTTGCCGGGCTGGGGGCGCGGGGTGGCCGCGCCCACCTCGACGAAGCCGAAGGCACAGCGCGACAATGCGGCAAGCGCCGTGGCGTTCTTGTCGAAGCCCGCCGCCAGGCCGACGGGGTTCGGCAGGTCGAGCCCCGCCACATGCGTGCGCAGGCGGTCCGACGTGACCGGCCCGCCGCGCGGGCCCAGCCCCGCCCGCAACGCGGTGAGGGCCAGACCATGCGCGCGTTCCGGCTCCACCCGGTGCAACGCCGAAATCGCCAGCCGTTCGATCATTTCAGCCCGGCCGGGAACCGATGGACACCGTCCGACAGCGGCAGGGGTTGCGCCCAGGCGACCTGATCGAGCCGCAGCGGCGCGTAGAGATGCGGGAACTCCGCGCCGCCGCGGGACACTTCCCATCGGAGGTTGTCGCGGACCGACGCCGCGTCGACCGCCAGCAGCCAAAGGCCGTCCACACCGGCGAAATGTTTGGCCGCCGTATCCGCGACCTGCACGGCGGTCGAGAAGTGGATATAGCCGTCGGCGATATCGACCGGCGCTCCGGTCGTGGTGCCGTCGGCTTGCAGCGCCTGCCATTCGGGCGTTCGGAACAGCTTGTAGATCATCCGCCCCGGATGGCGCGCCCATCACGCGGCGTCAACCGCATCGGTCGTCATATCGCTTTGACAAGCTCGCGGTAGCTGCGCACCATCCGATCCATCCAACCAAGGGGGTTCCAGACATGAAACGTCTTCTCACCGCGTCGGCCGCGCTTGCGCTGACCACCGGACTGGCCCAGGCCGAGTTCAACCTGACGATCCTGCACACCAACGACTTCCACGACCGGTTCGACCCGATCAGCAAATATGACGGTCCCTGTTCGGCCGAGGACAACGAGGCGGGCGAGTGCTTCGGCGGGATCGCCCGGATGGTCACGGCGATCGACGAGGCGCGTGGCCGGGCGGACGAAAACGTTCTGCTGCTGGATGCCGGCGACTGGTTCCAGGGCTCGCTGTTCTACACCCAGTACAAGGGCGACCTTGCCGCCGAGTTCATGACCAAGCTGGGCTACGACGCGATGGCCGTGGGCAACCACGAATTCGACGACGGGCCGGAGGGTCTGGCCGATTTCGTCAAGCAGGTGGAGTTCCCGGTGCTGTCGGCCAATATCGACGTCAGCCAGAACAACGCATTGGCCGGCGAGATCGGCAAGTCGACCGTGCTGGAAGTCGGCGGCGAGCGGATCGGCATCGTGTCCGTCCTGGCCGAAGACACGCCCGAGACGTCCTCGCCCGGTGACACCGTGATCTTCTCGCCGTCGGCGGATGCCGCCCAGGCCGAGATCGACGCCCTGACCGGGGACGGGGTGAACAAGATCATCCTTCTGACCCATGTCGGCCTGCCCGCCGACAAGCGTCTGGCGGAAGAACTGACCGGCGTGGACCTGATCATCGGCGGCCATTCCCACACCTTGCTGAGCAATGACGACGAGGACGCCGCCGGTACCTATCCGACCGAGGTGAACGGCGTCCCGATCGTGCAGGCCTACGCCTACAGCAAGTATCTGGGCGAATTGGACATCACCTTCGACGATGCCGGAGAGATCACCGCGATTTCCGGCGATCCGATCCTTCTCGATGCATCGGTGGCCGAGGACGAGGACACGAAGGCACGCGTCGCCGAACTGGCCGAGCCGCTGGAGGAGCTGCGCAACCGCGTGGTCGCCGAAGCGACCGCGCCGATCGAGGGGTCGCGCGAGGTCTGCCGCGCCGGTGGGTGCGAGATGGGCGTCCTGGTGACGGAGGCGATGCTCGATCGCGTCGCCGACCAGGGCATCGACGTCGCGATCCAGAACGGTGGCGGGCTTCGTGCCTCCATCGACGCGGGCGAGGTCACGATGGGCGAGGTCCTGACGGTGCTGCCGTTCCAGAACACGCTGTCCACGTTCCGCGTCGACGGCGCCACGCTGCTGGAGGCGCTGGAGAACGGCGTCAGCCAGATCGAGGAGGGAGCCGGCCGGTTCCCGCAGGTCGCGGGCATGAGCTATGCCTTCGACGCCTCGGCCGAACCGGGCAGCCGCGTCAGCGACGTGATAGTGGGTGGCGAACCGCTCGACCCCGGCAAGATGTACGGCGTGGTGTCCAACAATTATGTCCGCAACGGTGGCGACGGCTATGGCATGTTCGTCGATGCCGAGGACGCCTATGATTTCGGCCCCGACCTGGCCGATGTCACCGCAGAGTACCTGGCGGAGAACGCGCCCTACACGCCGATGACCGACGACCGGATCGTCGCGAAGTAAGGGCGCCAAGCCGACGGACGAGACACGGGACCCTGCGAGGCATCGCGGGGTCCCTTTCGCTCAGGACTAAGGCGCCCGACCGTGGCGCGAGGATGGGGCCCGATCATGTGCGGACGATATGCCATGACCCTCCCGCACGAGGCGATGGTGCAGCTTTTCGACGCGGTGGCATCCAACGACCTTCCCGACGGGCCGCGCTGGAACGTCTGCCCCACGACGCAGGTGCCGGTGGTGACCGACGGAGGCGGGGCGCGCCGTCTGCGGCCGATGCGGTGGGGGTTCCTGCCCCATTGGTACGCGACGCCTACGGCGGGCCCGCTGCTGATCAACGCGCGGGCCGAGACGATCGCCCGCAAGCCCGCCTTTCGTGCCGCCTGCCGCGAGCGCCGCTGCCTGATCCCGGCAACCGGGTTCTACGAATGGACCCGTGACGCGGACGGAACCGGGCTTCCCTGGTATTTCCGACCGTCGACGGAAGCCCCGCTGGCCTTCGCGGGGATCTGGCAGGACTGGGGTCCCGATGCCGTCGCCACCTGCGCCATCGTGACCTGTGCGGCAGGACCGGACGTGGCGATGATCCATCACCGGGAACCGGTAACGCTGGCGCCCGAGGACTGGCCGCTCTGGTTGGAAGAGGTGGGCACCGGCGCGGCGCGGCTGATGCGCGCGGCACCGCCGGGCCGGTTCGACCGATATCGGGTGGATCGCGCGGTGAATTCAAACCGGGTCGAAGGGCCCGAACTGGTCGACCCGCCGATCGACGAAGAGTGATTGCCGGCTACCGGATCTCGATCTCCATCCAGACGGGCAGATGGTCGGACGCGCGGCGCGCCTCCGTCTTGGGCAAGACGCCGGTTTCGACGACCTCGATCCCGGGACCGACGATATAGCGGTCCAGCCGCAGGGTCGGGCGCGTCGCATGAAAGCTCGGGCCAGGCGCCACCAGGCGCCAGTCCGGCGGCAGGTCGAGCGCGTCGTCCCCGGCGCGCCACTCGTTCAGGTCGCCCGCCATCAGGACGGGGTCGCCCAGGTCCCGCGCCTTGGCGACGACATCGGGCACCTGCAGGCGCCGGTCCTTGGCCCGCAGGCCGAGATGCATGCCGGCGACGGTGATCGCGCTTCCCCGCCCCACGATCCGGGCGAGGACCGATCCGCGCGGCTCCAGCCCCGGCAGGTCCAGCCCGACGACGCGGGTCGGGCGAAGATCGGGGCGGTGCAGGATGGCATTGCCGTGATGGCCGATCGACGGTGTCTCGGGGTCGGCGTCGATGGTGTGCCAGCCGGCGTCACGAACCACGTCGAGCGGCAGCGCCGGGGGCCGGGGGGGAAGACGCTTGTCGGCCTCCTGCAGCAGGATGATGTCGGGGGCCATGGCGCCCAACACGTCCAGCACGCGCGCGGGGTCGCGGCGCCAATCCAGGCCGACGGCCTTGCGGATGTTCCAGCTGACGATTTTCAGGCGCATCGCGTCCCCGGGCATGGGCGACGGATGGATCCGTGGCCGTCTGGACCTTTCGCGCGCTTTTGCCATATCGATTGCATCGAAACCAGCGCGGCCCCATCTGGCATCCGATGGATCCGCCATTCCGGGAATTCCGGACACGGTGACGCGGCGCATGGCCCCGGACCTCCACGGCCACCGGCGCCCTTCCGACAGGAGACAACGATGAGCGACGATACCTCCGCCCCCGACGGCGTCGCTGCGGATCGCCGCGCCGAGGCCGGGCCCGCGCGTCTGCGGTTCGAAACGGACGCGGGGGCATCGCGGTCGAAGTGGATCGCGGGCGCCCTGGTCGTGGCCCTGGTGGGATGGATGGGGTCGGGATACGTCCTGCCGTCCACGTCCGAAGGCGAGGTCCGGGACGAGTCGGCGCAGACACCGCCTGCCGTGGCCATCCGCCGAAGCGAAGCCGAGGAGGTCACGCTTTACCTCACGGCCGAGGGGCAGGCGCTTCCCGACCGGCGCAGCGGCATTCCGACCGAGACATCGGGCCAGATCGCCGAGGTTCTGGTTCGCAAGGGGCAGGACGTGGACGCCCGCGAGGTCATCGCCCGGATCGACGCCGCCCAGCGCGAGGCCGACCTGGCCCGCGCCCGCACCGAACTGGAACGGACCGAGCGCGACTACGAAAACGCCCGGACCTTGCTGGATCGCGGCGTGGCCACGGTCGACCGCGTGGCCGAGACGCGGACGGCGCTGGCCGCCGCGCGCGCCCAGCTGGCCGCCGCCGAGGAGGAGACCGCCCGAACCGAAATCCGCGCGCCGTTCGCCGGACGGATCGAGACGCTGGACATCGACCCGGGTCAATTCGTGGCCAATGGAACCGTGGTGGCCGAGGTGGTCGACAACACGCCCCTGACCGTGAGCATCCGCGTGCCCCAGCAGGCCCTGAACGAGGTTCGCGCAGGCCAGGTCGCGGAGGTTCGATTCATCACCGGAGAGACCAGCCCGGGCGAGGTCACCTTTGTCGGGACGGCCGCCGATGCCGAGACCCGAACCTTCCTGGCCGAGGTGACGGTGGACAACCCCGGCGGCACCGTTCCCGCGGGCGTCAGTGCCGAAGTGAGGATTCCCACCGGGACCGCGGTTGCGCACCTGCTGTCGCCGGCGATCATGTCGCTGTCGTCCGACGGCGTGCTCGGCATCAAGACACTGGGCGACGAGGGCGCGGTCGTCTTCAACGAGGTGGAGATCGTGCGTGCCGAGAGCGAGGGCATCTGGGTCACGGGTCTGCCCGAACAGGCCACGATCCTGACCGTGGGGCAAGGCTTCGTCTCCGAAGGCGAGCAGGTCATGCCGATGCCCGAGGCGGAGCTGGACGCGGGCGTCGACCCCGTCGCCGTCGCCCTGGACGAGGCGACCGGTGCCGCCATGCCCGACGGTGCGGTCGAGTGATGCGCGCGTTGATCGACGCCGCCTTCGGGCGCACGCGCGTGGTGGCGATGATCCTGATCGCGGTTCTGTCCGTCGGGGCCTTCGCCTATGTCGGCATCCCGAAGGAGTCGTCGCCCGAGATCCCGATCCCGCATATCTACGTCTCGACCGGCCTCGAAGGGATCAGCCCCGAGGATGCCGAGCGTCTGCTGGCCGAACCGCTGGAAACGGAGCTTTCGTCGCTGACGGGATTGCGCAAGATGACCACGAACGCGCAGGAGGGGCACGTCTCCGTCAGCCTGGAGTTCGAGCCCGCCTTCGATGCCGACGAGGCGCTGGACAGCGTGCGCGAGGCGGTCGACCGCGCCGTGCCCGAGTTGCCCGACGACGCCAACGACCCGGTCGTGACCGAGATCAACACGGCCCTCTTCCCGATCCTGACGGTCATCCTGTCCGGCCCGGTGCCGGAGCGCGCGCTCAACACGCTGGTCGACGATCTGGAGGACCGGATCGAGGGCGTCCCGGGCGTGCTGGAGGTGGATATCGGGGGGCAGCGCGAACAGCTGCTGGAAGTGCTGATCGACCCGACGGTGTTCGAGACCTACAACATCTCCTTCGACGAGCTGATCGGCCAGATCACCCGCAACAATCGTCTGATCGCGGCGGGCGCGATCACCACCGATGCCGGCCGCGTCGTCCTGAAGGTTCCGGGCCTGATCGAGAACATCGAGGACGTGCTGTCGCTGCCGGTGAAGGTCCGCGGCGACACGGTCGTCACCTTCGCCGATGTCGCCACCGTGCGGCAGACCTACGAGGACCCGACCAGCTTTGCGCGGATCGACGGGCAGCCGGCGCTCGCGCTGGAGGTGAAGAAGCGCGTGGGGGCCAACATCATCGAGACGGTCCGGGCCGTGCGCGCCGAAATCGACACGGCCCGCGAGGGGTGGCCGGCCACGGTTCGGGTGGACTACCTGCAGGACGAATCCGAACAGGTCGAGGACCTCCTGGGCGATCTGGAGGCCAACGTGATCGCCGCGATCCTGCTGGTGATGATCGTCGTCGTCTGGGCGCTGGGCCTGCGGTCCGCCCTGCTGGTCGGGCTTGCCATTCCGGGCGCGTTCCTGGCCGGCGTCGCGGCGCTCTGGTTCATGGGGTTCACGCTGAACATCGTGGTCCTCTTCTCGTTGATCCTGGTGGTCGGGATGCTTGTCGACGGCGCCATCGTCGTGACCGAGCTGGCCGACCGAAAGTTGCAGGAGGGGCTGTCCGCCCGCCGCGCCTATTCCTTCGCGGCGACGCGAATGTCCTGGCCCATCATCGCCTCGACGGCCACGACCCTCTCGGTCTTCTTCCCGCTTTTGTTCTGGTCGGGCACGACGGGCGAATTCATGAAGTTCCTGCCCATCACGGTGATCCTGACGCTGGGCGCTTCGCTCTTCATGGCGCTGGTCTTCATCCCGGTGGTCGGCGGCATCATCGGGCGCCGCCAGCCCCAATCGGCGGCCGAAAAGCGCGCCATGCATGCCGCAGAGGTCGGGGATCCGCGCAGCCTGCCGGGCTTCACCGGACGGTATGTCCGACTGCTCGAACGGGCGATCCTGCGGCCCTGGACGACCGTTATCTTGGCACTGGCCCTTTTGATCGGGTCGTTCGGCTTCTACGGGCAGTTCGGCAACGGCATCACGTTCTTTCCCAGCGTGGAGCCGGACTTCATGCAGGTCGAGGTCCGCGCCCGCGACAACTTCTCGATCTGGGAGAAGGACGCGCTGATGCGCCGGGTCGAGGCCAGGCTGGACGGGCAGGAGGGCATCGCTTCGGTCTATGCGCGCACGCAGGCCGATGCGCAGCGTTCCGAGGAACTGATCGGGACGTTGCGGATCGAGTTGACCGAATGGGACACCCGCCCGACGGCCGACGACATCGGTGCGGCCATCCGAACGGACATGGCCACGATCCCCGGCATCGACGTGCAGGTCCAGACCGAGTCGGGCGGCCCTTCAGCCGGCAAGCCGGTCAACCTGCAGCTGCGCGTCCGCGACCCCGCCCAGCAGACGCAGGCGATCGAGGTCGTCCGCGACCTGATGGCGCGGATCGGCGGGTTCACCGACATCACCGACACGCAGCCGCTGCCGGGGGTCGAATGGCGCCTTCGGGTCGACCGGTCCGAGGCGGCGCGCTTCGGCGCCGATGTCAGCCTGATCGGCCAGGCGGTGCAGCTGCTGACGCAGGGGATCACGGTTGCCGACTATCGCCCCGATTCGGCCGAAGGCAGCGTGGACATCCGCGTTCGCTTTCCCAGCGGGGACCGGACGCTGGAGGAGCTGGAGGGCCTGCGCGTGCCCACGACGGCGGGCCTCGTCCCCATCAGCAATTTCGTTACCTTCGAGCCCACCGCCCGGACGGGCACGATCACGCGCATCGACCAGAGCCGCGTCGCCCGGATCGAGGCGAACGTGGCGCCGGGTCTTCTGGTCAATGACCAGGTGATCGCGCTGCAGGAGGCGCTCGAGACAGCGGACCTGCCCCCCGGCGTGACCGCGAGCTTCGCCGGCGAGGCGCAGGACCAGCAGGATGCGATGGTCTTCCTGATCGGCGCCTTCGTCTCGGCGGTCCTGCTGATGTTCCTGATCCTGCTCGTGCAGTTCAACAACTTCTGGCAGGCCTTCATCGTGATGTCGGCCATCGTCTTCTCGATCGCGGGCGTGTTGCTGGGGCTGCTGGTGACCGGGCGGCCCTTCGGCGTGGTCATGGGGGGTATCGGGGTGATCGCACTGGCGGGGATCGTGGTGAACACGAACATCGTCCTGATCGACACCTACAACGACTTGGTGCGCAACGGCGCATCGCCGCTGGAGGCGGCGCTCAGAACGGGGGCGCAGCGGTTGCGACCCGTGGTGTTGACCGCGTCGACGACGGCGCTGGGGCTGATGCCGATGGTGATCGGCGTGAACCTGGATTTCGGCGCGCGCGAGATCGTCTACGGTGCACCGTCGACGCAATGGTGGACGGAGCTTTCCTCGGCCATCGCGGGCGGACTGGTCGTCGCCACGGTCCTGACGCTGATCGTGACGCCGGCGATGTTGATGCTGGGCGTGCGCCGGGCCCGCCGGCCCCGACCGCGCGGGGCGGACCCCGCGGCCGTGCCGGCCTGAGCGTCAGGAACGGTAGTTCGGCGACTCGCGCGTGATCTGCACATCGTGGACGTGGCTCTCCTTCAGGCCGGCGCCCGTGATCTTGACGAAGCGGCAGGCGGTCCGCATCTCTGCCACGGTGGCGCAACCGGTATAGCCCATGGCCGCGCGCAGACCCCCGACGAGTTGGTGCACGACCGCCCCGGCGGATCCCTTGTAAGGGACCTGCCCCTCGATCCCCTCGGGGACGAGCTTGTCAGAGGCGGCGTCCTTCTGGAAATACCGGTCGGCCGATCCGCGCGCCATTGCGCCAAGGCTGCCCATGCCACGGTAGGATTTGAAAGACCGCCCCTGGTAAAGCACCACTTCGCCCGGGCTCTCGTCGGTGCCGGCGATCATGCTGCCGACCATTGCGCAGGACGCGCCGGCGGCGATGGCCTTGGCGAAATCGCCCGAGAACTTGATCCCTCCGTCCGCGATCACCGGGACGTCGCCGGCGGCCCCCGCGCTGTCGATGATCGCCGTCAGTTGCGGGACGCCGACGCCGGCCACGATGCGCGTGGTGCAGATCGACCCGGGACCGATCCCAACCTTCACCGCATCCGCGCCCGCATCGATCAACGCGCGCGTGCCATCGGCGGTGGCCACGTTTCCGGCCACGACCTGCACGTCGTTCGACAGCCGCTTGATGCGGTCGACGGCTTGGCCCACCCCTTCGGAGTGGCCATGCGCAGTGTCGACCACGATCAGGTCGCAGCCGGCATCGATCAGGGCCTCGGACCGCTCGAACCCGGCATCGCCCACGGTGGTCGCGGCGGCGACGCGCAGCCGGCCCAGCTGGTCCTTGCAGGCCTGCGGGTTCAGCACCGCCTGCTCGATATCCTTGATGGTCAGAAGGCCGGTCAGATGGCCCCTGTCGTTGACCACCAGCAGTTTCTCGATCCGCCGCGCGTGCATGATCGATTTCGCCTCGGCCAAGTCCACAGGCTCGCGCAGCATGGCGAGGTTGTCGGCGGTCATCATCGTGGCGACGGGCGTGGCGTCGTCGCTGGCGAAGCGCATGTCGCGGTTCGTCACGATGCCCAGCACGCGTCCCTTGTCGTCGATGACGGGGAAGCCGGTGACCCGGTAGCGGTCCTGCAGGGCCTTGGCATCCGCCAGCGTCTGGTCGGCGCGCAGGGTGACGGGGTTGTAGACGACCCCGCTTTCGAACCGTTTGACGCGCCGAACCTCCATCTGCTGCGCGTCGAGGTCGAGGTTGCGGTGGATCACGCCCATGCCGCCCGCCTGCGCCATGGCGATGGCCATCCGGGCCTCGGTCACCGTGTCCATGGCCGAGGAGAGGAGGGGAATGTTCAGCGCGATCGATTTCGTGACCTGCGTCCGGGTGTCCGCCGACCCGGGAAGAACCTGGCTGGCCCCCGGTACGAGCAGCACGTCATCGAAGGTCAGGGCCTCGCGAATCTCCATCGGGTCTCTCCGTCGGGGGATGTCGGTTGGCGCCTTCCTGTTTCACGCACAGCCGCCTGTGACAAGTCCCCCGGCAATGCGGCACGTTCCCGCCCGTCCCGTCGCAAGGCAGGGCAGGGCGTTCCACCCCCCGGCGGCGCGCGCGGGTCTTGACGATCTCGGGTCCGACCACCACAAGCCACCCATCATACCGCAGCCGGGCGTTCCGTGGGCGCCGAAACGACGGAGGACGCTGTCATGTCCCAGATCACCCTGACCTTTCCCGATGGCAATACGCGCCAGGTGCCCCTCGGCACCACGCCCGGTCAGGTGGCCGAGGACATTTCCAAGTCGCTGGCGAAGAAGGCGATTTCGGCGCAGGTGAACGATGCCCACTGGGACCTAACCTGGCCGATCGAGCAGGACGCATCAATCGCGATCAACACCATGCAGGACGAGGAACCGGCGCTGGAGTTGATCCGCCACGACCTCGCGCATGTGATGGCGCGGGCGGTGCAGACGATCTGGCCCGACGTGAAGGTCACCATCGGGCCGGTACGCGATTTCGGGTGGTTCTATGACTTCGATCGGGAGGAGCCGTTCACCCCCGAGGATCTCGACGCGATCGAAGCCGAGATGAAGCGCATCATCGCCGCGCGAGATCCCGTGCGCACCGAACTTTGGGAGCGCGACCGGGCGCGCAAGCATTACGAGGACGCGGGCGAGCCATTCAAGGTGGAACTGATCGACCGCATTCCGGGCGACGAGCCCATCCGGATGTACTGGCACGGCGACTGGCAGGATCTCTGTCGCGGGCCGCATCTGAGCCATACCGGCCAGATCCCGGCCGATGCGTTCAAACTGACCCGCGTGTCGTCGGCCTATTGGCTCGGCGACAACACGCGTCCGCAGTTGCAGCGCATCTATGGCATCGCCTTCCGCAACCGCGATGACCTGAAGGCGCATCTGAAGTTCCTGGAGGAGGCCGAGGCGCGCGACCATCGCAAGCTCGGCCGCGAGATGGACCTGTTCCACATGCAGGAGGAGGCGCCGGGCCAGGTGTTCTGGCATCCGAACGGCTGGACCATCTACACGACGTTGCAGGACTACATGCGCCGGCGGCAGCGGCGCGGCGGCTATGTCGAGGTGAACACCCCCCAGGTCGTCGACCGGAAGCTGTGGGAGGCGTCGGGCCACTGGGACAAGTATCAGGACCACATGTTCATCGTCGAGGTCGACGAGGAACATGCCCGCGAGAAGGCGATCAATGCGCTGAAGCCGATGAACTGCCCCTGCCACGTGCAGGTCTTCAACCAGGGTCTGAAGAGTTATCGCGACCTGCCGCTGCGTATGGCCGAGTTCGGGTCATGCAACCGCTACGAGCCGTCGGGCGCGCTGCACGGGATCATGCGCGTGCGCGGCTTCACGCAGGACGACGGCCATATCTTCTGCACCGAGGAGCAGATCGAGGCGGAGTGCGCGGCCTTCATCAAGTTCCTGGCCGAGACCTATGCCGATCTGGGCTTTGAGCGCTTCGACATCGCCTTCGCCACGCGGCCCGAGAAGCGCGTCGGCTCCGACGCGGCATGGGACCATGTCGAAGGCGCGCTGGAGGCGGCGATCAAATCCGTCGGTGCGCCGTACCGGGTGGAGGAAGGCGACGGCGCGTTCTATGGCCCCAAGCTCGATTTCTACCTGACGGACGCCATCGGCCGGGTCTGGCAATGCGGCACGTTCCAGGTGGATCCCAACCTGCCGGAACGGCTCGGCGCGACCTATGTGGGTGAGGATGGCGACAAGCACCGGCCCTATATGCTGCACCGCGCGACGCTCGGCAGCTTCGAGCGGTTCATCGGCATCCTGATCGAGAACTCCGCCGGTCGCCTGCCGTTCTGGCTGGCCCCGCGCCAGGTCGTCGTCGCCTCCATCGTGTCCGAGGCGGACGAGTACGTGGCCGAGGTCGTCGAGACGCTGACCGCCGCGGGGGTGCGTGCCGAGGCGGACATCCGGAACGAGAAGATCAACTACAAGGTACGCGAACATTCGCTGGGAAAGGTTCCCGTCATCCTCGCCATCGGTCGGCAGGAGGTGGAGAACGGCACCGTGACGCTGCGCAGGCTTGGCGAGAAGGCGACCGAGGTCCTGCCCCTCGCCGATGTCGCCGCGTCGCTGGCGGCTGAGGCGACGCCGCCGGATCTGCGGAATTGATCGTTTCGATCTTGAGGACAATCCGGCCACGTCACCGGATTGTCCCGACATCACCCCATCAATGCCGCATTCGCGCCGCATTCGATGGGCATCTTGAACCTCAAGGTGACAAGCTGGCCGGGGTCGGACCTACTTCCTCCCCCTTGATGGTCCCGCGGATCGGTACGTCGCCCTCTCTCCCTGACGATTGGTCGGCCCGTGCATTGCGCGGGTCGCTCCAATTTCGGCCGGCGGGTTTTCCTCTGGCAGCAGATCACCCTGTCGGCGTTTGTCGCCCATACCAGCCGACGCGCGCCATGCCCAAGGGGCCTGCACATTCCATGCGTGCCCCATGACCCCCGGTGCCCGGATACAGGCCGCCATCGAACTCCTCGGTCGCATCCTGGCCGGTGCCCCCGTCGAGCGGGAATTGACCGCATGGGCGCGCAACAGTCGCTATGCCGGATCCAAGGACCGCGCCGCCGTCCGCGATCACGTCTTCGACGCGCTGCGCCGCCTCCGCTCGTCCGGCTGGTGCGCGGGGCAGGGGGCCATCGACCCCATGGCGATGGACCCGCGTGCCATTCTGGCGGGCCTGCTGGCCAACCGGGGCGAGGACCCCGCGACCTTGTTCACGGGGCAGGGACACGCGCCCCGGCCTTTCGCGTTGCCGCCCCCGCCGGGTCCGCCCCCGACGGGCGTGCGGCTCGACATGCCCGATTGGCTGCTTGCGCGGTTCGATGCGGCGCTGGGGGCAAATCGCGATTCCGTTCTGGCCCTTCTACGCGACCGTGCCCCGATCTTCGTTCGCACGAACATCCGACGCATATCCCCTGCGGAGCTGACGCGGATTCTCGCCGCGGAGGGGATCGTGGCCACGCCCGGGCCGCTCTCGGATTCGGCGCTCGAAATTGCACCGGGAACCCGTGGTCTGGCGGCGACGCAGGCCTTTCGCGATGGCCTTTTCGAGATGCAGGACGCCGGATCTCAGGCCCTTGTCGACCGCCTTCCCGCCATGCCCGGCAGCAAGGTCCTGGACCTGTGTGCCGGAGGCGGGGGCAAGGCCTTGGCCTACGCGGCCCGTGGCGATGCCCGTATCTTCGCCCACGATGCGGATCCCGCGCGGATGCGCGATATTCCCGTGCGCGCCGATCGGGCGGGTCACACGATCGCGTTGACCGAAGACCCGGAAGCCTGCGGTCCGTTCGATGGCGTGATCGCCGACGTCCCCTGTTCGGGGTCCGGAAGCTGGCGCCGCGCGCCCGAGGCGAAATGGCGCCTGACGCCTGCACGCCTGTCCGAATTCTGCCGCATTCAGCCGGAAATCCTGAAGCGGGCGCGCACCCTCGTCCGACCGGGGGGCTGGGTGGCCTACATGACCTGTTCGCTCCTGAAAGAGGAGAACGCCGACATCGTCGATGCCGAACTTGCCGCGGGGTCCGGATTGCGACTGCGCGACCGCTGGTCCTGCACGCCCCTCGACGGCGCGGACGGATTTCATCTGAGCCTGTTGGAGCGGGCCTGAACGCGATAGACTCTGCGCGTTAAGGGCGTCTTAACGAATTGGGCGGATACACTCCCGGGGTGGAATTCGGCGGACGTTCCGCTCCACGGCGAATAGGCACGAGATTTGGGCGACATGGGACAGACAGTGTTGCGTATGCGGACCGGCTCGGCGGTGTTCCTGATCGTCGCGCTGGGCGCGCTCGCCGTATCGCCGTTGATCGACGTGGGCGTGACACGGACCTTGCTGTTGACGGTCGCGGTCGCATTGGGCGCGATCTTCGTCGCATTGCATCTGACGGCGATGATCATGGCCGGCGCGGCCCGGCGCCGCCTCAAGATCATCATGGAGTTTCTCGAACACGACAGCGCGCCCGGTTTCTGCACCGATGAGACCGGTCGAATCTTCGCGCAGAACCTGGCGGCGCTGGACCGTTTCGGTTCGCATGACGGCTCGACGATGACCCGCGCGTTCGAGCCGCTGTTCGCCAACCCGGACTCGGTTGTGCACCGTCTGCGTTCTTCCGCGCGCGGGCGCGCCTCCGCGCGGGAAGACGTGGTGACCCGGCGCGGCCACGTCCGCGTGGCCGTGCACCGCATCCCCGGCGGGTTCCTCTGGCGCCTGGAGGATCTGGCCGATCGACCGCCGCGTGCGGCCGACGGGATCGGTCTGCCGGTCCTGACATTCGGGCCCTCGGGGACCGTCCTTTACATGAACGAGGTCCTGCGAAGCACGATCGGCCGACGCCCCAACCGCCTGCGCGACCTATTCGAGGAGGTGCCGCTGCAGAACGGCGGCGTGAACCGCTTGATCGCAAAGAACGGACCCGAACCTGTCCGTACGGTCCTGTCGGAACCGGTCAACGGCCGATCCGAGGTGTTCATTCTCCCGGCCGGCGAAAGCGCGGATGGCCGTGTGGCCCTGGATGCCCTTCCCGTGGCACTTCTCCGGCTCGACGGGGAGGGGCGCGTGATCTTCGCGAACCGGCTGGCCCGCGACCTGCTTCCCGCGACGTCCGGGCCGGGGGAAACCCGGCTTGCCGCCATGGTCGAGGGGCTGGGGCGCAGCATCAAGGAGTGGGTCAGCGAAGCCGCCGCCGGTCGCGGCCTCTACCGCGCGGAGGTCGTTCGCATCACCGGCGCCGAGGTGGAGACCTATCTCCAGATCACCCTCGGCCGGCCACTCGACGAGAGCGATGGCAGCCTGCTTGCTGTGCTGAGCGACGCGACCGAACTCAAGACGCTCGAGGCGCAATTCGTCCAGAGCCAGAAGATGCAGGCGATCGGCCAGCTTGCCGGCGGCGTCGCGCATGATTTCAACAACCTGCTCACCGCCATCTCCGGCCATTGCGATCTGCTGCTTCTTCGCCACGACGAGGAGGATGACGACTACGCGGACCTGATGCAGATCACCCAGAACGCGAACCGTGCCGCGGCCCTGGTGGGACAGTTGCTGGCCTTTTCGCGCAAGCAGACCCTGCAGATGCAGCCGATCGATCTGCGCGACACGCTGAGCGATCTGGCGCATCTTCTCAACCGTCTCGTCGGCGACAATGTCGGTTTGCGCCTGGAGCACGACCCCGCCCTGATCCCCGTCCGCGGCGATCGCAGGCAGTTGGAACAGGTGCTGATGAACCTGGTCGTGAACGCGCGCGATGCCATGCCCGACGGCGGCGAGATACTGATCGAGACGAAGTGCCGGTTCCTGGACGAGCCGATGATGCGCGACCGGGTCACGGTCCCGGCGGGGCAGTATGTCGTGGTCCGCGTCAGCGACCAGGGGCGGGGCATTTCGGCCGACAACCTCGCACGGATCTTCGAGCCGTTCTTCACCACGAAGCGGCCAGGCGAAGGCACCGGGCTGGGTCTGTCGATGGCATACGGCATCATCAAGCAGTCGGGTGGCTATATTTTCGCCGACAGCACCATCGGCAAGGGCACGCGGTTCAGCCTTTATTTCCCGGCCATGGCCGGCGATGCGGAGATCGTGGAGATCGACGCGCCCCCGCTGCCGCTGCCGCTGCCATTCCCGCATCTGACCGATCAGGACTATCAGCCCGATCTGGCTTATCCCGATCTACGCGACCTGTCGGCACTGTCCGGGGCAGGTGCGATGGCCGGCTCTGGGTCTGACCGGCGTACTGCGACTTCGGTATCGAAAGGGTCGAGCGAGGCCGCGGTTCCGGCGGAAGACGTGGATACCGACGGCGATGGTCCCTGCGCAGGCGAGGCTGAACCTGCGCAGGCGATCGTGCCGGACGGATCGCCCGAAGAAGCCGTTGATCGACTGCTCGAAACCGTATCCGGCGGGGTGGGCGCCGGATCGGAGAACCGGCCGGCGGAGATCGAGATGGCGACGGGCGAGGCCGATGAAGATCTATCCGGCGGAGAACGGGGTGGCATCGACCTAAGCGGTGTGGATATCGAACCGGACAAGCCCGAACGTCCCCTGGTGCTTCTGGTCGAGGACGAAGCGCCGGTTCGGGCGTTCGCATCTCGGGCGTTGCGTCTGCGGGGATATGACGTGGTCGAGGCGGAAAGCGCCGAGGTCGCGCTGGAGCGTCTGACCGACGCCGATCTGGCAGTAGACCTCTTCGTGACCGACGTGATGATGCCCGGCTTGGATGGCCCGACCTGGGTCCGCGAGGCATTGAAGACCCGCCCCGACGTTCGCACGATCTTCATCTCGGGCTACACGCAGGATGCATTGTCGGAAACAAGCATTCCCGTTCCCAACGCGATCTTCCTGCCCAAACCGTTCTCGCTCAACGATCTGACGCGCACAGTGGAGCGGGCGCTCGAGTAACATGGGATCAGTGCGAGCGGCCGCCGATTGCCTCCCAAAGATCGAAGTCTTTTGCCCGTTCGCGCCTCAAGCTCTCCAGAACCCGGGGCGACAGGAGAGCGTCCCGCATCGGCGAGACATTGAGGCGAGGAAGGTCGATTTCGGCTCGAAGACGCTCCTCGAGAAACTGCCGGAGGCCGTTCGGGTCCTCGTGCCGAAACAGATGATCGACGCCCCCGGCCAGGAATGACGCCTGGGAGCCGACCCTGGCGAAGGGCGGCGGCTCGGGCGCGAGATAGGCATCGACGAAGGCATCGAAATCCACGCCCGCCGTCGATGTGGCCTGTCCGGAAAGTGCGGGGCGGCTGCGGTACCGAAACCAGCTGGACAGCCACGAGATCGGTTCGCGCATCACCGCGACCTTCTGGAGCGGGCGGCGCCCTTTCTGTTCGAAGAACGCCCGAAGTTCGCGATCGTATTTCGCCACGGTGCAGTGCTTCATTCCCGGCGGATTGACGATCGCCGCGTCAGCCATATGCCCGACTGCCTTCTCGACTGCGGTGGTTCCGGTCTTTGGAACCGCGAATAGAACGAAGTGATGCTTCCAGAATACGAGCATTGTTGCGGATTCATCTTTCGATCCGGATCGATAACCTTTTCGTAACCATCAGGCGAGAAAGTGTCCACGAGCCTCCGGGCTTGCAAATGTTCCATCAATGTTCCATATGCGGGAACAAGAACGAGACGTGAACGAAACTCAGATTGCCGCCTCTGCGGCAGCATGCAACAAGGGCCGAAATCATGGCAACGGCGAACCTACTCGACATGGCGGACAAACGCAGCGCAGACAAGCAGAAGGCGCTCGATAGCGCGCTGGCGCAGATCGAACGGCAGTTCGGCAAGGGCTCGATCATGAAACTGGGTGGGGACAACGTCCTGCCTGAAATCGAGGCGACGTCGACCGGATCCCTCGGGTTGGACATCGCGCTGGGCATCGGCGGATTGCCCAAGGGTCGGGTCATTGAAATCTACGGTCCGGAATCGTCGGGAAAGACGACGTTGACCCTTCACGCCGTGGCCGAGGAGCAGAAGAAGGGTGGCGTCTGCGCTTTCGTCGACGCGGAACACGCGCTGGATCCGCAATACGCGCGCAAGCTCGGCGTCGATCTGGACGAGTTGCTGATCTCGCAGCCCGACACCGGCGAACAGGCACTGGAGATCGTGGATACGCTGGTGCGTTCGGGCGCGGTCAACATGGTCGTCGTCGATTCGGTTGCCGCCCTGACGCCGAAATCGGAACTGGAAGGCGACATGGGCGACAGTTCCGTCGGCGTTCATGCGCGCCTGATGAGCCAGGCGATGCGCAAGCTGACCGGCTCGATCAGCCGCTCCAAGTGCATGGTGATCTTCATCAACCAGATCCGGATGAAGATTGGCGTGATGTTCGGCTCGCCCGAAACCACGACGGGCGGCAACGCGCTCAAGTTCTACTCATCCGTGCGGCTCGATATTCGCCGTATCGGCTCGATCAAGGATCGCGACGAGGTGGTTGGAAACACCACCCGGGTCAAGGTCGTCAAGAACAAGGTCGCCCCCCCGTTCAAGCAGGTCGAGTTCGACATCATGTATGGCGAAGGCATTTCGAAAATGGGCGAGCTTCTCGATCTCGGGGTCAAGGCCGGGGTGGTCGAGAAGTCGGGCGCCTGGTTCAGCTATGGTGACGAACGCATCGGCCAGGGTCGGGAGAATTCCAAGACGTTCCTGCGGGAGAATCCGCAGGTCGCGATGGAGATCGAGGACAAGATCCGTGCGGCGCATGGTCTGGATTTCCAGATGACCGAGACCGACAAGGACGACATTCTCGACGAATGATGTCCGGCTGCGATCGCGCCCCGGGTTGCGATCTGAGGTCGGCTCCAGGGCATTTCGGGCGCGTTCGGAAGCGGGCCGCCCGCTTCGCCCCCGCCTGCGCTTGTCGGCCACACGGCGCGGCGATAGGTAGGCCCGCGCAAGCGCAGGGGAACGGACATGGCCAGTTTGAACGATATCCGAACGACGTTTCTGGACTACTTCGAGGGAAACGGTCACGCGCGGGTGGATTCCAGCCCGCTCGTCCCGCGCAACGATCCGACCTTGATGTTCGTCAACTCTGGCATGGTCCAGTTCAAGAACGTCTTCACCGGCGTCGAGCATCGCGACTACGATCGGGCGACGACGGCGCAGAAATGCGTGCGCGCGGGTGGCAAGCATAACGACCTCGACAATGTCGGATATACGGCGCGTCATCATACGTTCTTCGAAATGCTGGGAAACTTTAGCTTCGGTGACTACTTCAAGGCGGATGCCATTCCGTTCGCCTGGGAGTTGATTACGCGGGAGTACGGGATCGACCCGAAACGCCTGCTGGTCACGGTCTACCAGACCGACGACGAGGCGGCCGAGATCTGGAGAAAGGTCGCCGGCTTGCCGGACGAACGGATCATTCGCATCGATTCCGACGACAACTTCTGGCGCATGGGGCCGACCGGCCCCTGCGGTCCCTGCACCGAAATCTTCTACGACCATGGCGATCACATTCCGGGAGGCCCGCCCGGAAGCCCCGACGAGGATGGCGACAGGTTCATCGAAATCTGGAACCTCGTCTTCATGCAGAACGAGCAGTTGCCCGATGGAACGATGCGACCACTCGACATGCAGTCGATCGATACCGGCATGGGTCTGGAGCGTATCGGCGCGCTTCTGCAAGGCAAGCACGACAACTACGATACCGATCTGATGCGGGCCCTGATCGAGGCGTCGGCGCATGCCACGTCGACCGATCCGGACGGCCCGCAGAACGTCCACCACAGGGTCATTGCCGACCACCTTCGCTCGACCAGCTTTCTGATTGCGGACGGGGTGATGCCGTCGAACGAAGGTCGCGGATACGTGCTGCGCCGGATCATGCGGCGTGCCATGCGCCATGCGCATCAGGCCGGTGCGAAGGATCCGGTGATGCATCGCCTCGTGCCGGCGCTTGTTCAGCAGATGGGACAGCACTACGGCGAACTGGTCCGCGCCCGGCCGTTGATCGAGGAGACGCTGCGCAACGAGGAGGAGCGGTTCCGCACCACGCTCGACCGGGGCCTTCGTCTGTTGGAGGACGAGGTGGCGCGGCTGCCGGAAAGCGGTGAGTTGAGCGGAGCCGCGGCGTTCAAGCTTTATGATACCTATGGTTTCCCCCTCGACCTGACCCAGGATGCACTGCGCGAGCAGGGCCGTTCGGTGGACGTCGAAGGGTTCGACGCGGCAATGGCCGAACAGAAGGCGCGTGCCCGCGCTGCATGGTCGGGCTCGGGGGAGCAGGCAGATGCGGCGATCTGGTTTGACTTGGCCGACAAGCACGGCACGACCGAATTTCTGGGCTACGACACCGAGACGGCTGAGGGAGAGGTGCTTGCGCTCGTGTCCGATGGGGCCGAGATGGCGGAGGCCAAGGCGGGCGAGAAGGTTTCGATTGTCCTGAACCAGACACCTTTTTACGCCGAGGCGGGCGGTCAGGTCGGCGACACGGGCGTTGTCCGAACGGATACCGGGCGCGCGGTCGTGACCGACACACGCCGCTCGGCGGGCATATTCATGCATATGGCCGAGATCGAGGAGGGCACAATCCACCCCGGCCAGGCGGCCGAACTGCTTGTCGATCACGTCCGGCGCAGCACGATCCGGGCCAATCACTCCGCGACCCATCTGCTGCACGAGGCGCTGCGATCGACGCTTGGCGAACACGTGGCGCAGCGCGGCTCGCTCAATGCGCCGGATCGCCTGCGCTTCGACTTCAGTCATGGCCAGGGCCTTACGCCCGAACAGCTGGCTCGTGTCGAGGCGGAGGTGAATAGGTACATCCGTCAGAACTCCGAGGTTTCGACCCGGATCATGGACCCGGATGCCGCGCGCGAACTGGGGGCGCAGGCCTTGTTCGGTGAAAAATACGGCGACGAGGTACGGGTCGTCTCCATGGGGTCGCGCGAAGGATCGGGAAAGGGCACGGACAAGCGCACCTACTCGATCGAACTTTGCGGCGGCACGCATGTCGGTCGAACCGGCGAGATCGGCGCTTTCGTCACGCTGGGCGATCAGGCCAGCAGTGCGGGTGTGCGTCGGATCGAAGCTCTGACCGGCGAGGCGGCGCTGGCCCATCTGCAGGCGCAGGACCGCCGGGTCTCGGAACTGGCCAACCTGTTCAAGGCGCAACCTGACGAAGTTCCCGCGCGTGTACGGTCGTTGATGGATGAGCGCCGCGCCCTGCAGAACGAGATCGCACAGCTTCGCCGTGACATGGCCATGGGTCAGGGGGTAGAACCAAAGAATATCAATGGATTGTCTTGCGTTCTTCAGGTTATTTCCGGCGTCTCCGGAAAGGACTTGGGGCCGATGATCGACGCGCAGAAGACGGCGCTCGGATCCGGGATCGTTGTGCTGATCGCGGATACGGGTGCGAAACCGGCGGTGGCGGCAGGCGTGACGTCGGACCTCGTCGACCGGATCTCGGCGGTCGATCTGGTCAAGGCTGCGGTCGCGGCGCTCGGCGGGCGAGGCGGCGGGGGGCGTCCCGAGATGGCACAGGGGGGCGGTGCCGATATCGGTCAGGCCGAAGCCGCGCTGTCGGCGGCGCGCGAGGTGATCGACGCCGCCTGAACCTCGCCGCGTCAGTGTCCGGTCGTTCCGGAGAAGAGTTGCATGACCATGATCCCCGCGACGATCAGGGCGATCCCGATCAAGGCGGGGGCATCGAGCCGCTGCCCGAAGGCCAGCCATCCGATGCCTGCGATGAACACGATGCCCAGCCCGGACCAGATGGCATAGGCCACGCCGACCGGGATCGTGCGCAGAACCTGGGCCAGCAACCAGAACGATGCGGCGTAGGCGAGACCGGTCATGACCGAAGGCCACAGCCGCGTGAACCCGTCGGAGATTTTGAGAGCCGTCGTGCCGATCGTCTCGGCCGCGATGGCGAGGATGAGGTAGAACCAGGGCATCGTCAGCGTCCGATATACCGGTCGCGGCGGTGATTGACCGCGATGATCAGGTTCACGATCACGGCCCCGAGCAGGGACACGATCACCAAGTCCGGCTGCAAGAGCATGAAGGCGGCCGCAAACAGGACGACGTCGAAGCCCAGCTGCACCCAGCCCGCCCGGATGCCGGCCCTTTCCTGCAGCCAGAGCGCCAGGATGCCGATGCCGCCAAGCGACGCGCCGTGGCGGAAGATGACGATCAGGCCCATGCCGATCACGGCGCCGGACAGGGCGGAAGCGACCAGTGGCTCGACGTGTTCGAAGGTCAGCACAAGGGGCAGGCCCCAGGACATCACGGAGACGAGCGTCACGGCCACGACGGTGCGGGCCACGAAGCGGGGCCCCATGCGCATCCAACCCAGGATGTAGAACGGCAGGTTCAGGACGAAGAACCACAGGGCGAAGGACAGATCGGTCGCGTAGCTAAGCAGGACGCCCAACCCCGCCGTCTGCCCCGTCACGAGATTCGCCGCCGTCAGGAATTGAACGCCAAGCGCGCAAAGCAGCGTTCCCAGCAAAAGGGCCTGCGCATCCTCGGCGAGGGTGTGGCGGATGCCGTCGGGGGCAGGGCGATGCGGCTCGCGCGCGCCGGCGGGTGGGGTGCTGCGTGACATGCCCCCGGGGTTAGGCAAGCGGTTCGGGGCTGTCCAGACCGGACGCCCCGGACCGCCCCTCAGACCAGATCGGAGATGCGCATGGGCAGGCGCCGCAACCGCTTGCCCGTCGCGTTGTAGATCGCGTTGCCGATGGCAGCCGCCGTGCCGACGATCGACAGCTCTCCGATGCCCTTCACGCCCAGCGGGTTCACATAGTCGTCCTGCTCCTCCAGCATCTGTATCTGGATCTGGCGGATATCGGCATTCACCGGGATCAGGTATTCCGCGATGTTGGCGTTCAGGAACCGGGCACGGGGGATGTCGGTCTCGGTCACCTCATGCAGGGCGGAGCCGATGCCCCAGACCATCCCGCCCAGAAGCTGGCTATGCGCCGTCTTGCGGTTCAGCCAGGTCCCGGCCGCGAAGGCGCCGTGCAGACGCGGCACCCGGATCTCATGCGTCCAGCGGTGGATCCGCACTTCGACCATCTCGGCGCCGAATGCGAACATCGCGTGTTCCGGGGTGACCGGACCGGCGACGCCGTATCCACCCGCATAGGTCGCGCGGAGCGCCTGATCGGTCAGCGCAGGATGGCGGTACTGCCCTTCGGCTTCCAACTCGCCCATGGGCGTGGAGGCAAGCGCCTCGACGAGCGGTTGGCTCCGGCCGTCCGGGCCGCGCAGCACGCCATCGTCAAGTGTCACCGCCTCGGGGGACAGTCCCGCAAGCGGTCCTTCGGACTGGGCCACGACCTTCTCGATGACGCCGCGGGCCACGTTCAGGCACGCCAGGTGCACGGCCGACCCGGCCGAGGCGGCCGTAGTCGACCCGCCGGAGATGGGGGCCAGCGGCAGGTCCGCCTCGCCCATCACGACGTCGACCGCCTCGACTGGCAGGCCCAGCCGCGCGGCCGCGATCTGCGCCATGATCGTGTAGGTGCCGGTGCCGACGTCATGCGCTGCCAGCTCGACATATGCGTGCCCACTTCCCTGCATCCGCACCCGCGCGGAGGAGGGCGAAATGTTCGTCGGATAGGTCGCCGTGGCGCAGCCATAGCCCACCATCCAGTCGCCGTCGGTCATCGCACCGGGCGCGGTCGCGCGGTCGGCCCAGCCGAAGCTGTCGGCGACGGCGTCATAGCTCTCCATCAACGAGCGGGAGGAAAAGGGTACCCCTTCGACCGGATGCGTGTCGGTGTCGTTCATGCGCCGGAACTCGACCGGGTCCATGCCGAGCTTGTCGGCCATCTCGTCCATCGCGGATTCGAGCGCGAAGAAGGTCTGCATTTCGTTCGGCGCCCGCATGAAACCGCCCGAATTGGTGTCGGATCGTGCCAGCCGCTGTTCGGTATGAATATTGGGGCAGGCATACATGGCGCGTGTCATGTGCGTACCGGGGTTGACCACGGCATCGAACTGCGAGGTCTGCGCGATCTCGATATGCTCGAAGGCCGTCAGCCGGCCGTCGGCATCGGCGCCCAGGCGGAACTTCTGCACGGATTCCGGGCGGAAGGTGGCGACGGTGTACATCTGGGGGCGCGTCACGATCAGGCGGACGGGGGCACCGACGCCCTTGGCCGCCGCGATCGTCAGCATCGCGTAGGTCGTGATCCCGGCCTTCGACCCGAAGGCGCCGCCAACGAACGGAGAGATGACGCGTATCGACGTCTCGGGCAGGCCGTAGGCCCGCGCGATGCCGCCCCGCAAGGTGCGCACCGATTGCGACGGCATCCAGAGCGTCAGACGGTCGCCGCGCCATTCGGCGGTGGCGGCGAACATCTCCATGGGGTTGTGATGCTGGAACGGCGTCTCGTAGGTCGCCTCAAGGGTCTGCGCAGCCGCGGCCAGACCCGCCTCCAGGTTGCCCTTCGTAACCGTCATCCCTTTCTTGTCACCCTCGGCGCCGACGATGAAGCTCTCCTCGGGGTTCATGTGGATCTGGGCCGGTGCGGACTCATAGGTGGCGTCGATCAGCTGCGCGCCGCGCCGGGCGGCGGCAGCGGTTTCAGCCACGACATAGGCGACCGGCTGCCCGGCATATCTGATCTCCGTCCCGTCCATCGGCCAGAAGGACGCGGCCCCGGGGCCCCCGGCGTAGAAGCCCTTCGGCGTCTGGTAGTCGGGAATGTTGGAGTGCGTGAAGACGGCCACGACGCCGGGTTCGGCCTCGGCCCGCGAGGTGTCGATGGAGGTCAGCGTCCCGACGGCGACGTCGGAGGTAGCGAGCGCCCCGTGCAGCATGCCCGCAGGCGTGACGTCGGCGGCGTAGGTGGCGCTGCCGGTGACCTTGCGGCGCGCATCGGTGCGGGTGACCGCCGTGTTGATCGTCTGGGCCATCATTCACCTCCGGTCGCGCGGGATTTCGCGGTCATGAGTGCGCCGGCGACGACATCCGCGCCGAGCGGTATCTTGTAGGCGGAGCCTTCGAGGGGTTCTGCCGACTGAAAGGCCAGGCGCCCCGCCTCGCGGGCGGTCTCCTCGGTCAGGGGGCCGCCGCGGAGCATGTCCTCGGCCTCCGTCGCGCGCCACGGAACCGAGGCGACGCCGCCCAGCCCGATGCGCACGTCGCGGACGGTGTCGCCGTCCATCTCCACGCCGACGGCGGCCGAGGCGCTCGCGAAGGCATAGCTTTCACGGTCGCGCGCCTTGAGATAGTGGCTGGCGCGCATGGCGGGGATGATGGGCAGGGTAATCTCCGTGACGATCTCGCCGGGTTGCAGGATGGTCTCGACCTCGGGGCTGTCGCCGGGCGGAACGTGCAGATCGGCGAAGGCGATGGTCCGGCCCCCGCCCGGGGCGCGGGTCGTCACTTCGGCGTCGAAGGCCACGAGAGCCTGCGCGAAATCGCCCGGATACATCGCCACGCAGGCGTCGGAGCCGCCAAGGATCGCATGCATTGCCGTCTCACCGCCATCGAGGGCGGCGCATCCCGATCCCGGTGCGCGCTTGTTGCACTGCGAATAGGCGGTGTCGCGGAAATAGGGGCAGCGTGTTTGCTGCAGGATGTTGCCCCCCAGCCGGGCGACGTTGCGCAACTGCGCGCTTGCCGCCTTCCAGAGTGTCTCCGACAGGGCCGGGAACGTCGCGATCACGGCGGGGTCGTCGGCGACCGGCGCCATCCGCGCCAGCGAACCCAACCGGATGATGTCCGATCCGACCTCATGGCCGTCAAGGCCGGGCAGGCCAGTGATGTCGACCAGCATGTCGGGGTCGCGGACGCCGATCTTCATCAGGTCGACCATGGTCGTGCCGCCCGCCAGAAAGTGGGCCCCATCGGAGGCTGCGGCGTCAATCGCATCGGCGATCGCGGTGGGGTGGGTATAGGCGAAGTTCTTCATGCGCTCATCCCTCCCGTCCGTCGCGGACCTGTTCGATCGCGGCGACGATGTTTGGATAGGCACCGCATCGGCAGAGGTTCCCGCTCATGTATTCGCGGATCTCGGCAGCGTCGCCCGCATGCCCCTCCTCGATGCAGCCGATCGCCGAAAGGATCTGTCCCGGAGTGCAATAGCCGCATTGGAACGCGTCGTTCTCGGCGAAGGCGGCCTGCATCGGGTGCAGATCCGCGCCCGGGTCCGCCAGACCTTCGACAGTCACCACCTCGGCCCCGTCGGCGGTCACGGCCAGCGAGAGGCACGAATTCATCCGCACCCCGTCCAGCAAAACGGTACAGGCGCCGCACTGGCCCTGGTTGCAGCCGATCTTGGTGCCGGTCAGGCCCAACTTGTCGCGCAGCGCCTCCACCAGGGTGGTGCGCGGCTCTACCGAAAGGGTCCGGCGCTTGCCGTTCACGGTCAGCGTTATCGGCCGGGGGGCCATGGCATCTGAGGGATCGGCGGTCTGGGCCTGCGCGCGTCCCGCGGCGCCGACGGCGCCGGCCGCGGCGCCGGTGCCCTGCAGGAAACCCCGGCGCGACAGGCCGGGCGGATTGGGTCGGGTGTCCTGGGGCATGCGTCCTCGCTTTCGGCTGGGATCTCAGTGGTGCAAAGGACAGTAGTGCGCGCCCGACGGACGTCATGGGCGGGCGCGCGATTTTTCAGATGGAGCCGATCCGGCGCGAGACGTCGGAACGGGCCCGGCGCGTCAGAGCGCCTTTTGCAGGTTCTCGTCGATCTTTTCGAGGAAACCCATCGTCGTCAGCCACTTCTGGTCCGGTCCGACCAGCAGGGCGAGGTCCTTGGTCATGTGCCCGGACTCCACCGTGTCGACGATGACCTTTTCCAGCGTCTCGGCGAAGGTCTTAAGCTTCTCGTTCCCATCCAGCTTGGCGCGGTGCTTGAGGCCCCCGGTCCAGGCGAAGATCGACGCGATCGAGTTGGTCGAAGTCTCCTTGCCGGCCTGATGTTGGCGGTAGTGGCGGGTGACGGTGCCGTGCGCGGCCTCGGCCTCGACGATCTTGCCGTCGGGCGTCATCAGCTGCGACGTCATCAGGCCGAGGCTGCCGAAGCCCTGTGCCACGGTGTCCGACTGCACGTCGCCGTCGTAGTTCTTGCAAGCCCAGACATAGCCGCCGGACCACTTCATCGCGGCGGCCACCATGTCGTCGATCAGCCGGTGTTCGTAGGTGAGGCCGCGCTTGTCGAACTCCTCCTTGAACTCGGCCTCGAAGATCTCCTGGAAGATGTCCTTGAAGCGTCCGTCATAGGCTTTCATGATCGTGTTCTTGGTCGACAGGTAGACCGGATAGTTGCGCGCCAGCCCGTAGTTCAGCGAGGCGCGGGCGAAGTCGCGGATGCTGTCGTCGAGGTTGTACATCGCCATCGTCACGCCCGAACCCGGCGCGTCGAAGACCTCGTGCTCGATCGTCTCGCCATCCTCGCCGACGAACTTGATCGTCAGCTTGCCCTTGCCCGGAAAGCGGAAGTCGGTGGCGCGGTACTGGTCGCCGAAGGCGTGGCGGCCGACGATGATCGGCTGGGTCCAGCCGGGCACCAGGCGCGGCACGTTCGAGCAGATGATCGGCTCGCGGAAGATGACGCCGCCCAGGATGTTGCGGATCGTGCCGTTGGGGCTGCGATACATGCGCTTGAGGTTGAACTCCTCCACGCGCGCCTCGTCGGGGGTGATCGTGGCGCATTTCACGCCTACGCCGACCTCCTTGATCTTCTCGGCGGCATCGACCGTGATCTGGTCGTCGGTGTCGTCGCGCGCCTCGATCCCCAGATCGTAGTAGAGCAGATCGATATCCAGATAGGGCAGGATCAGCTTTTGCTTGATGAAGTCCCAGATGATCCGCGTCATCTCGTCGCCGTCCAACTCGACGACGGGGTTCTCTACCTTGATCTTGCTCATGGGGGCCTCCGCCAATGGATGTCGCGCGCGTCCTAACGCATGTCCGGGGCGGGGGCCAGTGGTATGCGACGGGATACCGAATACCCGGTCGTGGCAACATTGAACCGGCGTGGGTCGCGGCCGCCTCAGGCCGCGAAGAAGCGCGCGATCCGGGGTGACAGCCAACTCCAGAGGTCGGGCGCACCCCGGGCGATGCCGGGGCCGACGCGCGTGCGCACCTGCGCCTCGGTGACGTCGTAGTCGCTCCAGCTGCCGCCGCCGTTGGCGAGATTCAGGTTCGGCGGCTGGAAGCGGTCCAGTGCCTTGGCAAAGATCGCATCCGGCGTTTCGGCCGCCTCGAACTCGTCCCAGAGCGCGCGGAACTCGGCCGCCTGGGGTTTGGGCAACAGGGCGAAGATCCGGTCGGCGGCGGCAAGCTCCGCCTCGGCCTGGGCGTCGGTTTTGCCGAAGATCGGGGCATCGCCCGCGTCGATCTCCACCAGGTCGTGCAGGATCAGCATCCGCACCACCCGGTCGATCCGAACGCCCTCGGGCGCATGCGGGGCCAGGACCATCGCGAAAAGGGTTAGGTGCCAGCTGTGTTCGGCGCTGTTTTCGGCCCGCGATCCATCGACCAGCCGGGTGGCGCGGATGACCGACTTCAGGCGGTCGGCCTCCAGCAGGAACGCCATCCGGTCGTCGATGTCAGCCATCGGCGTCCGATGTGCCGGCGGCGTATTCCTCGATCCGCTGCTTCAGCATCCGGTCGGCACGGATCGCCGCCTGCTGGACGCGGACCGAAGTGACGAACGCCTCCTGCAGGGTTTGCGAACTGTCGCCCAGGGACTGTGACATCAAGCGGATGATATCGTTGTCCCCCGTCTTCTCGACATGGGCGATGACGCGGGCGGCCAGCTTGTCGGCAAGATCGTCGGCCAATGCCATCAGCGCGTCGTCTCCGTCAGACGGCGCGAGACGTAGTCCCTGACGCTCGCGATCATGGGATCCATGTACGGATCTTCGAAGAAATGGCCCGCGCCCTCCATCTCCTCATGGGTGATGGTGATGCCCTTCTGCTCGTGCAGCTTGTTCACCAATCCGACGGTATCGGCCGGGGGCGCAACGCGGTCGGATGCGCCGTTGATGATCAGCCCCGAGGAGGGGCAGGGCGCGAGGAAGCTGAAGTCGTAGCGGTCAGCCGGCGGCGAGACCGAGATAAAGCCGGTGATCTCCGGTCGGCGCATCAGAAGCTGCATACCGATCCAGGCCCCGAAGCTGAACCCCGCGACCCAGCAATGCTTGGCGTTCGGGTTCAGCGCCTGCAGATAGTCGAGCGCCGAGGCCGCGTCCGACAACTCGCCGATGCCCTGGTCGTATTCGCCTTGGCTGCGACCCACGCCGCGGAAGTTGAACCGAAGGACGGTGAAGCCCAATTCGAGAAAAGCGTAATGCAGGTTGTAGACGACGCGATTGTTCATCGTGCCACCGAATTGCGGGTGCGGATGCAGCACGATGGCGATGGGGGCATCCTTGACCTTCTGCGGGTGATACCGTCCCTCAAGGCGGCCCTCGGGGCCGGGGAAGATCACTTCGGGCATGGTCGCTCCTGTCGCTGGCGTATGTTGACGCGGGAAGGGGGCGGGCGATAATGCCGCCCGGACCGCCGTT
The DNA here is from genome assembly GCF_023015695.1 of Jannaschia sp. S6380. Lineage (NCBI taxonomy): Bacteria > Pseudomonadati > Pseudomonadota > Alphaproteobacteria > Rhodobacterales > Roseobacteraceae > Jannaschia > Jannaschia sp. S6380. The sequence goes on from NZ_JALKAS010000001.1 coordinate 426,997, forward strand.
TCCCACGGTTGCGTCGAGGTAAGCCCTGTGCGCGGGGGCGTCAATCGGAGGGTCGCATGAAGCTGAGCACCAAGGGCCGCTATGCGATGGTGGCACTGGCCGATCTGGCGCAACAGCCGGCGGACGCGACGACCTCGCTGGCCGAGATATCGCGGCGTCAGGACATCTCGCTGCCTTATCTGGAGCAGCTATTCGTCAAGCTGCGCCGGGCCGGGCTGGTCGAGTCGATCCGCGGGCCTGGCGGCGGGTATCGCCTGGCGCACGCAGCCTCGGAAATCCGCGTCTCGGATGTGCTGGAAGCGGTGGACGAAACCGTCAACGCATTGCACACCGGCGCCGGCGCATCGGGCGGCTCGTCCGGCTCCCGCGCGCAGAGCATGACGAACCGGCTGTGGGAATCGCTTTCAGCGCATGTCTACGTGTTCCTGCACCAGACGCGGCTGTCGGACGTGGTGAGCAACGGTCTGGTGCCGTGCCCGGCGGTGCCGAGCCTGTTCGAAATCGTCGACGAATAGGGGCGGGCGGGGGCAGCCCCTCGCACCTCCCGGAATATTTGCGAAACGGAGAAGGGGCGGCATGGCCGAGCGGGTCTATCTCGACTGGAACGCGACGGCGCCGCTGCGCCCGGAGGCGCGCACGGCGATGATCGCCGCGATGGACGTGGCGGGCAATCCCTCGTCGGTGCATCTGGAAGGGCGCGCGGCGAAGGGATTGGTAGAGCGGGCGCGGGCGCAGGTGGCGGCGGCGTTCGGTGCATCTGCTTCGGACGTGGTTTTCGTGTCGGGCGCCACGGAGGCGGCGGCGCTGGCGATGGCGGGGCGCGACCTGGCCTCGGCCCCGATCGAGCACGAAGCGGTCGCGGCCTGGGGTGATGGCACCTTGGTGGTGGGGGGCGACGGTCGGGTGGCGGTGCGGGACCCTTCGCGCACGGCCCTGCAGCTGGCCAATTCCGAGACGGGCGTGCTGCAGGAGCTTCCCGATGGCCTGGCCGTCAGCGACATGACCCAGGCTTTCGGAAAGATGTCCTGTGCCTTCGACTGGTCGGGGGTCGAGATGGCCCTGATCTCGGCGCACAAGCTGGGCGGGCCGAAAGGGATCGGCGCGCTGGTCCTGCGTCGCGGCGTCGAGGTTACCGCACGTATCCGGGGCGGGGGGCAGGAGATGGGGCGTCGATCGGGGACCGAGAACATCGCCGGCATCGCGGGTTTCGGCGCGGCGGCGGAGGCTGCGGCAGGGGATGTGGAACGGGACGCATGGAAGAGGGTTGCCGAACTTAGAACTTTTCTAGAAACAAGTCTTGAGGGCGCGGACAATCCGACTATTTTAGTCGGAAAGGAATCGCGGCGCCTGCCGAACACGTCCTGCCTGGTCACGCCGGGATGGAAGGGCGAGACGCAGGTCATGGCGCTGGATCTGGCCGGTTTCGCGGTCAGCGCGGGGTCGGCCTGCTCCAGCGGGAAGGTGCGGGAAAGCGCCGTCCTGCGGGCCATGGGATTTGGGCCGGGCGAGGCGGATTGCGCGATCCGCGTGAGCCTCGGACCCGACACGACGGAGGAACAGGTGGCCCGGTTCGTACACGCGTTCCGCAGGCTGCGAGACAGGAGACGGACATGACCGCACTCGACGAGATCAACGTGAAGGAAGGCGTCGACGCCGAGACCGTCGAACGGGTCAAGGCGCTGTCGGGCACCTACAAGCACGGCTGGAACACCGAGATCGAGATGGAATACGCCCCCAAGGGGCTGTCCGAGGATATCGTGCGCCTGATCTCGGCCAAGAACGAGGAGCCGCAATGGATGACCGACTGGCGCCTGGAGGCCTATCGCCGCTGGGTTTCCATGAAGGAGCCCAAATGGGCGATGGTCCAGTATCCCGAAATCGACTTCCAGGATCAGTACTATTATGCCCGTCCGGCCTCGATGACCGAAAAGCCGAAATCGCTGGACGAGGTCGATCCGAAGCTGCTGGAGACGTACAACAAGCTGGGCATTCCGCTGAAGGAGCAGGCCATCCTGGCCGGGGTGGAACCGTCGCCGGATGATCGCCGCGTGGCCGTCGATGCCGTCTTCGATTCCGTCAGCGTGGGCACCACCTTCAAGGCGGAACTGGCCAAGGCCGGCGTGATCTTCTGCTCCATCTCCGAGGCGATCAAGGATCACCCCGAACTGGTGAAGAAGTATCTGGGCTCGGTCGTGCCGCAGTCGGACAACTACTATGCGACGCTCAACTCGGCGGTCTTTTCAGACGGGTCCTTCGTCTACATCCCCAAGGGCACGCGCTGTCCGATGGAACTGTCGACCTATTTCCGCATCAACGCCGAGAACACCGGCCAGTTCGAACGCACGCTGATCATCGCCGAGGAAGGCTCCTACGTCTCCTACCTGGAGGGTTGCACTGCGCCGCAGCGCGATGTGGCGCAGCTTCACGCGGCGGTGGTTGAGATCGTGGTGCTGGACGATGCCGAGGTGAAGTACTCGACCGTCCAGAACTGGTATCCAGGCGACGAGCAGGGTCGTGGCGGCATCTACAATTTCGTCACCAAGCGGGCGGATTGCCGGGGTGCGCGGTCCAAGGTGATGTGGACGCAGGTCGAGACCGGCAGCGCGGTGACGTGGAAATACCCGTCCTGCATCCTGCGGGGCGACGACAGCCAGGGCGAGTTCTATTCGATCGCGATCGCCAACAACTTCCAGCAGGCCGACACGGGCACCAAGATGGTGCATCTGGGGAAGAATACGAAGTCGCGGATCGTGTCGAAGGGCATCAGCGCGGGCAAGGCCCAGAACACTTATCGCGGGCTGGTCTCGATGCACCCGCGGGCGAAGAACTCGCGCAACTACACGCAGTGCGACTCGCTTCTGATCGGGTCGGAATGCGGGGCGCACACGGTTCCCTACATCGAGGTGAAGAACAACTCCTCGCGCGTCGAGCACGAGGCGACGACATCCAAGGTGGATGACGACCAACTATTCTACTGCCGCACCCGCGGCATGGACGAGGAAGAGGCGGTGGCCCTGGTGGTCAACGGCTTCTGCAAGGAGGTGCTGCAGGCCCTGCCGATGGAGTTCGCCATGGAGGCGCAGCAGTTGGTCGCGATCTCGCTGGAAGGGTCGGTGGGGTGAGCGGGCCGAACAAATCAATCGACGATCTGGACCGGATGGGGCGGGACGCGGCCGCGAAGGCGCGCCACGTCAATCGGACGATGAACGGGGCTGCGCCCGCCGAGATCCGTGAGGGTTTGTCAAACATGGGCTTGGATAACGGCGTCCACGTTCCGTTCCGCGTGATCCTCCTGATTGTCGCCATCCTGGCGGGCGGGGCCGCGGGCTACATGCTGGGCGGCGAGGTCGGGATGTGGATTGGGTTGGTAGCCGCGACGGCGCTTGGGTTCGGATTGGTCGCGCTTGTGGAGCGTCGGGCGGGACAGAAGTGAATATCGCGCCGCAAGGCACTGACGAGGAATAAAAAATGCTTGAGATCAAGAACCTGCATGCGAAGCTGCCCGACGAGGGGAAGGCGATCCTGAAGGGCGTCGACCTGACCGTCGAGGCGGGCAAGGTGCACGCCATCATGGGGCCGAACGGGTCGGGGAAATCGACCCTGTCCTACGTGCTGTCCGGCCGTGACGGATACGAAGTCACCGAAGGGTCGGCCGCGCTGGAGGGCCAAGACATTTTGGAGATGGAGCCCGAGGAGCGCGCCGCCGCGGGTTTGTTCCTGGCGTTCCAGTATCCCGTCGAGATCCCGGGCGTCGGCAACATGACATTCCTGCGTACCGCCGTGAACGCGCAGCGCAAGGCGCGCGGCGAGGAGGAGCTGTCGGCGGGCGAGTTCCTCAAGGTGATCCGCGCCAAGGCGGCGGATCTGAAGATCGACGCCGAGATGCTGAAGCGGCCCGTCAACGTGGGCTTCTCGGGCGGCGAGAAGAAGCGCAACGAGATCCTGCAGATGGCCATGCTGGAACCGAAGATGTGCATCCTGGACGAGACCGACTCCGGCCTCGACGTCGATGCGATGAAGTTGGTTGCCGACGGCGTGAACGCGCTGCGCGGCGAAGGGCGCGGCTTCCTGGTCATCACGCATTATCAGCGACTTCTGGATCATATCCGACCGGATGTCGTGCACATCATGGCCGATGGTCGCATCGTGAAGTCCGGCGGGCCCGATCTGGCGATGGAAGTCGAGACGAACGGCTATGCCGGCATCGTCGAGGGGGCGGCCTGATGGCGGCCGATCCCAAACGCGCCGCGACCGACGAGCGCCTGGCCGCGCTGACATTGCCCGAGGGTGGCGGTTGGCTCGGTGATGCCCGCCGGGATGCGCTGGGCCGATTGCAAGCCGTGGGCCTGCCGGGCCGTCGCGACGAATACTGGCGCTATACCGACCCGACCCCGCTGACCGCCGCCACGCCGATGCTTACGACTGCCGCCCCGGCGGAGGACCCGTTCGGCGGCCTCGACGCCTTCTTGGTGACGATCGACGACGGTGTGGTCACGCTGGGGCGCGATGTGCCCGACGGGTTGGAGGTGACGACGCTTTCGCAGGCTGCGACTGCCGACATTCACTGGGCCCGCGACCTGTATGGCGTGTTGGAGGCGGCCGGCTCGCGTCCCGTGTCCCGCCCGCTGGCGATGCTGAACTCCGCCTTCGCGTCGGAGGGCGTCGTCATACGCGCCACCGGTTCCGTCACGCGGCCGATCCATATTCGCACGAATGGGTCGGGTGATCCGATCTTGCATCATTGCATCCGCGTCGATGCGGGGGCGTCTCTGACCATCCTTGAGTCCGGCACCGCCGGCGCGCGCTCGAACATCGCGGCCGAGATCGACGTCGCCGAAACCGGCGCCTTTCACCACGTGCGGATCGACGGCCCGGACCCGGCACGTCACGTGAACACCAACACCTTCGCACGTCTTTCGCGTGAAAGCGTGTTCAAGTCCTTCATCCTGTCGGCGCATGGACAGTTGACCCGGAACGAGACGGTCCTGACCCTGACCGGCGACGACGCGCAGGCGCATGTGGCGGGCGCTGCGTTCGGGCGGGACGAATTCCACCATGACGACACCGTCTTCGTGACCCATGACGCGGTGAACTGCGAAAGCCGGCAAGTCTTCAAGAAGGTCCTGCGCGACGGCGCGACCGGCGTCTTTCAGGGCAAGATCCTGGTGAAGGAGGGTGCGCAGAAGACCGACGGCTACCAGATCAGCCAGTCGTTGCTGCTGGATGATGACAGCGTGTTCCTCGCCAAGCCCGAACTGGAGATCTACGCCGACGACGTGGCCTGTTCGCACGGGTCCACGACCGGGGCCATCGATCCGACGGCGCTGTTCTACCTCCGGTCGCGCGGGGTGCCGGAAAAGGCGGCGACGGACCTCCTGGTGCTGTCCTTCCTGGCCGAAGCGGTCGAGGAGATCGCCGACGAGGCCCTGCGCGCATATGTGGCCGACCGCATGGCGGACTGGCTCTCCCGCGGCTGATGTCGGTCACGCGCGACATTCCGCGGGCGTGGCTGCGGCCGCGGCAGGTCATGGCCGAGCACTTGTCCCGTGGCGTGCGCGACGACACGGCCTTCGTATTCCTGCTGACCGGGTGCCTGATCGTGTTCGTCGCACAGATGCCGCGCCTGTCGCGGCAGGCCCACCTGACGGGCGAGGATTTCGTGATGCTGATGGGCGGAACGTTGATGGCCTGGGTCTTCGTGGCCCCGCTTCTGTTCTACGTCATCGCCTTCGCCAGCCACCTCGTGACGCGCGCGTTCAGGGGGCGGGGCGATCCGCTCGGCGCCAGGATTGCACTGTTCTGGACGTTGCTGGCGATCAGCCCGGCCATGCTGCTCCATGGGCTGACGGCCGGTTTCGTCGGCCCGTCGCCCGCACTGACCCTGGTCGGAATCGTCGCACTCGGCGGTTTCGTCTGGATCTGGCTCAATTCCCTCTACATCGCGGAGTATGCCCGTGTTTGACATCGACGCCGTCCGCGCCCAATTCCCGATCCTGTCCCGGCAGGTGAACGGCAAGCCGTTGATCTATCTCGATAATGGCGCATCGGCGCAGAAGCCGCAGGCCGTGCTCGACACCATGATGCGCGCCTATTCCGAAGAATATTCCAACGTCCACCGCGGGCTTCACACCCTGTCGACCATCTCGACGGAGAACTACGAGGCGGTGCGGGGCAAGGTGGCCCGTTTCCTGGGCGCACCCGCCGAGGACCAGATCGTGTTCACGACCGGCACGACCGAAGCCATCAACCTCGTCAGCTACGCCTGGGCCGCCCCGCGGCTCGAGGCGGGCGACGAGATCGTTCTGTCGGTGATGGAGCATCACGCGAATATCGTCCCATGGCATTTCCTGCGCGAACGCCTCGGCGTCAAGCTGGTCTGGGTGGAGACCGACGTGATGGGCGCCCTCGACCCGCAGGCCGTTCTGGACGCTGTCACGGACCGGACAAAACTGATCGCGGTGACGCATCTGTCGAACGTGCTGGGCACGGTGGTCGACGTGAAGGCCATCTGCGACGGTGCGGGGGCGCGGGGCGTGCCGGTGCTGATCGACGGCTCGCAGGGGGCCGTCCACTTGCCGGTGGACGTGGCAGATATCGGCTGCGACTTTTATGCCGTCACCGGGCATAAACTATACGGACCAAGTGGTTCCGGCGCGATCTTCATCCGACCGGAACGCATGGCCGAGATGCGACCGTTCATGGGCGGCGGCGACATGATCCGCGAGGTTCACCGCGATTCCGTCACCTGGAACGACCCCCCGATGAAGTTCGAGGCCGGGACCCCCGCGATCGTGGCCATCATCGGGTTCGGCGCCGCGCTCGACTGGATGATGGACCTTGGGATGGAGCGCATCGCCGAACACGAGGAGCGGTTGCGCGACTATGCGCGCGACAGGTTCGCGGGCTTGAACTGGCTGCACATGCAGGGACAGACGCCCGAGAAGGCGGCCATCTTCAGCTTCACGCTGGAGGGTGCGGCCCATGCCCACGACATCTCGACGGTTCTGGACAAGAAGGGCGTGGCCGTCCGCGCCGGACATCACTGCGCCCAGCCCCTGATGGAACATCTGGGCGTGACCGCGACCTGCCGCGCGAGCTTCGGCGTCTATAATACCGAAGCCGAGGTCGACGTTCTGATCGACGCGTTGGAGTTGTGCCACGATCTGTTTTCGTAGAGGTACTTGTCGGATTACGTTTACGTAAACTCAGCAACGATGGCACCCGTGATCCGCTGCAGCGCGTCGGGCGCGATTGGAAATACGTGCCGCGGCGTGCCGGCCGCGGCCCAGACGATATCGAAGGTCAGAAGGCGCGGATCCATCCAGACGGGGCCGGGCGTCAGGTGCCCGATCGGCGCGACTCCCCCGATGGCAAAGCCGGTCAATCGCCGCACCATTTCGGCGTCCGCGGGCCGCAGGGTGGCGCCGGCATGGTTCGCCGCCTTTTCGGGATCGACGCGGTTGCCGCCAGCGGTCAGGAAAAGGGCGCAGCCTTCGTGGAGGCCGAAGACGATGGATTTGACGATCTGATCGGTCACGCATCCGACGGCCTCGGCCGCCTGGCGCGCGGTGCGCGTCTGGCCAAGTTCGACGGGCTCGGCGGTCTGCCGGGCCGCGCGCAGGGCGGCTTCGACACGGCGAAGGCTCTTGCTCATCGGGCTCCGGTTCCGGTTGACGGCGACGGGCGCAGGTGACCTGATCGCGGCATGTTTTGCAACCGGCTGACCCGTGTCCCGATCCCGTTCGACCCCGAGGCCGGGCGCGCCGCCACCTCCCTTCTGGGCCCGCCGACCGATGTCCTGCCGCTGATTGCGGGGGCGGCCGGGTGCAGCCCGTTCCTGGCGCGCGCTATGGAGCGGGAGCGTGACTGGCTGGCGGAGATCTGGGACGCGGACCCGGTCGCGACCCTGGACCGCCTTCTGTCCGACATGTCCCGGATCGAGGGGGACCCGATGGCGCCGCTGCGCCAGGCCAAGCGACGGGCGGCAATCCTCGTCGCGCTGGCGGAGCTTGGGGGCGTCTGGCCGGTGATGGACGCGACCGCCGCATGGACCCGGTTCGCCGACGCGGCCCTGCAGGCTTCGCTCACCTACGCCCTGTCGCGGCACGCCCGTGGGCCGGTGTCCGGCGATGGCGGGCTGGTGGCCTTCGCGATGGGCAAGATGGGCGCGTTCGAGTTGAACTATTCCAGCGATATCGACCTGATCCTGCTGTTCGACGAAAGCCGCTATGACCCGGCCGACTACGGCACCGCGCGGGCCATCCTGTTGAAGGTGGCCCGGCTTGCCATGGCGCGAATGTCCGACATCACGGCCGAAGGCTACGTCTTCCGCACCGACCTTCGACTGCGTCCAGACCCTGGCTCCACACCGATCGTCCTGTCGATGGAGGCGGCGGAGCGTTACTACGAGGCGATGGGACGGACGTGGGAGCGGGCCGCCTGGATCAAGGCCCGGCCGGCCGCCGGCGCCATAGCCGCGGGCGAGGGGTTCCTGGCCCGCCTCAAACCCTTCGTCTGGCGGCGCCATCTAGATTTCGCCGTGGTGGAGGAGGCGTTCGACATGCGACGCCGAATCCGGGATCACAAGGGCCTCGCCGGCAAGCCCGAGTTGCCGGGATACGACATGAAGCTCGGGCCGGGCGGCATCCGCGAGATCGAGTTCCTGACCCAGACGCAGCAGATCATTGCCGGCGGTCGCGATCGGTCGCTGCGCGTACGCGGGACGCTTGAAGGTCTGGACCGGCTGACCGACGCAGGGTGGGTCGAGCCCGCCGATCGCGACGTGCTGCAAGACAACTATCGCCATTTCCGGTCGATCGAGCATCGGATCCAGATGGTGCAGGACGCGCAGACGCATCGACTGCCGAGGGAGGCCGAAGGGCTCCGGCGGATTGCCTGTTTCATGGGGGGGGCGGACGCGGCGGCCTTCGCCAGCGACCTGCGCGCGCGGCTGGATGCCGTATCCGCGATCACGGATCCATCGCTTGCCCATCCCGACGCGGCGGATGGCGGCGAGACGATCGAAGGTGCGGATGCCATCACCGAGCGTTGGATGACCTATCCGGCGCTCCGGTCCGATCGGGCGCGCGCCATCCTTGGCCGGCTTCGCGGCGGCCTGATCGACGCGCTGGCCAAATCGTCCCGCCCGCCCGAGGCGCTGGCCGCCTTCGACGCATTTCTGCGCGGGCTTCCGGCCGGCGTCCAGATCCTGTCCCTTTTCGAGGCGAACCCGCGTCTGGTGGCCCTTCTGGCGGACATCTGCGCCACCGCGCCCGATCTGGCGCGGCACCTTTCGGCGAATGCGGGTGTGCTGGACGCGGTAATCGACGGGTCCTTTCTGGCCGCCCTGCCGTCGCGCTGGACCCCGCCCGAGACCGATGGCGATTTCGAGGACGGTCTGGAGGAACTGCGCCTTTGGCATCGGGAGGCGCATTTCAGGATCGGCGTCCATCTGTTGCGGGGGCTCGTGACCCCGAACGAGGCGGGCCTAGCCTATGGCGCCCTGGCGGAAGCCACGCTCAAGCGCGCCTGGACGCTGGCCGAGGCGGAGACGGAGCGGCGATACGGGCGGGTCCCCGATCTTGTCCTTGCCGGGTTGGGCATGGGATCGCTGGGCGTCGGTCGGCTGACGGCGCGGTCCGATCTCGACCTCGTGATCCTGCATGATGGCGCCGCCGAGGGGGCCGTTTCGGACGGGCGGCGCAGCCTGGGTGCGGCACAATGGGCCGCACGGTTCACGCAAGTCCTGATCACCGCGCTTTCGGCGCGGACCGGGGCCGGGCGCCTGTATGAAGTCGATATGCGGCTGCGCCCGTCGGGCAAGCAGGGGCCGGTAGCCACACCCTTGACCGGTTTCGCGCGCTATCAGGCCGAAGATGCTTGGGTCTGGGAACACATGGCCTTGACCCGCGCGCGTCCCCTGGTGGGGGATGCGGACCTGTGTGCCAAGGCCGAAGCCGTCCGCACAGACGTGATCGGCCGGAGCCGGTTCGACCGCGCGGCCGTCCTCGCGGCGCTTTCGGAGATGCGGCGCCGGTTGCTGGAGGCCGGCCGCAGGGGCGGGGGGCTGTCGGTCAAATCGGGTCCAGGGCGGATGCAGGACATCGAACTGGCCGCGCAGGCCCACGCCCTGATCGGGTGCTGCGTCATGCGCGGCGCGGCCGAACATCTGGACGCGTCCGGATGGTTGCTCGCGGAGACCAGGGCCGAACTGTCCGAAGCGCATCGCCTGATGTCGGATGTGCAGCAGGTTCTGCGCCTGATTACCGATGCCGATCCGCCCGGACAGCTCGGCGCCGGCGGATCGGAGTTCCTGGCCCGCACGTTGGGTCGCGATGATGTCGAGGCCGTGGCGGCGGCCTGCGATGCCGCGGCCGAACGGGCGGCCGAATTGATATCCGCGGCACTGGACCGGGCCCGGGCGGAGGGCTAGCTGGGAGCTGGACGCGGCGCGGAGGACCACGATGCCGAAAGATGGAAGCGGGCCCGACGATCCCAAGGCGCTGATCGCGGATGCCTACCGGATCGAGGGGATCGACAAGGCCGAATGCCGGTCCGTCTTCCTGGACTGGGCGCTGAGCGTGCAGGGCGACCCGCAGGAGATCATCCCGCGCCTTCTGGCCGGGCGGCCCGACCATCCGATGACCGATGTCCTGCGCGAGGGGTTGGGCCAGACCGCCAGGCGCGGCCGACGCGGCGGGCGGGCCGCCCGCGTTCAGGCATGCGTGCCGCGTTCGCGGTAGGGGGTCGTGCCGTAATGCGCGCGATAGCATTTCGAGAAGTGCGACGGTGACGTGAACCCGCAAGCCAGCGCCACGTTGATGATGGACATGTCCGTCTGCATCAGCAGGTTGCGCGCCTTGGCCAGTCGCAATTCCATGTAGTACCGCTTGGGGCTGCGGTCGAGGTAGCGTCGAAACAGCCGTTCCAGCTGCCGCGTCGACATGCCCACCTCGGCGGCGAGGGTGGCGGGGCTGACAGGGTCTTCGATGGCGTGCTCCATCTCGCGGATGACGCGCGCAAGTCGCGGATGCCGGACGCCGATGCGCGTGGGGATGGACAGGCGCTGCGTGTCCTGATCCGTCCGGATCGCGGAATAGATCAGCTGGTCCGCGACGAGGGCCGCCAGGTCCTCGCCGAAATCGCGCGCGATCAGGTGCAGCATCAGGTCGACCGATGCGGTCCCGCCGGCGGTCGTGACGCGCTTGCCGTCGATGGAGAAGATCGACTTGGTCAGCTCGATCTCGGGGAACTCCTCGGCGAAGCCGTCGTGGTTCTCCCAGTGGATGGTGGCCCGTTTGCCATCGAGGAGCCCGCTCGCCGCCAGGGTCCAGGCGGCCGTGCATAACCCGCCCATCATCACGCCCTTCCGGGCCTCGCGTCGCAGCCAGGATCGCACCTTCTGCGTCGTGGCGCGCGCGACATCGGTGCCGCCCACCACGAGGACGGTGTCGTCGCGTCCGATCTCCCGCAGGGGTCCGTCCAGGCGGATGCCCGTGCCGGCCGAGCAGGTGACCAACTCGCCATCCTCGCCCAGCAGCGTCCAGGAATAGAGCGACGTCCCCGCGACCCGGTTCGCCAGCCGCAGCGCGTCCAGCGCGCTGGCGAAACACATCAGCGTGAACCGGTCGAGCAGGACGAAGACGAAGTGGTGCGGCTTGTCGGGGGCCGCGACCTTGACCGCCCGCGGCGGCTCGGGCAGCGCCTTGTCATTCATCGCGATTCCCCCTTTCCCAGATCGGGCGGACCTCGCACGCCCCGTCACCTCGGCAAAGCGCAATCCGGGGCGCGGATCAACCCACTGTGCCATTTGCGACCGGGCGGCGAATGCGCTAGGCGCGGGTGGGCGACTGGTTGAAGGAAGACCTGACATGGCGTGGACGAAATCGGACTGGAGAGCGAAACCCCGGGTTCAGATGCCCGATTATCTGGACGCGGATGCCCTGCAGGGGGTCGAGACACGGCTACGCAAGTATCCCCCGCTGGTATTCGCGGGCGAGGCGCGCACCCTGCGGGCCGAGCTGGCCGCCGCCGGACGCGGCGAGGCGTTCCTGTTGCAGGGCGGCGACTGCGCCGAGAGCTTTGCCGAGTTTTCCGCCGACACGATCCGCGACACGTTCAAGGTCATGTTGCAGATGGCCATGGTCCTGACCTTCGGTGCCAAGGTCCCGGTCATCAAGGTCGGCCGCATGGCGGGACAGTTTGCCAAGCCCCGCTCCGCGCCGACCGAGGTGAAGGACGGGGTGGAGTTGCCCAGCTACCGCGGTGACATCATCAACGAGCTGGACTTCACCGAGGCCGCGCGCATTCCGGCACCCGCCAAGATGCTGGAGGCCTATACCCAGGCAGCCGCGACGCTGAACCTGCTGCGCGCCTTTTCCAAGGGTGGTTTCGCCGATGTCCACCAGGTGCATCAGTGGACGCTGGGCTTCGCCGAGGGCGAGCGGGCCACGCAGTACCGTGACATGGCGAACCGCATCCAGGACACGCTGGACTTCATGACGGCCGCGGGCCTGACCTCGGACACGAACGGCGAACTGGCGACGGTGGATTTCTATACCTCGCACGAGGCGCTGTTGCTGGAATACGAGGAGGCGCTGTGCCGTCAGGACAGCCTGACCGGCAAGTGGCTGGCCGGATCGGGTCACATGATCTGGATCGGCGACCGCACGCGTCAGCCCGACGGCGCGCATGTGGAGTTCGCGCGCGGTGTGTTGAACCCCATCGGCCTGAAATGCGGCCCGACGACCAGCGAGGAGGACCTGAAGGTCCTGATCGAGAAGCTGAACCCCGAGAACGACATGGGACGCCTGACCCTGATCGCGCGTTTCGGCGCGGGCAAGGTGGGCGACCACCTGCCGCGCCTGATCCGCACGGTCGAGGAGATGGGGGCAAACGTCGTCTGGACCTGCGATGCGATGCACGGCAACACGATCAAGTCGTCCACCGGCTACAAGACCCGGCCGTTCGAGTCGGTGCTGCGTGAGGTGCAGGAATTCTTCGCCATCCACCGGGCCGAGGGCACGGTGCCGGGCGGCGTGCATTTCGAGATGACGGGCCAGGACGTGACCGAATGCACCGGCGGCGTTCGCGCCGTGACGGACGAGGATCTGTCGGATCGGTATCACACCGCCTGCGATCCGCGCCTCAACGCCTCGCAATCGCTGGAATTGGCTTTCCTCGTGGCCGAGGAGCTTTCGGGCTTGCGGGAAGAACGCCGCCGCGTGGCATCCTGAGCAGGGGCGGTCGCCTGGCACTGCCTATTTGACGACCCGCAGGTAGGGGACCAGTGTTCCGCGTCCCCTGAACGGCGTTACGGCTTCGGCGAAGCCCAGTGCCGGTTCGGCGGTCGCTGGCCGGTCCGTCACGCGTCGCAGCGGGTGGCCTGGACCGGGCGCGCGGGCGGCCCCGGCAAGCGGCGTCATCGTCGCCTTCGTGATGCCGAAACGTCGCGGCGCGGTCGTGCCGAACCGATCGGGCACGATGATGGCGAGCGCCTTTGTCGGCAGGCCCGCCACGTCCAGCAGCGGCAGGACCGTCATCGATGCCGTCAGCAGCGGCGCCGCATCGTCCGAGATCAGGTCCATTTCCAGGATCGAGGGGCGGTCGAAGACATCTTCCATCAGAGTTTCGGCGCGCGTCCGGTCGGTGGTGTCGAAGAATGCGCGGACAGGAAGGCCGCGGACATCCATGCCCATCAGGTCCTGCGCCACCCATCCGCCCAGGCGTACCCGGACGGTGCCGTGGCGCAGCCGGTCCAGAACCAGCGCATGCCCCATGAGCGGACCCATCCTCGCCGGATCGAGCGCAGAGCGGCGCGGCAATGTACCGTCCACACGCAGAGACGACCAGTATCGCCGCGCGCGCGACTGGATCGGGCAACGCATTCCATGTCCGCCGTCGATGCCATTCAGATCGGCCATGCCGGTCTCCTCCCTGTGACCGCATACGCGGGTCGGGCCAGAATAGGGGCAAGCCGGTTCAAATTGCGCCCAATTCCTTTCCGATTGGTTAACGTATTTCGGCGGGCTTGCCGGACGCCGATGTGACGGCTAGGCCAAGGCATGAAATCGATGACGGGATATGCGGCGCTCGATCGCGACGGGCGACGGTGGGAACTCAGGTCGGTCAATGCGCGGGGGCTGGATATCCGCCTGCGCCTGCCGGACCTGCCGGGGCTGGAGCCCGCGGCGCGCGCCGCGATTGCCAAGGTCGCCGCGCGCGGCAGTGTCACGCTCTCGCTTCGAACCGGTGAGGCGGAGGCGGAACCCGTGCCGACCCTCGACCCCGCGGCGCTGGATGCGGCCATCGCGGCCCTGGCCGAGGTGCGCGCCATGTCCGAAGCGCGGGGGCTGCCGCTTGCGTCCGATGCGGCAGCCAACATCCTGGCTCTTCGCGGCGTGTTCGAAATGCGTGATGCAAGCCGCCGACCCACCCTTGAAGACGCGCAGCGCGATCTTGCCGAACTGACCGCCGCCTTCGACGCGGACCGGCGTCGCGAGGGCAAGGCGCTGCGCGGCGTGCTGGACGGCCAACTCGATCGCATCGCGGCGCTGACGGCCGACGCGGTCAAACTGGCCGGAGCGCGGGGCGACCACATCGCCGAGACGTTCCGGGCCGCGATGGCCCGCATCGTCGATCAGGGGCTCGACGAGGCCCGCGTCCGGCAGGACGTCGCGACGCTGGCCATCAAGGCCGATCTGACCGAGGAACTGGACCGGCTGTCGGTCCACGTCGCCGCCGCCCGCGACCTGCTGGCGGCGGAGGGACCCGTCGGACGGCGGCTCGACTTTCTGACGCAGGAGTTCAACCGGGAGGCGAATACGCTGTGCTCCAAGGCGAACATGGCCGAGATGACGACGATCGGGCTGGACTTGAAGTCAGAGATCGACCGCCTGCGCGAGCAGGTTCAGAACGTGGAATGACCATGACACCCGACGAGTTGCAGCAAGGCGGGCGCCGCGGGCTGGCCATCATCCTGTCCAGCCCCTCGGGCGCCGGCAAGTCGACGATGGCGCGGCGGCTGATGCAATGGGATCCGACGCTGTCCTTCTCGGTCTCGGCCACCACGCGCGCGCCCCGCCCGGGCGAGGTGGAGGGGAGGGATTACTACTTCACCGACCGCGATACGTTCGGGCGCTGGATTATCGACGGCGCGATGCTGGAACATGCCGAGGTCTTCGGCAACCATTACGGAAGCCCCCGCGCACCGGTCGAACAGGCGCTGTCCGACGGACGCGACGTCATCTTCGACATCGACTGGCAGGGCGGTCAGCAGATCCGCAACTCGTCGCTGGGACGCGATGTCGTCTCGATCTTCATCCTGCCCCCGTCCATCCGGGAGCTGGAACGCCGCCTGCGCGAACGCGGACAAGACGCGCCCGACGTGATCGCCGGCCGGATGGCCAAATCCGAGGCGGAGATCAGCCATTGGGCGGAATACGACTACGTCCTGGTGAACGACGATATGGACACGTGCGAGACGCGGTTGCGCACCATCCTGACGGCGGAACGGCTCCGCCGTGATCGCCAGCCCTGGCTCACGGAATTCGCCCGTGGCCTGAACGAGGAGTTTCGACGGAGGGAAGACGATGATCTTTGAGCTCGACGGCATCCGCCCCGACATCGCGGGCGATGCCTGGGTCGCGCATGACGCCAATGTCATCGGCGCCGTCACGTTGGCGGCGAAGGCCGGCGTCTGGTTCGGCGCGACCCTGCGCGGCGACAACGAGCGGATCACCGTCAGGTCCGGGTCCAACATCCAGGAGAACTGCGTCCTGCACACCGACATGGGGTTTCCGCTGACGATCGGGGCCGACTGCACGATCGGCCACAAGGCAATGCTGCACGGCTGCGTCATCGGCGACGGAACCTTGATCGGGATGGGCGCGACGGTGCTGAACGGCGCCGTGATCGGCGCGGGATGTCTGATTGGCGCGGGGGCCCTTGTCACCGAAGGAAAGCAGATCCCCGATGGAAGCCTCGTAATGGGCGCGCCGGGCAAAGTCGTGCGCGAACTCGACGCCGCCGCGCGCGCGGCGCTGATTCAGTCGGCAAGGGCCTACGTGTCCAACGCCGCGCGGTTCCGATGCGGCCTGTCGGCTGTCTAGACGATCAGGCTCAGATGGGTTTCGTCCGCGCTGACCGAGACGGGGCGGCGCGAACGACGGCTTTCGCGGGCCAGGATGCCGAACTGAACTTCCGACCCCTTCAGGTCGGCCGGCAGATCTCCGCGGCCGAGGCTCTGCCAAAGCGGCGCGTCGATCTTCAGCCGTTTGGCATCGACATGGACGACCCATGCCGCCTCGTTGCGGATGACCTCGACCGTGGCACCCCAGGGCGTGGCGACCTCCACGCAGTTCAGCGCCAGGCAGGCGATCCGGATTTCGTCGCGGGGCCGCGATTCCTCGTCCCGCCAGAGGATCTTGGTCCGCGTCTCGGCATACATGTCGTTGAGGATTTCCCGGATCTCGCGGGCCGAGACGACCGCATCCGTGCGCGCCGCACCGAAGGTGAGGCGAAAGAACCGGATCCGCGCCAGTGCCGCGTCGAGCGAGGCGCGGATCAGCGCCATCTCGTCCTTGCCGCCGCCCGACAGTTCCAACAGTTCCAGGCCGTTGCCGATGGCGCCGATCGGGCTGACCAGATCATGACAAAGCCGGGATCCGAGGAGCGCGATGAGATCGGGCTCGTCCTCCGGCGTCGTGGCGCTAGACTGTGCGGTGCTGCCCATCAGGAAGGCCGATCCATGCAAGATCCGATTTCGATCCTCGAACCCGGCATGCTGGTCCGGCATCCCGACGCGCCCGACTGGGGGCTGGGGCAGGTGCAGTCCGTGATCGGCGCACGGGTCACCGTCAATTTCGAGAATGCGGGCAAACAGGTGATCGACGGCAGGCGCATCTCGCTGGTTCCTCAGTTCGGCTAGGTGGGTCCCAACCCGGACATGGCACTGACATGGTTAAAGAAGCGTTACCAACGTTCAAGCCGAACACCGGATCGCCGATGCTTGCGCGGCGACGTGCCACCGCCTAAGGCAGCGGCCATGCCGTCGGATCTCGTCCTGACAACGTCGCGCGCGTCCGAAGACGTGGTCGCCGCCCGCGCCCTGCGGCATCGCGTCTTCGTCCACGAAATGGGTGCGTCGCCCGGTCTCGACGGGCTGGAGGGGGACGCCTTCGATGCCGATTGCGACCATCTGCTCCTGCGCGACAGGACCCGGCCCGAGGCGGATGTCGTCGCGACCCTGCGCATCGGGATCGGCGCCGCCTATACCGCGCGGGAATTCGACCTGAGCCGCGTCATGGCCACCGGCCGCATCGTGGCCGAGGCGGGGCGGGCCTGCCTGAACCCAGACTATCGCGGCGGACCGGCGGCGGTTGCGCTTTTCGCGGGCCTGCTGCGCGAGATGCGCCGGCGGGGGGCCGAGATCCTTGTGGGAACCGCGTCCTTTCCCGGCGCGGATGCCGACCGCCACCTGCCGGCCCTGCGCCGGTTGAGGCAGGAGGCCCTGGCCCCCGAGGCCATCCGGCCGCGCGCCGTCGGGCCGAACGCGATCGACATCGCGGGTCCGGCGCCCACGGGCGCGATGCGTGGCGTGCCGTCGCTGATCAAGACCTATCTGCGGGCGGGCGCGCATGTGGGCGAAGGGGCCTATCTGGACCGTGGGTTCAACACCGTCGATGTCTGCATGATCCTGGACATGGATCATGTCCGCATGCCCGCCATCGCCGACCGCGTGGCGGGCGGCCACGGCCGATGATCTGGGACGGTGTGCCCCAGCCGCCGCCCCGGCCGCTGACCTGGCGCGACCGGTTGCGCGTCGCCCGTCGCGGGGTGCCGATGGCGACTGTCGTATTTGGCGGCCTACTGGTCCTTCTGGCGCTGCGCCTGATCGAGCGGCCCGTCTACGGGCTGCGGCGACCGTTCACGCCCTGGATCACGCAGGCCGTCTGCCGGGCCGCGCTGGCCATACTCGGTCTTCGACGCGATGTACGCGGTGCGCCGATGCGCGGCACGGGTGCCACGGTCGCGAATCACGCATCGTGGCTGGACATATTCACGCTGAACGCGTCGGAGCGGATCTATTTCGTCTCCAAGTCCGAGGTCGCCGACTGGCCTGGGATCGGCTGGCTCGCACGGGCAACGGGGACGATCTTCATCCGCCGGGACAGGCGCGAAGCGCGCAGCCAGACCGAGATGTTCGAGGCGCGGTTGAAGGCCGGCCACCGCCTGATGTTCTTCCCCGAAGGCACCAGCACCGACGGCATCCGCGTCCTGCCGTTCAAGACCACGCTTTTCGCCGCGTTCTTCTCGGCCGACCTGCCGGCCATGCGGGTGCAGCCGGTCACGCTGGCCTATCACGCGCCCGAAGGCGCGCCTGCGACGTTCTATGGCTGGTGGGGGGATCACGGGTTCGGCGCGCATCTGCTTCGGATGCTGGCCTGGCCGCGGCACGGGACGGTTGAACTGATCTATCACACCCCGCTGCAACTGGCGGACTATTCCGACCGGAAATCCCTGGCGCGCGCGGCGGAGGCGGCGGTGCGCGCCGGGCTGCGCGCCAGCGGGCGACTGTCGGTGGACGCGCCGCCGCGCTGACCGTCAGCGAAAGGCGGCGGTCAGTTCCGACAAGCACGCCACGGGGTCGTCCGCCCGCCAGATCTCCTCGCCCAAGGCGATGAAATCGGTCGCCTGGGCCAGGGCCGCGATCGTCGCGGCGTCGAGCGCGCCTTCGGCCACGACGGGCAGCTCGATCATTTCGGACCACCAGGCGAACAGGTCCGGCGCGGCTCGGTCGCCCATGCCCAGCGGTGTCGCGCCGGCGGGCCCGAACGCGACGTAGTCGGCCCCGGCCTCGCCGGCGGCCATGCCCTCATGCCGCGACGTTCCGCAGAACGCCCCGATGATCGGGTCCGGCCCCCAATCGGCGCGCAGCTTGCGCACCGATCGCGGGTCGGTCAGATGCACGCCGTCGAGGCCCAGCGGATCGACGAGCGCCACGTGGTCCGTCACCACCAGCGGCACGTCGAAGCGATGCGCCACCTCGCGACAAAGATCGGCGGCGCGCGTCACCCGGTCCGCGTCCCGTGTGGCGAGGTCGAGGCGGATGCAGGCGACCGGATGCGCGTCCAGGACAGCGGCCAGGCGATCGGCGAACCCGGCATCGATCTCGGGCGGGGTCACGAGGTAGAGCTGCGGTGCGTCGTCCATGGTCGTCCCCTTCGTCTGCCGCATGGGACTAGCGGGCGGACGATTGCACCGCAAGCGCCAGCGGGGTAGGGCGCGGAGCATGGAGATCACGCCCCCCGCCTTCGTCCTGGTGCGCCCGCAGATGGGCGAGAACATCGGCGCATCCGCCCGGTCGATGCTGAATTTCGGGCTGGAGGGGATGCGCGTCGTGGCCCCGCGCGACGGCTGGCCGAACGAACGCGCCGTGGCCCTGGCCAGCGGGGCGGGGCGCGTGCTGGACGCGGCGCGGCTGACCGAGACGACGGCCGACGCGGTGGCCGACTGTACGATGGTTTTTGCCACGACTGCCCGCGACCGCGACCTGACGAAGCCGGTCTATGCGCCCGAGGCCGCGATGGCCGAGGCGCGTGACCGTGGCGCGCGGGGCGAGAAGGTCGCGATCCTGTTCGGGCCCGAGCGGACGGGGCTGGAGAATGACGATATCGCCTCGGCCAATGCCATCGTCAGCGTGCCGACGAACCCGGCCTTTGCCTCGCTCAACCTTGCGCAATGCGTGCTGTTGATGGGGTACGAATGGCGGCGGGCGACGGATGCGCCGGCGCCGACCGAAACCGAACTCGCCGGCACCGACTGGGCCAATCAGGCGGAGATGTCGGCCCTGGCGGCGCATTTCGAGGAACGGCTGGATCAGGCCGGGTTCTTCTTTCCGGATGGCAAGGCGGCGGCGATGAAGCTGCACCTGCGCAATCTCTGGAGCCGGATGCCGCTGACCCGCGCCGATGTGCAGACGTTCCACGGCATGATGCGACAGATGGTGCGGTGGAAGGAGCGCGGGTGACCCCCTAGGTCGACCCCGAGGACGAGAGGACGCGACATGGCAAAACGCCCCATTTTCCAGGATATGGCCACGGCCGAGCGCCCCGCCGCGCGGGCCGGCACGATCGACGCGGTGCGACGCGGATCGCGGCCGCTGGTTCGGATCTGGCTGGGCATCCTGTTCGCGCTCATGATCGTCATGATCGCCGTCGGCGGCCTGACGCGGCTGACCGACAGCGGGCTCGCCATCACCGAATGGCGCCCCGTCACCGGCGCGCTTCCGCCCCTGTCGGCGGCCGATTGGCAGGCCGAGTTCGACCTCTATCGCGCGATCCCCGAATACCAGTTGCAGAACCGCGGCATGAGCCTGTCGGAGTTCCAGGCGATCTACTGGTGGGAATGGGGCCACCGACAGCTTGGCCGGGTGATCGGCCTCGTCTGGGCGATCGGCTTCCTCGGCCTGCTCCTGACGCGGAACATCCCGCCGGGCTGGACCGGCCGCCTGCTGGCGCTCGGGGTTCTGGGCGGGCTTCAGGGGGCGATCGGCTGGTGGATGGTGGCTTCGGGGCTGACCGGCACAATGCTCGACGTCGCGTCCTACCGCCTGGCAACGCATCTGGGTCTGGCCTTCGTGATCCTGTCGCTGATCGCGTGGTTCATGCTCTCGATGTCGCGGCCGCAATCGGCGCTCTTGCAAGCGCGGCGTCTGGCGGAGCCGCGGCTGACGACCCTTGGCGGTTGGCTGATCGGGCTGACCTTCGTTCAGATCCTCCTCGGCGCGCTCGTCGCCGGGATCGACGCGGGCCGCAACTATATCGACTGGCCGCTGATGGCCGGGGGCTTCACGCCGCCGGGGATGTGGGCGCTCGACCCCTGGTGGCGCAACCTGTTCGAAAATGACGGCACGGTGCAGTTCTTCCACCGCATCTGGGGCTATCTGCTGTTCGCGGCGATCGTCGCGGTCTGGTGGGTCGCCCGACGGTCCGCCAACCGGAAGACGACCGCGGCCTTTGCCGGCGTGATGCACATGGCGATCCTCCAGATGGTGCTGGGCATCGTGACGGTGATGCACTCCTCGCCCTGGTATCTCGCGATCCTGCACCAGTTCGGGGCGGTCGTCCTGATCTGTCTGGCCGTGCGCGCCCGCCACCGCGCCAAGTACCCGCTTCCCCAATCCGTCAGGACCTGATCCATGCCCGCCTACGATGATCTGATGTCCTTCCAGCGCACCACCGAGGCCCTCTCGGCCGTTGCCGGCCGCACCGGCTGGGACCAGGAGACGATCATGCCGCGCGGCGCCGCGCCCCAACGGGCCGAGGAGATGGCCGCGCTGGAGGAGGTGCTGCACGCCCGCCGCACCGATCCCCGCCTGGGCGATTGGCTGGAGGAGGCGCATGCCCCCGACGCCGTGGCCGATGCCAACCTTCGGGAGCTTCGGCGCAGCTACGACCGCAACCGCAAGGTGCCCGCGCGGCTGGCGGCCGAGATCGCGCGCGTGACGTCTCTGGCACAAGGGCAATGGGCCACGGCGCGGGCCAATGACGACGCGACGGCGTTTTTGCCCGTGCTGGCCGAGGTACTGCGTCTGCGGCGGGAGGAGGGCGCGGCCCTGGCCGACGGGGGCGACCCTTATGACGCGCTGATGCAGGATTACGAGCCGGGCGGGTCGTCCGACGCGATGGCGGCGATGTTCGACGCGATGTGTCCGCGCCTGATCGCGTTGCGCGAGCGCGCCCTCGCGTCCGAACCCGCGCCGCGCCTGTCGGGGCACTTCCCGAAGGACGCGCAATTGGCCCTCGCCGCCGACGTGGCCGGCGCATTCGGCTACGATTTTCAACGCGGGCGCATCGACATGGCGGTGCATCCGTTCAGCTCGGGCTCCGGCCTCGACGTGCGGATCACGACACGGGTGGACGAGGGCGATCCGTTCAACTGCCTCTATTCCACGATCCACGAGGTCGGGCATGCCTGCTACGAACAGGGCGTCGCACCCGAGCACCTGCTGACCCCGATCGGGCGCGGCGTGTCGATGGGCGTGCATGAAAGCCAGTCGCGCAGCTACGAGAACCAGATGGGCCGGTCGGAGGCCTATTGCGGCTGGCTCTATGGCCGGATGCGGGATGCGTTCGGCGAAATCGGCGTGGCGTCGGAGCGTGACTTCTATCGCGCCGTCAACGCCGTCCGCTCCGGCTATATCCGGACCGAGGCCGACGAGCTGCATTACAACCTGCACGTCATGGTGCGCTTCGATCTGGAACGCGCGATGATCCGGGGCGATCTGCCCGTGACGGAGATCGAAAGCGCCTGGAACGACCGGTTCCAATCCGATTTCGGGATCGCGGTCGACCGGCCGTCGAACGGGTTCCTGCAGGACGTGCACTGGTCCGTAGGTCTGATGGGGTACTTCCCGACCTACTCTCTCGGCAACCTGTTCGCCGGCTGCCTGATGCAGGCCGCGCGCGTCGATTTGACCGATCTGGACACGTCGCTGGCCAATGGTGATCCGTCGCCCGCGACGGGCTGGATGCGGGAGCGGCTGCAACGTTTCGGCGCACTTCGGACCCCTTTCGAGACGGTGGAACACGCGACCGGCGCGGCGCCGTCGGAAGGGCCGTTTCTGGACTATCTGGAGGGCAAGTTCGGCGACCTCTACCCCTAGCCCGGGGTCCGCTCGGCGCTGTTGGCCAGGACGTTGCCATGCGCGCCGTAGTACAGGCCGACGACATGCTCCGCCTCGGCGAAGAAAAGCCAGCGTTGCACGGCGATGCCCGCCAGATGCGACAGGACGGCGATCGCGGCGGGCACGTGATGCGGCCCGAAGATCAGGAGCGCTATGACCGGGATCACGACCATCAGCAGCATCGCAATGACGCGCAGCTTCACGGCATGCTTGCGGGCGATCTGATACACCATCTCGCGGGTCAGGTAGTTCTCGCCGGTATGGGGCTTCTCCCAAAGGGCGACACGGCCGTTCAGGCGGGTCGCGCTCTCGATGGTGGAGCCGGCTTCGGCGAAGCGACGGTCCCCCTTCCACCAGTGGAAACCCACAACGAGACCGAGCAGGATCAAAAGGACGATCGCCAGCGTGACGTTGGCCGACAGGAGCGCGCCGGCGGCGAGCGACGCGGTCAGGAAGACGGCGGGCGTGGCCGGCTGGTTCCAGCGCGGCACGGCGCGGAGCTGGGCGTAGATCATCGAGGTGGTAAAGACGGTCGCCAGCGACAGCGCGGCGCCGAGCCAACCGAGGGGCGGGATCGTGACGGCGAAGAACACTTGCAGGAAGGCATAGAGCCCCATGACGACAAGCGCCGCGACCGCCGCCCAGCCTTCGCGGGACAGCCACGACGTGCGCCACTGGCTGTAGCTGCGCCAGGCGTTCTTCTTGTTCTTCAAGTGGAAGACCGCCGAGAGCAGGCCGCCCACGGCGAGAAGGTAGGCGATCAGGTAGAAGACGAAGGCGACCCAGCCAACCACGACCGGGAAACCCAGGCCGAGAAAGAACAGGAGGCCGAAGCCCGCGCCCGAGAGGGTCGAGAAGATGATGACGGAGGGGGCGGGATGCATGTCAGAGCTTCTCCAACGCGCGGTCGAGCCAGCCGAGGAAGCCCGTCGGCATCTCGTCGACGGGGGCGAGGAAGGGGGCGAGAATGTCCTCCTCGCCGGCCATCACGGGCTGGATCGTGTCCTTGGGGCGGGGCGGAAGGTATTGGTTGACCGGCCGTGTCCCCTGTTCCGGCATCAGGTCCACGCCGCCGCGTTCGGCGACCAGGCGGCTGACGTCGCTGTCCGGGTCGGCCAGGTCGCCGAAGTGGCGGGCGCCCGCCGGACAGGTGCGGACGCAGGCAGGCTGGCGGTCCACCTCCGGCAGGTTCTCATTGTAGATCCGGTCGATGCAGAGGGTGCATTTCTTCATCACGCCCGCCGCCATGTCGACCTCGCGCGCGCCGTAGGGACAGGCCCAGGCGCAGAGACCGCAGCCCATGCAGGCGTCTTCGTTGACGAGCACGATCCCGTCCTCGGCGCGCTTGTAGCTGGCGCCGGTCGGGCAAACGGTAACGCAGGGCGCGTCGTCGCAATGCAGGCAGGATTTCGGGAAATGAACCGTCTGACTGGACCCCTGATCGGGCTGGACCTGAAAGCTGTGAATGCGGTTCAGGAACGTGCCCGAGGCATCGCCATAGGCGTCCTGATCCGACAGCGGTACGCCGTAGTTCTGGGTGTTCCAGCCCTTGCAGGCGGTGACGCAGGCGTGACAGCCGACGCAGGTGTCCAGGTCGATGACGAGGCCCAGCTTGACCTTCGGTTCGGGGGGCAGGGCGGTCATCGGAGGGCCTCCGGCGGCAAGAGTTCGGCGGCGGCTGCGCGGGTGGTGCAAGGGCGATCCCCGCATGGCGCCACTGGCCGCACGGTCAGGTCCGCAGATCGTGTCGACGGCAAACTCATTTCACCTCCCACGCGAGGGCGTCCGGCCCCTGTCCGACGGGCGAGTTCTGACGTCCCATGTCGGGCTTCGAGGCGAGGTCGGCGGGCGGCGCGACCTTCTCGAGGGCGACCTTCAGGTCGAACCACGCGGCCTGGCCGGTGATCGGGTCGGAGTTGGACCAGCGCATCCCGTCCCGCTTCGGCGGCAGCAATTCGTGGATCAGGTGGTTCAGCAGGAACCCCTTGTTCGTCTCGGGCGCGTTGTCGTGCAGCGCCCAGGCGCCGCGGCGTTTGCCGATGGCGTTCCAGGTCCAGATCGTATCGCCATTGAGCGCGGGCATATGCGCGACCGGCACCGTGATCTCGCCATGGGGGGAGGTCACGCGCGCCCAGTCACCGTCGGCGAAGCCATGCTGGCGCCAGAGCTTCGTCGGCAGATACATCGGATTGCGGCCGTGGATCTGGCGCAGCCAGGCGTTCTGGGTGCCCCAGGAATGGTACATCGCCATCGGGCGCTGTGTCAGCGCGTGGATGGTGAAGCGACCGTCGCCGTCGTGATCGGCCGCCGGATCCCGCCAGATCGGCAGGGGGTCGAAGGTCGCCTTGATCCGGTCGCGTAGGTGGTCGGGTGGCTGGATGTCGCCATGACCTTCGGCCGCGAGCTGGAACCTGCGGAGCGGTTCGCACCAGAGGGTGAAGATGTAGGGCGACGGCGTATCGAAAAGGCCGAGTGAGACGGCCCAATCCTGATAGGCCATGTTCCATGGCTTGTAGAATTGCGCCTCCTCGGGGATGTGTTCGACGCAGAAACCGCCATTCTCGATATAGCGGTCGAGCTGCGCGGGGTTCGGCGCCCCGCGCCCCGTCTCGTCGCCATTGCCGCGCCAGCCCATCAGCGGCCCGATGCCGGGGCGGCGTTCGTGGTTGACCATGTAGTCGGCGTAATCGGCGAATTTGGGCGTGCCGTCATCCTTGACGAAGCCCGGCAGTTCGAGCTTGGCACCAAGCTGGATCAGCGCGGTCTGGAAGCCGCGCACGTCGCGGTCGGGTTCCACGACCGGCCAGCGGATGGCGTCGGCCGCCGCCTCCGCCTCGCAGATGGGACGGTCGAGGAGCGAGATGCAGTCGTGCCGCTCCAGATAGGTCGTGTCGGGCAGGATCAGGTCGGCATAGGCGACCATCTCGGACGAATAGGCGTCGGAGTAGATGATATGCGGGATGACGTAATTCCCGTCCGCATCCTTGTCGGACAGCATCTTCATCGTGCCCGACGTGTTCATCGAGGAGTTCCACGCCATGTTCGCCATGTAGAGGAACAGCGTGTCGATCCTGTACGGATCGCCCGCATGCGCGTTCGAGATGACCATGTGCATCAGGCCATGCGCCGACATCGGATTTTCCCAGGTGAAGGCCTTGTCGATGCGGGTCGGGCTGCCGTCGGGATTGAGGGCCAGATCCTCGGGGCCGTGGACGAAGCCCAGATGCGGGCCGTCTAGCGGCGCATTCGCCTGATGTTTGCGATGCGGCTTGGGATGGGCGGTCGCGGCCTTGGGATAGGGCGGCTTGAAGCGGAAGCCGCCGGGCGTCTCGACGCTTCCGATCAGGATCTGCAGGACGTGGAGGGCGCGACAGGTCTGGAAGCCGTTCGCATGGGCGGAGATGCCGCGCATGGAATGGAAGCTGACGGGCCGGCCCGTCATCTTGGTCCGCTTGCGACCGCGGAAATCGGTCCATTCGACCGGCAGCTCGATCGCCTCGTCGAAGGCCGTGCGCGCGATCTCGGCCGCCAGCGCGCGGATGCGGCCGGCGGGGATGCCGGTACGGTCGGCCACGGCCTCGGGAGCATAACGGGGGTCGAGATACTTCTCGGCCATGTGCTGGAACACGGTCCGGTGCGTGATGCCGTCGACGGTCCATTTGCCGGCGAGGTCGGGGTTCACCGTCTCGGCGTCGTAGCAACGCGCGCGCTGCTCGTCGCGGCACCAGACCAGCTTGTGCCCGTCGTCGTCGAGGAGGGCGAGGCCGTGGGTCGCGGAAGCCGGATCGGCGTCGATCAGCACGGGCGCGTCGGTGAAGTCGCGCAGGTATTCGAGGTCGATCTTGCCAGCCTTGATGAGGCAGTGGATCAGCGACAGGATCAGGAGGCCGTCGGTGCCCGGCGTGATGCCGAACCAGTCGTCGGCCACGGCGTTGTAGCCGGAGCGCACCGGGTTCACGCCGACGACCTTCGCGCCATTCGCCTTGATCTTGCCGATCCCCATCTTGATCGGGTTCGAGTCGTGATCCTCGGCCACGCCGAAAAGGATGAAGAGCTTGGTGCGGTCCCAGTCGGGCTGGCCGAATTCCCAGAACGCGCCGCCCATCGTATAGATGCCGCCCGCGGCCATGTTGACGCTGCAAAAGCCGCCATGCGCGGCGTAGTTCGGCGTGCCGAAGGCCTGCGCCCACCATGACGTGAAACTCTGCGACTGGTCGCGACCGGTGAAGAAGGCGAGCTTCGACGGATCGGATTCGCGAATCGGCCTCAGCCAGGAGGCGGCGATGTCGTAGGCCTCGTCCCAGGTGATCTCCTCGAATTTGCCCTCGCCGCGTTCGCCCGCCCGCTTCATGGGCGCGCGAAGGCAGGATGGGGCATTGTGCTGCATGATCCCCGCGCTGCCCTTGGCACAGAGGACGCCGCGATTGACCGGATGGTCGCGGTTGCCCTCGATATAGGCGACCTTGCCGTTTCTGATATGCACGTCGATGCCGCAGCGGCAGGCGCACATGTAGCAGGTCGTCTTGCGAACCTCGTCGCCGACCTTGGGAGACAGGTTCAGGACGGGCTGGTTCATGGCGCGGTCTTCCTTGCGTCGATCTGTGCGGACGTCACCGCGATCATGTCGAGGATGTCCTCCGCCGTGCAGCCGCGGCTGAGGTCGTTGGCGGGCCTGTCGAGACCTTGCAAAACCGGGCCGATGGCGGTCGCTCCGCCGATGCGCTGCGCGATCTTGTAGCCGATGTTGCCGGCGTCGAGGTCGGGAAAGATCAAAACGTTCGCGCGTCCGGCCACGTCGCTGCCCGGCGCCTTGGACGCACCGATGTCGGGGTCGAAGGCCGCGTCGAATTGCAACTCGCCATCGACGTCGAACGGGGCGTCGGAGAGGAGGTCGAGCGCGTCGGTGACCTTGTTGACCGCCATGTGATGCGCGCTGCCCTTGGTGGAGAAGCTTAGGAGGGCAACGCGGGCGGCGGTTCCGAGGAGGGCCTGGGCGGAGGCGGCGGATTGTCGTGCGATGGCCGCAAGCTGCTGCGCGTCCGGATCGATGACGAGGCCGCAATCGGCGAAGATCAGGGGCGTGCCGGGGCGGGTGGGATGCGTGTCGGGCAGCACCATCAGGAAAAAGCTGGACACGAGCGGCGCATCGGGCGCGGTGCCGATCATCTGGAGCGCGGCGCGCACGGTATCGGACGTTGTGGCGACCGCGCCGCCGATGGTGCCGTCCGCGGCACCGCTGCGGATCATCAGAGCGGCGTGGGTCAGCGGGTCGCGGACCGCCTCCGCTGCCTGCTCGCGCGTGGGATGACGGCGTGCGCGGGCCTCGCAATAGGCGTCGATCATCGCGTCCGTATCGGCGGTTTCGGGGTCGCGCAGGGTGACACCATCGGGCGCATCGGTGCCAGTGGGGGCCAGCAGCGTGATGCGGGCAAGGCCCTCGGCCACGGCATGGCCCGCGGCCTCGGCCACGCGTGGGTCGGTTCCTTCGGGCAGGACGATGTGGTGCCGCGCGGCGCGCGCGCGGTCCCGCAGGGTTCGGAGCGGCGACATCACGCCGCCCCGTTTATCGTACCAAAACAGATCACTCCGCGGCGACGTTCATGTCGTCTTTCGACACGCCCGCAACCCGAACGGGCTTCTTCATCGCGTCGCGGCGGAAAGGTTCGCCCAGTTCCTGGTTCAGGATGACTTCGATCAGCGTGGTCTTGTTGTTCTGCATCTGATCCTTGATCGCGGTGTTCAGCGCCTCGGTCAGCTCGTCCATCGTCTTGACCTGCACGCCCTCGAGGCCGCAGGCCTGCGCGATGCCGGCATAGGAGACCTTGGTGTCGAGTTCGGTGCCGACGAAATTGTCGTCGAACCAAAGGGTCGAGTTCCGCTTTTCGGCGCCCCACTGGTAGTTGCGAAAAACGATCTGCGTAATGGCGGGCCATTCGTCGCGGCCGATTGCCGTCAGCTCGTTCACGGCGATGCCGAAGGCGCCGTCGCCCGCGAAACCCACGACCGGCACATCCGGCTGCCCGATCTTGGCGCCGACGATCGCCGGCAGGCCATACCCGCAGGGACCGAAGAGACCGGGGGCGAGATATTTCCGCCCTTCGTCGAAATCGGGATAGGCGTTGCCGATGGCGCAGTTGTTGCCGATGTCCGACGAGATAATCGCCTCGCGCGGCAGCGCCGCCTGGATCGCGCGCCAGGCCATGCGGGGGGACATCCAGTCGGGCTTGGCGTCGCGGGCGCGCTGGTTCCAGCTGGTGCCGGGGTCGTCGTCCTCGTGATCCATCGAGGAAAGCTGCTGCTTCCAGGCGGATTTGGTCTGGGCGATCTTGTCCTTCCGCGCCTTCCGGTCGGCATCGCCGGCGGTGTCGGAGAGATTGGCAAGGATGCCGTTCGCGACCTTGGCCGCGTCGCCGACGATACCGACCGTCACCTTCTTGGTCAGGCCGATCCGGTCGGGGTTGATGTCGACCTGAATGATCTTGGCGTCCTTCGGCCAGTAATCCATGCCATAGCCGGGCAGGGTGGAGAACGGATTGAGCCGGGTGCCGAGGCAGAGCACGACGTCGGCCTCCTTGATCAACTCCATCCCGGCCTTCGAGCCGTTGTAGCCCAGCGGTCCCGCGAAGAGAGGATGGGAGCCGGGAAAGGCGTCGTTGTGCTGATAGCCCACGCAGACGGGCGCATCCAGGCGCTCGGCCAGTGCCATCGACGCCGCGATGCCACCCTCGGACAGGACAACGCCCGCGCCGTTCAGGATGACCGGGTTCTTCGCGGTATCAAGGAGTTCCGCGGCTTTCTTCACGCTGTTCTCGCCGCCGGGCGAGACCTCGAACTCGATGGGTTCAGGAATCTCGATATCGACCACCTGGGTCCAGAAATCGCGGGGGATGTTGATCTGGGCGGGGCCGGACAGCCGGTGCGCCTTGGCGATGACGCGGGTCAGAACCTCGGCCACGCGGGTCGGGTCGCGCACCTCCTCCTGGTAGGCGACCATGTCCTCGAACAGCTTCATCTGCTCGACTTCCTGGAAGCCGCCCTGGCCGATGGTCTTGTTGGCGGCCTGGGGCGTCACCAGCAGGAGCGGCGTGTGGTTCCAGTAGGCGGTCTTGACCGCGGTCACGAAGTTGGTGATGCCAGGCCCGTTCTGCGCGATCATCATCGACATCTCGCCCGTCGCGCGGGTGTAGCCGTCGGCCATCATCCCGGCAGACCCTTCGTGCGCACAGTCCCAGAAGGTGATGCCGGCGGCGGGGAAGATGTCGGAGATCGGCATCATGGCCGAGCCGATGATGCCGAAGGCATGGCGGATGCCGTGCGCCTGCAGCGTTTTGACGAAGGCTTCCTCGGTCGTCATCTTCATGATGGGTTCCTCCCCCTGGATATGTCGAGAAATTGAGACCCGAGGTCTCGATTTGGTCCATTCTTGCAGCAAGATTACGGTCTCGGTCAAGGCTTCGATAGGGCCAGCCAAGCCGCCGTCCTAGGGCCAGTTTCGTCCTATCCAGCTTGCGCGCCAAGGGCCGCGCCCTCCTCGGCAATACGGCGGACGCCTTCGGGAATGTCGCTCGCCGCGATGGAGGAATAGGCCAGCCGATAATGCGTTCCCGGATGGCGATCGGTTCCGAAGAAGGCACCCGCCGGTTCGATCAACACGTCGCGGTCGCGCAGACGGTGGGCCAGGTCGGACGCGACCACCCCCGGCGGTGTACGCATCCAGAACGAAGAGCCGCCGAAGCTGCCGGTGCCGGCTACGGTCAGGCCGTTCTGCTGAAGGGCCAATTCAGCGATGGCGCGCCGCTCGCGGTAGGCGCGCGACATCTTGTGGACCTGGGCGTCGTAATGGCCCTGCGCCAGAAAATAGGCGACCGCCCGCTGGATGTGGCCAGGAACGTGTCGCACGATCAGCGAGCGCAGCGTGCGGAGTTCGCGGATGAGCGGCTCGGGGGCCACGACGTATCCAAGGCGCAGGCCCGGGAACAGCGACTTGGCGAAGCTTCCGATATAGGCAACGCGTCCCCCGCGATCGAGCGATTTGAGCGCGGGCGAGGGGGTGGCCGCGAAGGCCAGCTCGAATTCGTAATCGTCCTCGACGATCAGGAAATCATGGGCCTCCGCCCGGTCCAACAGGTCGCGGCGGCGGGTTAGGGGCATCGTCGCCGAGGTCGGACAATGATGCGACGGCGTGGCGAACACCACGTCCGTCTCCGGCGGGATCGCTTCGGGCGGCAGGCCCTGGGCGTCGACGTCGATCCCGACCGTGTCGCAATGCGACTGCTGCAAAATCTCGCGCAGGGCCGGATAGCACGGATGTTCGATCGCGGCGGTCCGGCGCCCGGTCAGGAGGGTCTGCGCCAACATCCAGAGCGCGTTCTGTGCGCCCAGCGTGACCAGCACTTCGGACGGATCGGCGACGATGCCGCGCCGGGGCAGGATATGGCGGATGATCTGTTCGACCAGCTGCGGATCGTCGCGGCCGTAGCTGTCCTCGGTCAGGGCCTGAAAGTCGCGGGCGCCCAGGGCCTGCAGCGCGCATTTGCGCCAATTCTGGTGATCGAAGAGGCGGGCGTCGGTCTGGCCGTAGATGAACGGATAACGATAGCGGCGCCAGTCGGCAGGGCGCAGCAGGTCGGGATTTTCGGGGAAGCGTCGGGCGATGGCGCGGGACCAGTCGATGCGGCATTCGGTGCGAACCGGCGCGGGGAAGCTATGGGGACGGGGGGCACCCTCGCTGACGAAATAGCCCGACCGGCCCCGCGCGGTCAGATAGTCGTTGGCCACGAGGTCGGTATAGGCCAGCGTGACGGTGATCCGGCTGATCCCCAGATGCCGGGCCAGCCCGCGCGACGAAGGCATCCGGTCGCCGGGGCGAAAGCGGCCAGCCAGGATGCCGCCGGTCACGATCTCCTGAAGCTGGCGCTGCAACGTGCCGCGATGGGAGGGGTCGAGGAAGAACTGTTCGACGGCGATGGCCATGGCTGGACCTATAGCCGGGCACAACTGGACTGAAAAGCGGATCGGGGCCGCGGGGTGCGGTTGACCTTTGTCGGCCCGGTGTATCAGCGTCGGATGAAGGTTCCGGATCGGGAGGACGGCAGGATGCCGCAAGATACGCAGACCAATCGCCGCATCGTTCTGGCCGAACGGCCCGCGGGGTTGCCCGACGACGACACCTTGCGGATGGAGGAGGGCCCGGTGCCCGAGGCGGGGCCGGGAGAGATGCTGTTGCGGACGGTCTGGCTGTCGCTCGATCCGTACATGCGCGGGCGGATGAACGACGCGAAATCCTACGCCGAACCGGTCGCGATCGGCGGCGTGATGACCGGGCAGGTCGTGGCCGAGGTTGTGGCCTCGGATATCGCGGGCTTCGCGCCCGGCGATCACGTGCTGGCCGGCAGCGGATGGCAGGACTACGCGGTCTCGGACGGCACGCAGGTCCTGAACCTCGGGCCCTCGCCGGAGCATCCGTCATGGGCGCTGGGGATCCTGGGGATGCCGGGCTACACGGCGCATGCGGGATTGCTTCGCATCGGCGAACCGAAGGCGGGTGAAACGGTCGTCGTCGCCGCCGCGTCGGGGCCGGTGGGCGCTACCGTGGGCCAGATCGCGAAGATCAAGGGATGCCGTGTCGTCGGTGTTGCGGGCGGGCCTGAGAAATGCGCGCATGTCGTGGACAACCTGGGTTTCGACGCCTGCATCGACCACTGCGCAGATGATTTCGAGGCGCAGCTGAAGGCGGCCTGTCCGGACGGGATCGACGTCTATTTCGAGAATGTCGGCGGGCGCGTCCTCTATGCGGTGCTGCCGCTGCTCAACCCGTTCGCCCGGATTCCGGTCTGCGGCATGGTGGCGTGGTACAACCTCACCGGTCTGCCGGACGGGCCGGACCGGGGGCCGCAGATCCTCGGCACGTTGCTGCGGATGAAGGTGAAGATGGAGGGGTTCATCATCTTCGACAGCTTTCCGCGTGAGGCGCAGGAGGAGTTCCGCCACGACATGACCGACTGGCTGGAGAAAGGGCTGATCCAGTACCGCGAACAGGTCGTCGAAGGGCTGGAAGCCGCGCCCGGGGCATTGGTCGATCTGCTGCAGGGGCGGAACTTCGGGAAGATGGTCGTGCGGGTGGGGTGAGGGGGGGCTGCTTGGAGCCCATTCTGTGAATCCGGATTTTTCGCTGCATGCGCGAAACATTCTATGCCGCAACGTAGCCAAAGTAGCAGCCATTGGTTCAAACCGTACGTTCAGTAGACGCTCAAGAACGAACCTTGGCATTTGCTGATACGATCGCGTGGTCAGCACGGTGCTGATGATGGGCGCGGAGGGAGGATTGGAGGGCACATCATGCCAAGAGTCCAACTTCCTGCAACCACCCCAAAACGCAGAGCTTGGAACAAGGGGCGAATTATCGGTCAGAAACGACCCTTGTTGCCAAAACAGGTCTGGGCAATCCGGGCACGGCTCGAACTTGCTAACAATCCACGAGATCTGGCTTTGTTTAATGTCGCTATCGACAGCAAGTTGCGCGGCTGCGATCTCGTCAAACTCGCGGTGTCAGATCTGGTCAAAGATGACCGTGTGCGCGAGCGGGTTTCCGTCATCCAATCCAAGACAAAACGACCCGTTCAATTTGAACTCACGGAAAATACACGCAAAACTGTCCTTAGTTGGATCAAAGCACCGGAGATGTTTGCCTGCCAATTCATGTTTCCAAGCCGGTTCCACGACCGCCCGCACATTTCGACGCGACAATACGGTCGAATTGTCCGCGATTGGGTGACGGCAATCGGGTTAGAGCCGAGTGGGTACGGCACGCATTCATTGCGCCGCACGAAGGCCGCAGAAATTTACCGCAAGACCGGCAACCTCCGCGCTGTCCAACTGCTGCTGGGTCACACCAAAATCGACAGTACCGTTCGATATCTGGGCGTCGAGCTTATAGATGCTCTTGCCATTTCAGAGCGTATAGACATCTGACCTAACTTGGCGAGCGGCTCCGCCGTTCGCCATTTCGAAGGGGTTTTTGTCTTTCGTACGGCGGTGGGCAGTTTTGAGCCCACTCTGTGAGTTTACAGGGCAAGAGCCTCAATCTTGAAACGAATTTCTCCAAAGTGGCCATTCGTTCACTATAGTCGAGACTCAGCGTTGCCGAAGCCGTAAGGTCTTCATCTGGAGCGATGTGATCATGCGTCTAACAAAGCATGTTCATGCATTGCTCAATCCCGCAGGGGGCCAAACCATCACAAACCTAATCCAGATCGTCTATGTCTCACAGCCGTTTGGGTTCGATGAGCCGACACTGGCAGGCATTTTGCTAGATGCCAGACGCTGTAATAAGCGGGATGATGTGACCGGCGCATTGGTTTGCCGACGTGACATCTACCTCCAGCTACTTGAAGGTCCGGAAGGTGCAGTGCGCGCAGCCTATGCACGAATTCGTCGCGATGATTGGCATGCTGAGATCAAAGAACTCGTGAGCCACAAGATACAAAGTCGCTTGTTTGCGAGTTGGGCAATGCTTCATGATCCTGCAAAGACATGGATTTGGACGGAAGAAGGGATCTCTGATGGGGCACTTGATCGCGCAGAGCCAGCAGTAATCATAAAAGTATTCAAAGATCTATCGGATCGGTCCGAGAAACCGTCTGCGCATTGATGCAACCCCTTCGCGCAGCAATGCATACCCGATCCACAATTTGTAAGTGGTGGGCGGAATGACGGCGGTGTACTCAGTGCCCGATGCGTTTACCACGCGAGAATGCGATCACATTGTTGCGGCAACAGCCAACGTCCCCACCAATGACGCGCTGCTTGTGGGCCGCTATCGGGATCACAATCTGCGTCATGCGGAACTCGTTTGGATGGACGATGTCGGAGACCTCAGCTGGGTGATGACCCGGTTGATCGAGCTTGTCAGTCATTCCAACAAGCATCAGTTTGATTTCGATGTGCGCGAATTTGCAGAAAGCCCGCAGGTAGCCAAATATGATGCGGCCAAAAGTGGCCATTTTGCCTGGCATTCTGACATTGGTCATGGTCTTGCCGCTAGTAAGAGAAAGCTCACACTTGTGCTGCAATTGAGCAATCCAGACACCTACGACGGGGGTGACTTGAAAATCAGGCCAAGCGCCCACATCCAATTGGCCAATCGGGCGCAGGGATCTGTAAGCGTGTTTCCGAGTTTTGCACTGCATCAGGTGACGCCGGTCAAGCGGGGCATCCGGCGCTCGTTGACCGTCTGGGCGCATGGCCCCGCGTTTCGCTGAAATCGGCTCAAAGACGTCAAGAGCTAGAAACCACCTGCTTTGGTTTCAAAAGGGTCACATCAGCTAACATTGTAAATTAGGTTCTGGGCGACTACATAAGACTTACAAGGTTGTGGTCTTCTTCGGCAAAGGTGCATCACCTGCCAGAGCCAACTGCAATCATCTATCACTAAAATTCGACTGTCGCGTGCCTTTACAGGGACTTGACGCCTGGGACGGTCGCCGACTGATGGCGCTCGACCGCATCGCCCATGCGCCATCTTGTTCCGATTTCGCGGCCGGACGTACCACCGATTTGCGCGCGGTCACTCACTGCGCACCTTCGATCGAACGATCTCGATGCCGCTCTGCCAAAATGTCTTGTCAGAGCCAAAATAGCGTGGCGGCGTTTTCTCCGTCAAAGGATCCAGAATGACTTTTCCAGAATGGACTAAACCCGGCCTTTACGGTGCTTTGGGAGGTGCGATTGCGGTTTCTATACTTGGCTTCACTTGGGGCGGCTGGACGACGAGCAGCAACGCCGAAACCATGGCGCAGGAGTTCGCATCTGACGAAGTGACTTTGGCGATGGTTCCGGTGTGCCTCAATCTGGCGGCGGCTGATCCAGAGCGCACACAGAAGCTCGCAGCTCTGCAAGGAACTTCTGGCTTCGGGCGTCGCACTGCGATGATGGAAACGGGCTGGGCGACCCACCCAGGCTCGGATGCGCCGGACCGTGACCTTGCAGACGCTTGCCTCGCGGGGCTTGAATTGGATGGATCATAATTCAAACGTCACGCTGAAAACTTCACCGGCAATTTGCGGGACGCCGATGTTCGTGAACGCAGGAATACTTTGGATCGTTTTCATAGGCCCCATTTTTGCTCTGCTCCTCTTTACAATGCCCGCCATTGCCCAAACCATACCTGAAAACGCCAGCGCAAAAAGCTATGGCGACGGATGGGAATGCGACGTTGGGTACCGCGCGATCGACGAGACCTGCGCGGCGATTGTGGTCCCTGAAAACGCCTATGAAACAAGCCGCACCTATGGATCCGGCTGGGAATGTCATCATGGCTTTCGCAAGGTCGAGGAAGTGGCCTGCGTTGCGGTGGTGGTCCCCGATGGCGGGTTCCTGGACCCCTCAGGCGACCGTTGGCATTGCTTGCGCGGATATTCCAAAGTCGACGATACCTGCCAAGAGATCGTCTTGCCAGAAAACGGCTATCTGGTGGACGCGACCTACGGGTCCGCGTGGGAATGTCGACGCGGGTTCGAGACGGTGGACGACGGTTGCGCTGCGATCGTGGTGCCCGCCAACGGATATCTGAACGGGTCGCGCTACGGTCAACCCTGGTCATGCGAGCGTGGGTTTTTCGAACAGGACGGCCTGTGCAAAGCCGTCGTGATCCCTGAGTTCGCATATTTCGACGATGCGTCCTACGGCGAGGGATGGAAATGCCAAAGGGGATATGAAGTTTCAGGCGCAGGCTGCCAAGTCATCGAAATCCCCGCAAACGCCCATCTCGACAGGTCCGGCACCCGTTGGGAATGCAATCGGAACTTTCAAAAATCCAAGGGTCTGTGCGTTCTAAATGACTAGGTGCGTCGCACCAAGACGTCCGCCTCACCACCTAGTCGAACGACAGCCCCACCACCAAAAGGAGGACAAGATGAAAACCGAAATCCAGACGGTAAATACCGTTCGCCGCCCCGTCAGGGGCGCTCAAGCGCCCCCCGTGATCCTTGAGGCACCAGCGCAATCATTATCGCTGACTCAAATCCCCACGGCGGTTGTCTACTGCGAAGGCAACTTCGCCAAAATTGACGGTAAGACGGCCAACGGCCTCGTACGTCATTCAGAGGCCTACAGGATTGTTTCGGTCATCGACAGCACCCATAGCGGCGAGAACACTGGACTGGTTCTTGATGACGTGACCAACGATATACCAATCGTCGAGAGCCTGAAAACCGCCATCGCCCGCGAAACTTATGTACCCGATACTTTCATCTACGGCATGGCCCCCTCAACGGGGCGGCTTTCGCCCGCTGATCGGACCGGCGTACTGGACGCAATCGCGCGCGGTATGAACATCGTCAGTGGCCTGCATGAATACCTCAGTGACGATCCCGAAATTGCGCAAGCCGCATCGGACAGACAGGTTACCATCCGCGACATCCGCAAACCCAAAGCCAGCAAAGACATGCGCTTGTTCGACGGCAGCGTCGGAACTGTCGCGGCTTTGCGCATCGCCGTTCTGGGGACCGATTGCGCCATCGGCAAGCGGACCACCGCAACGGTCATGGCACGGGCCCTCAATGCAAAGGGCATCAAGACTGTGCTGGTGGGCACGGGCCAGACGGGCCTGATGCAGGGGGCAAAATATGGCGTGGCCCTGGACGCCGTCCCGCCCCAATTCTGCTGTGGTGAGCTTGAGGGTACGATCATCGCCGCCTCAGAGGCGGAACAGCCCGATGTCATTTTAATCGAGGGTCAAGGTGCGTTGAGCCATCCAGCGTTCTGTACATCGGCCTTTATCCTGCGCGGCAGCCAACCCGACGCTGTGATCCTTCAGCATGCACCAAAACGAGCCCACCGCTGCGATTTTCCCAATATGCCAATGCCCAGCCCGGCAAGTGAGATCGCTTTGATCGAGGCGTTTGCTGATACGAAAGTCATCGGCCTCACGCTCAATCATGAGGGCATGTCGGAAGCCGAGATCACGAACACGATTGCTGCCCAAAGCGAGGAACTTGAGCTGCCCGTCACCGACGCGCTTAGCAGACCAGCGGCACATTTGCTGGCAATGGTTGCTGCGGCCTATCCTGGCCTGCAGCAAGGAACCACCGTGGCCGCGATTTGAACGGCCCTCGGATAGAAGTTGATCTGCACAAATTGCGGCACAACACACGAACAGTTGTCGAGCGCATGAAAGGGCGCGGCATTCAGGTAACTGCGGTGACCAAAGCGGTATGTGGGCATCCGGCCATCGCCTGGGCCATGCTCGACGGCGGCGCTGCGGGCCTTGCTGAGGCGCGTTTGAGCAATGTAAAGCGGTTGCGCCAGGCTGGCGTGACTTGTCCGATAACCTTGATCCGCACACCAATGTTGAGCCAGGTCGATGATATCGTGCAAGTCTGTGAGGCGAGCTACAACACAGAGATACCTGTGATCGCAGCATTAGCCGCCGCTGCACTCCGGCAAAACACGACCCACGACATTGTCCTGATGGTCGAAATGGGTGACCTACGCGAAGGGATATTGCCGCAAGACATTGGATATATAGGACAGCAAGTCGTGGACATGCCCGGTGTGGCGCTGAAAGGCATCGGTGCCAACTTCGCCTGTCTGAGCGGCATCGCCCCGACGGCCACCAAGATGCAGGCCCTGACCGCGCTTGCCAATCAAGTTGAGGGGCAGTGTGGCCGGTTCCTTGAGACTGTATCTGGCGGCAACTCGGCTAATTTACCTTGGGCGTTCGGCTCGCGCGCGACCGGCCGGATAAACGATCTGCGTATTGGTGAAGCCATACTGCTTGGCATGGACCCGATCACAGGAGATCAGATTGGTGGTTTGTTTCGAGACACCTTCACGCTCGTCGCCGAAGTGATCGAAACCGACACCAAGACAGCGAGCCCACTCTTAGGCACCGCGGATCATGCACCGGCAATAATTCAGCTCGTTCCTACCACCCGCGAGACGACACGGATCATTCTTGCTCTTGGAAACCAAGACACAGATGTGGTGGGGCTTTCGATCCCTGCTGGCAGTACACTTATCGGTGCGACAAGCGATCATCATGTCATTGGCACGACAGATCAGAAGCTTTGCGTTGGATCGGAAATTCGGTTTCAGATGAATTATAGCGCTTTGATGCGCGCCATGGCCGCCCCGGATATTCAAATCAATCTGCGCAATGGCCGACTGACGCCGGACGCACGCGATGTCGATCATCCAAGCAAACACCTTGTATTGGTCTGAACAATAGCGTTCCGACGAATGCCGGCAAAATGATGAGGAGATTATCAATTGGCAAAGCTCACAAAAACAAGCGCATTCAAAGCACAAGGCTCACAAGCGGAAACACCATTGGACAGAACAACCCGTATCGTTCGGAAAATGGTCAAAGAAGAGGCCGAGCAGCGACAAACCAAGAACGACCGTCTCCGCAACGCGCGCCTTGAACGTGAAGCCAACACTCCGATAAAGCCATCGCGATAGGGCACAGGGTTGCTTCAGCCAAGGTGGCCGCAGCGGAACACCATAATTTTCGTCTCCGTTTTTTAATCCAGCGGACCAATCGGACATACTTGAAGGAGTTACGCATGACGCACGCAGACGAGAGCACAGCAAAAGTTCACTATATATGTCAGACATATGTGGAACAGAAACCCGGGCGCGACGGGCACGCGGGCCTGAAGATTGGCAAACAATTTCAGTATTCAACAGCAGCAGAAGCCCAGAACAGAGCCGAACGGGAATCCCAGTCCGCAGACTGCGTCGGTGCTGATGCCTACATGATCAGTGAAGACCAAGACAGCGGTGAAGTCGGATCACCAAGGTTTTTCGTCCGGCTTGGGAACGTCCCGGAAACTGATGATTTCTAATACTACGCCTGTGGCAACGTGTTTTCAAAGAGGCATTTCACCACCTTGGGCTGAGTTCGCTAGAAAAGCAGCTATTGGCGCAGCCGCAACGAAAGGCAAGGTACCGACTGGCCCAACACGATAAATCTGAATGACGGCTTTGATGATATTAGCGGCATCGCGGCGGCAACTAAGCTGCAATTGCGAGGAAATGCTGCGTCAGCAATAGCCGCACGTGCACAAGTCCGGTTTGTCCCGCATAGCCGACCTGCCTACCACTCATGTCACGCCGCACCCTGCCCACCGGGCGCGGCTGCCGCTACCCGAACACCCGCCCGAGCGCCCCATCCACCGCTTCGAGGATCTCGTCGATGTCGTCCTTCGTCGCGATAAGCGCCGGGCTAAAGCACAGCGTGTTGTTATGGCCCGGCACGCTGCGATTGGTGGCGCCGATGATGACGCCCTGGGCCATGCAGTCCGCGACCACGGCCTGCACCTGCTTTTCGGGGGCGGGCGTCCGGTCGTCGCGGTCGGAGACGAGTTCGGCGCCCAGGAACAAGCCCTTGCCGCGCGCCTGCCCGATTACGTCGTGGCGGTCGGCCATCGCGCGGAGCTGTTCCAGCATGTAGTCGCCCATGGCGGTGCAGTTTTCCAGCAGGTCTTCGCGCTCGATGATCTCCATGTTGGCGACGGCGGCGGCGGGGCCGGCGGTGCATCCCCCGAAGGTCGAGATGTCGCGGAAATAGTGCATCGGATCATCGGGCGCGTCCTTGAACTGCTCGAACACGCGCTCGGACGTGACGCAGCAGGAAATCGCCGCGTAGCCCGAGGCGACGCCCTTGGCCATCGTCACGAAATCCGGCTTCACGCCGTAGTGCTGATAGCCGAACCACGTGCCGGTGCGTCCGACGCCGCAGACGACCTCGTCGATATGCAGCAGGATGTCGTATTTCTCGCAGATCTCCTGCACGCGGGCCCAATAGCCCTCGGGCGGGACGATGACGCCGCCGCCGGCGGTGATCGGCTCGAGGCACAGGGCGCCGACCGTATCGGGGCCTTCGCGCAGGATCACCTCCTCGATGGCGTCGGCGGCACGGCGGCCGTAGTCCTCGACATCGCCCCAGCCCTGGTCGGCCTTGCGGTATTCCAGGCAGTGCGGCACCGCGACGAAGCCGGGCGTGTAGGGGCCGTATTGGGCGTTCCGCTCCTGCTGGCCGCCGGCCGACAGGCAGGCGATGGTCGTGCCGTGATAATCGCGCTCGCGATAGAGGATCTTCCACTTGCGGCCGCCATGATGGCGCGCGCTGATCTGGCGGACCATCTTGAACGCCTTCTCGTTCGCCTCGGACCCGGAATTGGCATAGTAGACGCGCTTCAGCCCCGGCATCTTGGCCGTCAGCATCTCGGCGAAGCGCGACCCGGGGATGGAGCCTGCGGATTGCGCGAAGTAGTTCATCTTGACGAGCTGGTCACGGACCGCATCCGCGATCTCGACCCGACCGTAGCCCACGTTCACGGTCCAGACACCGCCGGACACGGCATCCAGATGCTCCTTTCCCTTCTGGTCCCAGACCCGCATGCCCTTGCCCTCGACGATGATTCGCGGATCGTTCGTCTCCAGCGGCTTGTGCGGCAGAAGGTGGTGCCAGACATGGGCGCGATCGGCTTCGATCACGGCGGACATGTCGTTGGGGGTCAGGTTGTCCATGGCGTCGTTTCCTCCGGGAAATGCGCGGGCGGCAGGATCCGTCCGAGGGCGCATGCATGTGGTGTATCGTCCGCAAAACCGGTCTAACGGATAGGGCCAGACGGGTCGCGACACTATAGCCAGATGCGCAGGCCAGTTGTCAGGTGCGCCGCCCGGCCCCTAGGCTCCGCGTTGCCGGTTCGGAACACTATGCGTTCCGACGCGGCGTCAGGGGGCCGCCAGATGCTGCCGCACAAGAGACGACAACCAACCGGGAGACGACGCGAAATGACACTGAAATCCAAGCTTATGGGCACCATCGCCGCCGCCACGATGCTGTCGGGCGCGCAGGCCGCCCTGGCGGACGGGCACCTGGAAGAGATCACGGTGGCCTATTTCCTCGAATGGCCGATGCCGTTCCAGTACGCGAAGGTGAACGGCACCTACGAGGAGGAGATGGGCGTCGATATCAACTGGGTCGCCTTCGACACCGGCACCGCGATGTCGGCGGCCATGGCGTCGGGCGACGTGCAGATCGCCGTCAGCCAGGGCGTGCCCCCATTCGTCGTGGCGACCAGCGCGGGCCAGGACCTCAAGGCCGTCGACGTCGCCGTCAGCTATTCGGAAAACGACAACTGCGTCGTGTCCAGCGCGCTGGAGATCGACAAGGAGTCGGCTGGCGACCTGGCCGGCAAGAAGGTCGGGGTGCCGATCGGAACGGCGGCGCATTACGGTTTCCTGAGCCAGATGAACCATTTCGGCGTCGACGTCTCGACGATGGAGGTCGTGGACATGGCCCCCGCCGAGGGCGCGGCCGCGTTCGAGCAGGGCAGCCTCGACATGGTCTGCGGCTGGGGCGGCGCGCTGCGCCGGATGAAGGAGCATGGCAACATCCTGCTGACCGGCGCCGAGAAGGAGGAGCTGGGAATCCTGGTCTTCGACGTGACCTCGGCCCCCGCCGAGTTCGTGGCCGAGAGCCCGGATCTGCTGGCGAAGTTCCTCAAGGTGACGGCCGATGCCAACGCCCGCTGGAACGCCGGCGGCGCCGAGGCCGAGGAGATGATCCCGGTGATCGCGCAGGACGCGGGCATGGACGAGCAGTCGACCCGCGACACGATGGCGACCTTCGTCTTCCCGTCCCCCGAGGAGCAGCTGAGCGAGAAGTGGCTCGGCGGCGGCGCGGCAGAGTTCATGGGCGGCGTGGCCGGCGTGTTCACCGAGGCCGGGTCGATCCCGTCGGCGCTGGGCACCTACGACGACGTCGTGGACACCGGCGCGCTGTCGGCCGCGAGCGAGATGTAAGATGCCGGACCGGGGCGGTGTCCGCATCGCCCCGGTCCCCAGACCGGCCGCACGACCCTGACCTGACACCAAACCGAACGGAGACCGTCGATGAACGGACTTTCGATCGAGAACGTCTCGATGCGCTTCGACCTGCCCAACGGCAGCTATGTCCAGGCGCTGAAGGATGTCTCCCTCTCCCTCGACCATGGCGAGCTGATGTCGGTGCTGGGCCCCTCGGGCTGCGGCAAGACGACGCTCCTGAATATCGTGGCGGGTTTCCTGGCGCCGACGGAGGGGCAGATCATGCTGAACGGCCACCGCGTCACCGGCCCCGATGCCGAGCGCGGCATGGTGTTCCAGCAAGGTGCGCTGTTCGAATGGATGTCGGTGCGCGAGAACGTCGAATTCGGGCCCCGCATGAAGGGAAGCCCGGCCGAGGACCGGCGCCAGAACGCCGACCGCCTGCTGGAGATAACCGGCCTGGGCGATTTCAAGGACAAGGCGATCTACGAGCTTTCGGGCGGCATGCAGCAGCGCGTGGCGCTGGCCCGCTGCCTGGCCAACGACCCCGACGTGATTTTGATGGACGAGCCGCTGGGCGCGCTCGACGCGCTGACGCGCGAGAAGATGCAGGGCCTGGTACTCAAGCTCTGGAAGGAAACGGGCAAGACCATCATCCTGATCACCCACTCCGTCGAGGAGGCACTGCTGCTGGGCGAACGGCTGATCGTGATGGCCCCGCGCCCTGGCCGCATCCACAGGGAATACCGCCTTCCCTTCGCCGAAGCCGGCGTGAACGCGGACCTTCGGACAGTCAAGAAGGA
Organism: Jannaschia sp. S6380; assembly: GCF_023015695.1. Classification (NCBI taxonomy): domain Bacteria; kingdom Pseudomonadati; phylum Pseudomonadota; class Alphaproteobacteria; order Rhodobacterales; family Roseobacteraceae; genus Jannaschia; species Jannaschia sp. S6380. The sequence continues at coordinate 470,305 of NZ_JALKAS010000001.1, forward strand.
CCCGGAATTCGGTCGCACGCGGGACGAGATCCTTTCGATGATCTGGGAGATGGAAGAGGAAATCATGGGTCGGACGGAGAACGCATGACATGACCGGAATCATCATCCTCGTCATCTACATCGCGCTTTTCGCGGCGTCGGCGGCCATCGTCACCTTCCTGATGCGCAACCGGAAGCCCAAGGATTTCACGGCACTCAAGACGGTGACCTTCGGCGACGAGAGCGCGGTGCGCCCGAACCGCTGGGCCAGCGTGATCTCGGTCGTGGTGCTGTTCCTGATCTGGGGGGCGTTCACCGGATCGGCCCTCGTGCCCATCCACATGCCGGGCCCGTTCGAGGGCGAGACCGGCTTCACCTACACGGCGCGGAACGCGGCGGGCGACACGGATGACGCGCAGGTGCGCATCCTTGTCCATCCGGTCGGCGAGAGCGTCGAGGATCCGACAGTCGATCCGGGCGACGGATTCGCGCTGAACGACGTGGACACGGTCGGTAGCTATCGCAGCAAGCTGATCCAGGTGCAGCGCAACGACGTCGGCGGCGAGGACGACGGCTATGCCGTGGTCGCCATCAACGGCGAGGAGATCGCCCCGGGCGTCACCGTCGGGCTGGACGACGGTCGCGTAACCATGTCCGACCGGGGCAGCCTGAACTTCGTACCGGAGCCCGGTCTGCAGATGCAGCCGCTTTACCTGCCGTCGCCCGAACGGGTGGTGCAGGCGGTGGTCGACGTGTGGACGGACGGGTTCCGCAACTTCACCCTGATCGAGCATCTGGGCTGGTCGCTGATCCGCGTGCTGGGCGGCTTCGTCCTGGGCGCGCTGGTCGGCATCCCGCTGGGATACGCAATGGGCCTGTCGAACTGGTTCCGCGGCTGGTTCGACCCGATCGTAGAGTTCATGCGCCCGGTTCCGCCGCTGGCGCTGATCCCGCTGATCATCATCTGGTTCGGGATCGACGAGACGGGCAAGATCGTCCTGCTGTTTCTCGCCGCGCTCTGGATCATGGCGATCGGTGCGCGCGCGGGGGTGTCGGGCGTCAACATCACCAAGATCCACGCGGCCTATTCGCTGGGCGCGTCGAAGACGCAGATCCTGCGCCACGTCATCATCCCGAACTCCCTGCCCGAGATCTTCACCGCCGCCCGCGTCGCGATGGGCGTGTGCTGGGGCACGGTCGTGGCGGCCGAACTGGTGGCGGCGAACGTGGGGGCAGGCATGATGATCACGGCCGCGTCGAAATTCCAGCAGACCTATATCGTGGTCATGGGCATCATCCTGATCGGGATCATCGGCTTCCTGATCGATATCCTGATGCGCAAGGCCGAAAACTGGCTGGTGCCGTGGAAAGGTCGCAGCTGACGCAACGGCGGGGCGCGCCATCGACGCGCGCCCCGGGCCCCGTCAGGTCGACCGGCGCGTCATCCGCAGCCAGATCAGCGCGCCGCCCGCCAGCGTCAGGAACGGGATCATCGCGTAGTTGACGGCCGACCATCCGGCGACTGCGTCGGCGGCCGAATTCATCAGCCCGCCCGACGAAAGCGAGGCGACCGTCACCAGCCCGAAGACCAGCATGTCGTTCAAGCCCTGGACCGTGCCGCGTTCCTCGGGCGCGTGGCTGGCGGTCAGCATGTTGGTGGCGCCGATGAAGCCGAAGTTCCAGCCGAGGCCGAGCAGGATCAGCGCCCCGTAGAAGTTCGCCAGCGTCACGCCTGCCAGCGCCACGACGCCCGCCGCCCCCAGCAGAACCAGGCCCGCGGCAACGATCCGGGTGGTTCCGAAACGCGCGATCAGGTGGCCCGTGAAGAAGCTGGGCGCGTACATCGCAATGACATGGGCCGAGACGATATCGGCCGCGTGGCCGGTGCCGAAGCCGCAGCCGACCACGGCCAGCGGCGTGGACGTCATCACCAGGTTCATCAGAGCGTAGGCCACCATCGCGCAGATGATCGACACGACGATCGCCGGCGTGCGCAGAAGCTCCGCCCGCGTCCGGCCGCGCGGCGCATCGACCGTGGTTCGCGCGGGGGTGGGGATGTCGAGCAGGAAGAACAACCACAGCCCGATCACATTAAGCACCACGACGCTGGCATAGGTGGCGACGAAGGGAATCACCGTCGCGTCGGCGGTGAACTTGACGATCTGCGGGCCGACCAGGGCCGACAGCAAGCCGCCGGCCATGACATAGCTGATCGCCTTGGGGCGGAACGCGTCGGAGGCGGTGTCGGTCGCTGCGAAGCGGTAGAAGCCCAGCGTGCTCATGAAGACACCGGTCAGATAGGCACCGAGGAGAAAGATCGCGAAGCTTGCCGTCAGCAGGCCCACGACGCTGAGCGCGGCGCCCAAGGCCCCCGCCAACGCGCCGAGGACGAAGCCGAAGCGCCGCCCCCGCGCCTGCATCAGCGGACTGATCCAGGGTGCGGTCGTCATCGATCCGAAGACGATCAGGCTGATCGGCAGCGTCGCCAACAGGGGGGTGGGCGCGATGGACATGCCCGCGAGGCCCCCGGCGATGAAGTTCAGCGGCAGTTGCGCACCCAGGATCGCCTGGGCCGCCACCAGCACCAGAACGTTGCGCCGGGCACGGGAATCGTCGGGTGGAACGGTGGATGCTGCGGGGGCGATGTCGGTCATGCCACCGTCCCTACGCCCGCGTCCGGAGGGCGTCCAGTTCTGCTTTGTGTCGCTACGATCGCGGTCCGGCGGGTGCGATGAGATGGGCGAAGCTGCCCTGTGCCTGCCCCGCGCGCAGGCCCATGGCGGGCAGGACCGTCCCTTCGGCATCGGTGGCGTCGAAGAGCCAGTCGCCTTTCTCGTCCACGGTCGTGGCATAGTGGAATTCGTGTCCGGCCCAGTACCCGGCAAAGGGACCGTGATCGCAGCTGAGGTGCCGGTATCCGAGATGCAGTCGCCGTTCGGCGAAGGACGTCTCCAGCCGCAAGAGGCCGGCCATCGCGTGCCGCGCCCCGTCCGCGTCGATCAACCCGTCGCCCATCACCATGTAGCCGCCGCATTCGCCGTGGACGGCACGATCCCGCAGCGATGCCAGGAAGCGGGCGTGGGCGGCGATACGTCCGGCATGGAGTTCGGGATAGCCGCCCGGGAGGTAGACAAGGTCGGCCTGCGGTGCCGCCTCGTCCGCCAGGGGCGAGAAGGGCAAGATCTCGGCCCCCGCCCGGTGCCAGCCGTCGAGCAGGTGCGGATAGGCGAAGGCGAAGGCTTCGTCGCGGGCAAGTGCGATCCGTTGCGCCGGGGGCTCGATCGCGACCGGCGTGGCATCGGGCAGGGGGGTGGCCAGCGATGTCAGCGCGTCGAGGTCGACATGCGCGGCCATGATCCGCCCGACATGGGCGAGGAAGGCGGCAAGGTCTGGATGCTCGCCCGCCTGCACCAGACCCAGATGGCGCGAGGGCAGGGAAAGGCTCGCATCCCGGGGGATCGCGCCCAGAACCGGGAGGGGGCAGGCGGCACGCAGCATCGCCTCGTGCCGGGCGGACCCGACGCGATTGAGGATGACGGCCGCGACGCGCACCTCGGGGTCGTGGTTCGCGAAGCCCGCCACCAGCGGCGCCAGCGACTGCGCCATCCGGGCCGCATCGACGACCAGCACAACGGGCAGGCGCATCTGCCGCGAGAGATCGGCCACCGCGCCGCGCCCAGCGGGTGGTGCGCCGTCGAAAAGACCCATCGCGCCTTCGATCAGCAGCGTGCCCGGCCCCGCCGCAAGCCCCGCGATCATGTGGGGCGTCATCGCCCAGGCATCGAGGTTGGGGCAGGGCGCGCCGCTGGCCGCCACGTGGAAGCGCGGGTCGATGTAGTCGGGGCCGGACTTGGCGCCGCGGACCGGAATGCCCCGGTCGCGCAGGGCGCGGAGCAGGCCGAGCGTTACGGTCGTCTTGCCGCTGCCCGAGGACGGTGCGGCGAGGATCAGGCCGGGCATCGGCGGGTCAGCCCTCCTCGGCCGGGCGGCGCAGGTCGAGGGGGTCGAGGTTGCGCGGCGCCTCGCCCCGCGCCTGCGCCTGCCAGTCGAGGGCCTGACGCAAGGCGACAGCCATGCCGATGCAGATGATCGCGGGCGGCTCCAGCCCGGCGGCCTCGATATCGGCCTCGACCTGCGCCAGCGTCGTCTCGATCGTACGCTGTTCGGCCAGCGTCGCTGTGGTGGTAACGGCGACGGGCTCGGACGGTCGGCGTCCGGCGGCGATCAACTCCGCCGCAATCTGGCCGATGTGCTTCATCCCCATGTAGAGGACGATGACCTGGCTGCCTCGCGCGATCCCGGCCCAGTCGAGTGCCGTGGGCGCCAGCCCCGCGCGGTCGTGGCCGGTGACGAAGGTTACCGACTGGTTCACGTCGCGATGCGTGACCGGGATGCCGGCATAGGCGAGGCCGGCGATGCCGGCGGTGATGCCCGGCACGATGCGGATGGGGATGCCGTGCTGGACCAGCGTCTGCGCCTCCTCTCCGCCGCGGCCGAAGACGAACGGATCGCCCCCCTTCAGGCGCAGGACGCGCCGGCCGGCGCGCGCGAGGTCGACGAGCCGCAGGGAGATGTCGCGCTGATTGTGCGAAGGCTTGCCGCCGCGCTTGCCGGCATAGATCTTCTCCGCATCGGGCGCCCAGTCCAGGATACCTTCGTGGACGAGCGCATCGTAGACGATCACGTCGGCCTGCCGCAGCGCGTTCAGCGCGTGCAGCGTCAGAAGCCCCGGATCGCCGGGCCCCGCACCGCAGAGCCAGACCCAACCCGGTTCGAGCTCGGGCCAGTCGTGGGAGGGGAGTCGCGCGTCCATGCGCCATCTATGCCGCGCCGCGCGGCCCGTGGAAAGCCGCGCGGCGACCATTGGCGGGGCGGGGGCGTCATGCGAGACAGGGGTGATGAGCAAGGCCGAACCCCTCCGCCGTGGCTGGACCACGGGCGCCTGTGCGACGGCGGCCTGCAAGGCGGCGCTGACGGGCCTGTGGGGCGGCGACGTGCCGGAGCGTGTGACGATCACGTTGCCCCGGGGCGAGACGCCGGCCTTCGCGGTGGCGGAGGCGACGCGCGGCGACGGTTGGGTCGAGGCGGGCATCGTCAAGGATGCGGGCGACGACCCCGACGTGACGCATGGCGCGATGATCCGCGTGCGGGTCGCGGCATCGGCGGGTGGCATTGTGTTCCGCGCGGGCGAAGGCGTGGGACGCGTGACGAAGCCCGGACTGCCGATCGGGGTGGGGGAGCCCGCGATCAATCCCGTGCCCCGCGCGATGATGGACGAGGTGGTGGCGGAACTGGCCGCCCGGCACGCATGCGCGCCGGATGTGCAGGTCACGGTCTCGGTCCCGGGCGGTGCGGCGCTTGCGGCGAAGACGTGGAACCCGCGATTGGGGATCGAAGGGGGGCTGTCGATCCTGGGGACGACGGGGATCGTGCGTCCATTCTCCTGCGCGGCCTGGATCGCGTCGATCCACCGGGGCGTGGACGTGGCGCGGGCCAGCGGCCTGATCCATGTCGCGGGCTGCACGGGTGCGACGAGCGAACGCGTGGTGCAGGCGCTGCACGGGCTGCCGGATCACGCGATGCTGGACATGGGCGACTTCGCGGGGGGGATGCTGAAATACCTCGCGCGCCATCCGGTCCCGCGCGTGACCGTCGGTGGCGGCATCGGCAAGGTGTCGAAGCTGGCGCAGGGGGCCGTCGACCTGCATTCCGGGCGCAGCCAGGTGGACTTCGCGCGCCTGTCGGATTTGGCGGGCACGGATCTGACGACCTGCAATACGGCGCTGGAAGCGGTCGGACGGGTGCCGGAGCTGGCCGGACGCGTCGCAACGGAGGCGCGGACGCGAGTGCGTTCGATGATCGAGGCGGAGGTCGACATCGTGGTGATCGACCGGGCCGGAGCGATCCTGGCGCATGCCCGGTAGCGTGCTGATCCTGGCCGGGACGGGGCTGGCCAGGCGGCTCTGCGCGCGGGTGGCGGACTGCGATGTGCTGGCCTCGCTGGCGGGTGTGACGGAGGTGCCCGCGGATCTGGCCGTCCCGGTGCGAACGGGTGGATTCGGGGGCGAGGCGGGCTTTCGCGCGGCCCTGGGCGGGATCGCGGCGGTGCTGGACGCGACCCATCCCTTCGCCGTGCGGATCAGCGGCCGGACGGCGCGCGTCTGCGCCGAAATGGGCCTGCCGCTGCTGCGGTTGGAGGCGCCGCCCTGGCCGGACGACCCGTCCTGGCACCGATATGCGAATGCCGACGCGGTGGCGAACGCCTTGCCGGCCGGCGCGCGGGTCTTCCTGTCCACAGGGCCCGGCTCGCTCGACCCGTTTCTCGGCCGCGGGTTCGACCTGTTCTGTCGCCGGATCGACCCGGCCCCGGCGCGGGAGGGGGTGCACTGGATCGTCGGGCGCCCGCCTTTCGCCACGCCGGACGAGCGCGCACTGTTCGCAAGCCTTCGCATCACCGATCTGGTCACCAAGGATTCCGGCGGGGCGCGGGCCAAGCTGGACGCGGCGGCGGAACTCGGGGTAGCGGTCCATGTGATCGACCGGCCCCCGCCGGGCGCCGTGACTTGCGAGACGACCGATGACCTCGACCGCGCCGAAGCCTTCGTTCGCGCCCATGCCGCAGGGCGACCACCCGGCGGGGCGGATCATCCACGGTGACGCCTGCGTCGCGGAAGGGGCCGCGTGGCTGGCCGCGCGGGATCCGCGCTTCGCCGAGGCGCTCCGCCTGACCGGACCGCTGCCGCTGCGGCGCCGGGCCGACGGATTCCCTGCGCTTCTGGGCGCCATCGTCAGCCAGCAGGTCAGCGTCGCCTCCGCCAACGCGATCGTCGCGCGGTGCGAGGCGGCGAACCTGCACGACCCCGCCGTGGTCCGCGCCGCGGCCGAGGCGGAGATGCGCGCCTGTGGCCTGTCGCGACAGAAGATCCGGTACACCCGTGCCCTGGCCGAGGCGGACATCGACTTCGACGCGCTGCGCCATGCGACCACCGCCGAGGTGGTGGAGACGTTGACGCAAGTGCCCGGCATCGGCCGGTGGACGGCTGAGATCTACGCGATGTTCAGCCTGGGCCACGCCGATGTCTTCGCGCCCAACGACCTGGCCCTGCAGGAAGGCGCGCGGCTTCTGTTCGACCTGCCCGAGCGGCCGAAGGAGAAGGCGCTGCGGCAGCTGTCCGAAGACTGGTCGCCCTGGCGTGCGGTTGCGGCGCGGCTGCTCTGGGCCTACTACGCGCATGCCAAATCGCGGGAGGGCATCCGGTGACATTGAACCATGAACGCCGGGGGCCGAAGGCGCCGAAACGGCTGGTGATCTTCCTCCACGGCTACGGCGCCAATGCGGCCGACCTGATCGGCCTGGCCGATCCGTTGACGCCGCACATGCCCGACACGGCGTTCGTGGCCCCCGACGCGCCCGAGGCGCTGCCCGGAATGCCCGGGGGGTTCCAGTGGTTCCCGATCCCCTGGATCGACGGATCCAGCGAGGAGGCCGCGATGGCGGGCATGGATCGCGCGGTCGACGACCTGAACGCCTGGCTGGACGAGATCGTGGCTGCCGAAGGGGTCACGCCCGCGCAGACGGTCCTGTTCGGATTCAGCCAGGGCACGATGATGGCGCTGCATGTCGCCCCCCGCAGGGACGCGCCCTTCGCTGGTCTCGTCTGCTTCTCCGGCCGGATGCTCAAGCCCGAGGACGCCGCCGAGGAGACCGTGTCGCGCATGCCGGTTCTGCTGGTCCACGGCGACGCGGATGAGGTCGTGCCGGTCCAATCGCTACCCGAGGCCGCGGAGGCGCTGGAAGGCGCGGGGTTCGATCGGGTCTATGCGCATGTGATGAAGGGCACCGGCCACGGTATCGCGCCTGACGGGTTGCAGGTCGCTCTGGCCTTCATGCGGGACGTCTTCGGCATCGAATAGCACTGACCTGAAACCGTCATGACACGGCGATCGGCCGGCCATGATGTAGAGGCTTGTCAGGGCTCGATCCCCAGATATAGTCCCAAGCGAGAGGGCCGCGCGCCCGGGGGCCGGGCGGGCCGCTCTCCGATAAGGGAAGCGACCGGATGAGCGCCTTGAATGCGATCCAAGATCCCGATTTCCGGATGGAATTCACCCGCGATCCGGCGGGGCTGCGGCATTTCCCGGCACTGGTGCTGAACGCCGACTACCGGCCGCTGTCCTACTACCCGCTGTCGCTCTGGCCATGGCAGGACGCGGTGAAGGCCGCGTTTCTCGACCGCGTGACCATCGTCAGCGAATACGAGGAGGTCGTCCGCTCGCCCACGACGACGATCCGGATCCCGTCGGTCGTGGTCCTGAAGGACTACATCAAGCCGCAAAAGCGGGTCGCGTTCACGCGCTTCAACCTGTTCCTACGGGACGAGTTCTGCTGTCAGTATTGCGGCTCGCGGGGGGACCTGACCTTCGATCATGTCGTGCCCCGCGCCCGCGGCGGCATCACGTCGTGGGAGAACGTCGTCGCCGCCTGCGGGCGGTGCAACCTGAAGAAGGGATCGCGGTCTCTGAAACAGGTCGGCTTCACCCTGCGCCGCGCCCCGCGTCGCCCCGGATCGGCCGAGCTGATGAACCAGGGTCGCAAGTTCCCGCCGAACCACCTGCACGAAAGCTGGATGGATTTCCTCTATTGGGATGCCGAGCTGGAGGCGTGATGCCGGGGTGGCGAACGCACCGACCCGTCACATCAGTTCCGGCTCGCCACCCACGCGCGTTGCCAGGCGCGCGACCGTCAGGCCCTGAACGATGATCGAGAACAGGACCACGAAATAGGTGCAGGTCAACATCAGCGGCTTCCATTCGTTGTCCGGCAGGGCCAGCACGAGCGCGACCGATATGCCGCCCTTCAATCCGCCCCAGGTCATGATGCGGGTGATGCCGTCCTCGAACTCGGGCGAGAACGGCTTGAGCAGTTGGACCGGCACGAAGACCGCGGCGAAGCGCGCCAGCAGGTGCAGGGCGATCGCGGCGAGGCCGGCGACCACGAAGCTGGCCTCGAAGGCGACGGCGAAGACCTCCACCCCGATCAGCAGGAACAGGACGGCATTCAGGATCTCGTCGACCAGGGTCCAGAACGTGTCGACATGGGCCCGGGTGTCGTCGGACATGCCGTACTTGCTGCCGACATCGCCGATCAGCAGGCCCGCCACGACCGCCATTATAGGCGCCGAGACATGCAACCAGACCGCGAGCTGGTAGCCCCCGAACGCCAGGGCCAGCGTGATCAGCACCTCCAGCGGCGGGTCGTCGATGCGGCGCATGATGCGGAACGTCAGCCAGCCCAGCGCGCCGCCCAGCGCGGCACCGCCGAACGCTTCCCGCACGAAGAGGCGGGCGGCGTCCGACAGGCCGGCGCCATGCGCGTCGCCGGTCGGAAAGGCGATGCCGACCAGGACCAGAAACACGACATATCCGACGCCGTCATTGAAGAGCGACTCGCCCGCGATCTTCGTCTCCAGCGTCCGGGGCAGGTTGGCCGCGCGCAGCACGCCCAGCACCGCGACCGGATCGGTGGGCGAGATTAGCGATCCGAAGACCAGCGCGATCAGAAGCGGGGCCCCGGTGATCCAGCTGAACCCGACGCCGGCGATGATCGTCGACAGGCCCACCCCCAGTGTCGCCATAAGCAGCACCAGCATCCATTCGCGCCTCAGGTCGGCCACCTTGACATGCAGCGCGCCCGCGAACAGCAGCAGGCCCAGCATCCCCTCCAGCAGGGCGTCGGAGAATTCGATGTTCAGGACGACGGCGCGGATGTTGTCGGCCACCCCCAGTCCGGGCGCCACCAGGTCGAGCATCATGATCCCGAAGCTGGCCGCCAGTGCCACGATCAGGATGCCGATCGCCGATGGCAGCTTGAGGAACAGGTAGTTGATTGCCCCGAACGCCGCCGCGAGGACGAGGAGGAGCGAGGCGACATGCAGCAGGTTCATGGGCAGGGGATCCTGGACTTCACGTAGGGATGTCGAAATCCGGGTCCGCCAGTTCGAACCCGTCGAAGGTGAAGCCCGGAGTGACGGTGCAACTGACCAATGTCCAGTCCCCCGTGCCGCGCGCCGTCTGCCAATGACCCGCGGGCACGGTCCCCTGCAGCGCATGGTTCAGCGGGTCGCCCCCCAGCGTCGTTGACCGGACCGGACCCGCCGCGTCGGCCGCCTGCGACAGGATGAGCGGGGCGCCGGCTTGCCAGAACCAGATTTCGGTCGCGTCGACACGGTGCCAATGGCTGCGCTCCCCCGCACGGAGCAGGAAATGTATGGCGGTCCCGACGGGGCGCCCGCCGGGGCCGGATGGACCGGCCCATGTCTGCCGATACCATCCGCCTTCGGGATGCGGTGTCAGACGAAGATGGTCGATGATGCGTTCGGCGGTCATGCCGGACCCCTTTCGCGCCAGAGGATGTAGAGCCCCGTGGCGACGGTCACGCCGATCCCGGCCATGGCCAGCGGGTTCGGAAAGTCGCCGAAGATCAGCAGGCCGATCAGGGCGGCCACGGGAATTTCCAGATACTGCATCGGGGCCAGGGTCGAGGCCGGCGCATGGCGCAGCGACCAGGTCATCAACAGATGCGCCACGGTCCCGAGCCCACCCATCAACAGCAGCAGCGGCAGATGCCCCGATACCGGCGCGACGGCCAGCGTGCCAACGGCGGGCAGGGTCGCGTAGGCCAGGCCCAGCACGAGGGTCGCCAACCCGCCCGACGCGGCCTGCATGGCGATCGGATCCGCCTCGTCCGCGATACGACGGGTGACGAGCATGAAGGCGGCGAACACGAAGGCCACGCCCAGCGGGTACAGCACCGGCCAGCCCACGGCGACGAAGCTGGGCTGCATCACCATCAGCGTGCCGACGAAGCCGATGGCGCAGGCCGTCAGGCGTCGTCGTCCGACGGCCTCCCCCAGCAGGAAGTGTCCCAGCAGCAGGAGGATGAACGGCATGACGAATGCGATGGCCAGTGCGTCGGCCAGCGGCAGATACGTCAGCCCCGTCACCATCAGCCAGATGCCCGCGACCTGCAGCGCGGCGCGCAACGCGGTCAATTGCCAACCCAGCCGCGACATCGACCAGCCGCGCGCCGTGATCGAGACGATCGGGGTAAGCACGACGACCTGCACGGCGAAACGCACGAGTACGAGTTGGAGGACGGGGAAATCGCGGGCCAGCAGCTTTGCCGTCGCATCCGACATGGGGGCCAGGCAACAGAAGCCCACCATCAGCAGCATGCCCAGCGCCGGTCGGTCGGCGCGGGGTTGCGTCAGGGTCAAGTGGGCAGGCGCAGACGCGCCGTGGTCCCGACGCCCGGGGCGCTTTCCAGTTCGAACGTGCCGCCGGCACGGCGGGCGAAATCGGTGACCATGGCCAGCCCGAGGCCCGATCCCTGGCCCGGCGGCTTTGTCGTCACGAAGGGCTCGGTGGCACGCGCCAGAACCGCGGGCTCCATCCCCGGGCCGTCATCGGCGACCGTGATCATGATCCAGGGTCCCGTATCCGACGGCGCCGCGGGCGAGGCGATCTCGACCGCGCGCAGTGTGATCGTCCCGCCTTCGACCATCGCGTCGCGCGCGTTGACGATCAGGTTCAGCATCGCCGCCTCGAACTGCGACGGGTCGGTGCGCAGGCCGAGGGGTGCTTCGGCCTCGACCGTCAGGACGACATTGGCCGGCAGGACCCGGCGGGCGAAACGGGCGAACCCTTCCAGGAACGGTGCGAGGTCCAGCATCCGCGTGTCGCTGGGCGCCCTGCGGCTGGCCGCCAGCAGCTGACTGACAAGATGTCCGCCGCGTTCCGTCGCATCGCCGATCTCGCGCAGGAGCGGGTCGCGTTCGGCGGCGGGCACCTCGCCCAGAAGGTCGATGTTGCCCCGCATGACGGTCAGCAGGTTGTTGAAGTCATGCGCGATCCCGCTGGTCAGCCGGCCCACGGCCTCGCCCTTCTGGGCATGCACCAGCTCTTCGGTCCGGGCCGAAAGGCGCGCCCGCGTGGCGGCGGTCGTCAGGACGACTTGGGCGAAATAGACCGTGATTAGTGTCACGGCCACATGCAGGAAGATACGGTCGCCCATCTCCATCCCGTTGACGAAGCCGACGCCGAAGGTCGTCAGCTGCGCGCCCAGTGCGACGATGACGACGCCGATCCGGGCGGCGTCCTGCGACCGCGTGTCGTAGCCGATGCAGTTCAGCGCCTGCCCGAAGATCAGCAGTGCCGCCGCCCGCGATCCCGTGACCGTGGGCCAGAAGGCGTTGACCACGGCGAAACCCGTGAATGCGGCGATGGTGACGCCATGATGGGCCAGCAGGCCCATCAGCATGCCGCGCGTCACCTGCGCGGCGCGCGCCACGCGGCCGACATGGCGCACGTAGGTCAGGTCGGAGATGAAATAGATCGGGGCGATCAGCGCGACCCAGGGCGAGCCGTCATAGACCAGCATCAGGACGATGGCGGCCGCGATCAGGATCAGGCGCAGGGGCCGGTCGGGCGCCTGCTCCTGCTCGATGGCGAGGAAGTCGGCGACCTGGCGGCGGAACTGTCTGTCCTTCAGAGTAGGGGCGTGCATCATCGCAAAGCTCCGTTCCCGAGGACGCTAGCATAGGCGGTATCCCGCGCAAGCGGAACGCGCGCCGATGCGGGACGGCGGGCGACACTGTTGCCGGGATCACCCGCGCAGGATCGAACGCCCCGCATAGACCGCCGTCTCGCCCAGCGCCTCTTCGATGCGAATAAGCTGATTGTACTTGGCCAGCCGGTCCGAACGGGCCAGGCTGCCGGTCTTGATCTGCCCGCAATTCGTGGCCACGGCGAGGTCGGCGATGGTGGCGTCTTCGGTCTCGCCGGAGCGATGCGACATCACGCAGGTCATGCGGTTGCGATGCGCCAGGCCGACCGCCTCCAGCGTCTCGGACAGGGTGCCGATCTGATTGACCTTGACAAGCAGGGAATTCGCCGCGCCCTTCTCGATCCCGTCCGATAGGCGCGCCGGATTGGTCACGAACAGATCGTCGCCCACCAACTGCACCTTGTCGCCCATGGCTTGCGTCAGGCCCACCCAGCCTTCCCAGTCGTCCTCGGCCATGCCGTCTTCGATCGACAGGATCGGATAGTCGCGTACGAGGGCGGCAAGATAGTCGATATTCTCGTCCGAAGACAGCGTCTTGCCTTCGCCAGCCAGATTATAGGCGCCGTCGCGGTAGTATTCGGTGGCCGCGCAGTCTAGGGCCAGCATCATCTCGTCGCCCGGCGTATAGCCCGCCTTCTCGATCGCCTTCAGGATGAAGTCGAGCGCGTCACGCGTGCTGCTGAGGTTCGGGGCGAACCCGCCTTCGTCGCCGATCCCGGTGGACAGGCCCGCGGCCGACAACTCGCCCTTGAGGGTGTGGAAGACCTCTGACCCCATGCGGACCGCCTCGGCGATGGATTCGGCGGCGACCGGCATGATCATGAATTCCTGGATGTCGATCGGGTTATCGGCATGTTCGCCGCCGTTCACGATGTTCATCATCGGCACCGGCAGGACCCGCGCCGAGGTGCCGCCGACGTAGCGATAGAGGGGCAGGGCGCTTGCATCGGCGGCGGCCTTGGCGACCGCGAGGCTGACGCCGAGTATCGCATTCGCGCCCAGCCGGGACTTGTTGTCCGTCCCGTCCAGCTCGATCATTGCGCCGTCGATGGCTTCCTGTTCGGTCGCGTCGAAATCAAGGAGCATCTCGGCGATCTCGCCGTTCACCGCGGCCACCGCATCGCGCACGCCCTTGCCCTTGTAGCGGGACTTGTCGCCGTCGCGTTTCTCTACCGCCTCGTAGGCGCCGGTGCTGGCGCCCGAGGGCACCGCCGCACGACCCATCGTGCCATCTTCCAGCAAAACGTCCACTTCGACGGCCGGGTTGCCGCGGCTGTCGAGAATTTCGCGGGCGTGGATGTCGGTGATCGCAAACATGTGGGAGGCCTCCAGGCTCGAGTCGTGCCCCCTTAACAAGGCCAGTTACGCTTGGGAAGCGGCGCGCAGCCGTGCCTCGCGGATCAAGGTGAAGAGCCCCGACGCGATCACGACGCCGACCCCGATCAGGGTCGCGGCACCGGGACGCTCGCCGAAGAACGCCACGCCGACGAAGAGCGCGAACAGCATTCGCGAGTAGCGGAACGAGGAGACGACGGCGATATCTCCCAACCGGGTCGCCGCGACGATGGTCAGGTATCCCGCCATTCCGATCGCGACACAAAGCGCGAGAACGCCGAACTGCGCCAGTTCCGGGGTGACGAGAGGTTCGCCAAGCGCGACCTGCAGCAGGATGCCCGCCGGCACCAGCGACGCGAAGGCATGTAGCGACAGCCGTGCACCGGACACCACGCCCGGCATCGTCCGCGTCACCAGGTCGCGCCCGGCCAGGGCCAACATGCCGGCGACGGCCAGCAGCACCGCCGGTTCGAACCCCGCCGCCCCCGGTCGGATGATCAGAAGCACGCCCGCGAACCCGAAACCGATGGCTGCCCAGCGACGCCAGCCGACCGTCGCACCCAGGAAGACGGCCGCCCCCATCGCGACGACCAGCGGCGTGGCCTGGATCACCGCCGAGGCGAGCGAGAGCGGGATCAGGGCCAGCGCCGAGATGAAGCAGCAACTTCCGAACACCTCGAACCCCGTACGGGCCAGGACACGGGGGCGCAGATAGTGTGGCGACCAGATGCCCTGACCCGATACCGTCAGCCAGGCGACGAAGGCCACGGCCCCGCCCAGACCCAGCATCCAGACGATCTGCGCCGGGGCGAAGGCACCCGACAGGCCCTTGATCAGTGCATCCTCCACCGTGAAACACGCCATGGCGGCCACCATCAGCGCGGCGCCCTTCAGGCTGTCCGTGGCCGCGGACATGGTGCCGCGTGCCAGCGATCCATCAGTCATCGCGGTGGCGCTTCGTGCCGAACAGCTCGAGCCTGTGCCCCTTCAGGTCGTAGCCCAGACGCTCCGCGATCCGTTCCTGCAGTGCCTCGATCTCGGGGTCGACGAACTCGATCACCTCTCCGGTCTGCAAGTCGATGAGGTGGTCGTGATGGTCCCGTTCGGCGTCTTCGTATCGCGCGCGTCCGTCGCCGAACTCCCGACGCTCCAAGAGGCCCGATTCCTCGAACAGCTTGACGGTGCGATAGACGGTCGCGACCGAGATGTTCGGATCCACCGCCGCCGCCCGCGCGTGGATCGTCTCGACATCGGGGTGATCGTCCGACGCTTCCAGCACCTGCGCCACGGTGCGGCGCTGCCCGGTCAGGCGCAGGCCCTGCGCTTCGCAGCGGTCGAGGATCGATGGCGTCGTCATGGCCGCCCTCCTATCGGGGCATCGCGAATGGGGCAATCACGTCCCGCAGAAGGTCTGCGTGACCCGCTCCGCATCGGTTGCGGGTACACGGTAGGGCCTGTTCGCCTCCGTTTCCGACCACGGATCGGCCAGCACGGCATTCAAGGCATGGAACGGCGCGAGATCGCCTTCATAGGCCGCGGCGATGGCCTGTTCGACGCGGTGGTTGCGCGGGATGATCGCCGGGTTCGCCCTTGCCATCGCCCCATTGTCCGGGCTGCGGGCTTGCCAGCGGGCCAGCCAATCGTCGAAGCGTTCGCGGCAGGTGACCTGATCGCGGGCCACGTCGGGATCCACGGTCAGCGCGCGGAACGTATTGGTGAAGTCGCCCCCGCCTTCGCGCATGATATCGAGAAGTTCCATGGCGAGGTTCATGTCGTTCATCCCGATCTTCGCCGCCATCACCTTGGTCCAGGCCTTCGCATAGAGGTCGCGGAACCCTTCCAGCACCTCGGTCGCGTCCGCCACGGCGGCCTCGCGATCGCCCATCAGCGGCAGCAACGCGGTCGCCAGCTGCGCCAGGTTCCAGAGCGCAATGTCGGGCTGCTTCGACCAGGCATAGCGGCCGAACTGATCGATGGAGCTGAACACGATGTCGGGGTGATACGTCTCCATGAAGGCGCAGGGGCCATAGTCGATGGTTTCGCCCGAGATGGTCATGTTGTCGGTGTTCATCACGCCATGGACGAAGCCCAGACCCATCCACTGCGCGACCAGCTTGGCCTGCGCGTCCATCACGTGCCGCAGCAGACCCATCGGACCGTCGGCCCCTGGGGCGTGCCGCGCGATCGCGTGGTCCAGCAGAAGGCGCAATCCTTCGACATCGTCACGCGCGGCGAAGACCTGAAACGTGCCGACCCGGATATGGCTGGCCGCGATCCGTGTCAGCACCCCGCCGGGCAGCGGTCCTTCCTGGCGCAGGACCGTCTCGCCCGTGGTCACGGCGGCGAGCGCGCGAGTGGTCGGCACGCCCAATGCATGCATCGCCTCGGACACGACGTATTCGCGGATCACCGGGCCCAGTGCCGCGCGTCCGTCGCCCATGCGACTGTAGGGCGTGGGCCCCGATCCCTTGAGTTGCACGTCCACGCGCCCCTGCGGCCCCAGATGCTCGCCCAACAGGATCGCGCGTCCGTCGCCCAGTTGCGGCGACCAGCCCCCGAATTGATGCCCGGCATAGAGCTGCGCCAACGGCTTCGCCCCCTCGGGCACGCGATTGCCGGCGAAAACATCCACCGCGTCCCGCAGGGCATCCGGGTCCAACCCGAGTTCACGCGCCAGACCCTCGTTCAGCGCCACCCAACCCGGATCGGCGACCGGGGCAGGCGCCATCTTCGTATAGAACCGCTCCGGCAGACGGGTGTAGGAATTGTCGAAGGCGAACATGGTCTTCCTCTGGCGGCAAATACCTCGGGGAGCGCGAGGGGCGGGCCCCTCGCGGCGCTACAGACGCGTCAGTCGCGCGGTCAGGAGGTCGAAGAACCCGTCCGCGTCCATGTCGCCGATGAACAACGCATTGGGCGTCCGGTCGGTCACGCCCCACCAATCGGCCACGGTCATGCCACGTGTCAGCGGGCTGTC
The DNA here is from genome assembly GCF_023015695.1 of Jannaschia sp. S6380. Classification (NCBI taxonomy): domain Bacteria; kingdom Pseudomonadati; phylum Pseudomonadota; class Alphaproteobacteria; order Rhodobacterales; family Roseobacteraceae; genus Jannaschia; species Jannaschia sp. S6380. The sequence continues at coordinate 487,221 of NZ_JALKAS010000001.1, forward strand.
GACCTCGATCTCGACATTGACCTCGCGCCCGTCGAACAAATCGGGGCGCAGCAGCCAGGCGATCACGCAGGGGTCGTGCAGCGGCGCGCCCTCGCTGCCGTACTTTTCCATGTCGAACCGCTCGAAGAACCCGGTCCATCCGGCGACCGCCTGACCCACGCGTCCGGCGGCGCGGAAGGCGTCGTTACGCGCGCGCGTCGTCAGTGCCTTGTGCGTGCAGTCCAGCGGCAGGACGGTGATCGGGGCGCCGCAGGCGAAGACGTCGCGCGCGGCCTCGGGGTCGACATAGATGTTGAACTCGGCCGCGGGCGTGATGTTGCCCACTTCGAAATAGGCGCCGCCCATCATCACGATCCGCGCAATCCGGTCGGCGATATCGGGCGCGCGCGACAGGGCCGTCGCGACGTTCGTGAGCGGCCCGAGGGGACAGAGCGTGACGGCCCCCGGCGCCTCGGTCCGTAATGTGTCGATGATGAAGTCGACCGCATGCCGATCCTGCAACGGCATCGCCGGATCGGGCAGGTCGGTGCCGTCGAGGCCGGTCTTGCCGTGGACATGCTCCGCCGTGACGAGGTCGCGCGCCATGGGGCGATCGCAGCCGGCGAAGACGGGCACATCCGGCCGTCCGGCCAGTTCGCAGACGACACGCGCGTTTCGCGCCGTCAGGTCCAGCGGCACGTTGCCTGCCACGGCGGTGATGCCGAGGACGTCCAGTTCGGGCGAAGCCAGCGCCAGCAGGATCGCGACGGCGTCGTCCTGGCCCGGGTCGGTGTCGATGATGATCTTCTGTGTCATGCCCGGAGGAAGAACGGCGCGCCCCGGAATGTCCAGAGCGCGCCGCGTCACCGCCCGTTCGCGGGCCGAACCCGCCAGCACGGTATTCCGTCGATCAGGAGCCGGCGTCGAAATCGACCTCCTCGACCAGCTTCAGCGCCTCGGCGCGGTGGCTGGCGATGTCAGTCAGGGGCGTGTCGTCCGCGGTGATCTCGCCCCAGCCGGCCACGAGGTCGGACGGCGGCGTGTCGGGGGCCACGGGGTACTCGTTGACCACCTCGGCATAGGTCTGCTGCGCCTCGGGCGAGGAAAGGTATTCCATGAAGGCGAGCGCCTCCGCCTCGTTCGAGGCCCCTTCGACCATGGCGACGCCCGAGATGTTCACATGCGTGCCCGAGCCGTCCTCGAAGGTCGGGAATTCGATGCGGACGGCGTTGGCCCATTCGGCCTGCTCGGGGTCCTTCAGCATCGCACCCATGTAGTAGGTGTTGCCGATCGAGACGTCGCATTCCCCGGCCCAGATCGACTTGACCTGTGCGCGGTCGTTGCCTTCGGGCGCCTTGGCCAGGTTCGCCTTCACGCCCTCCAGCCAGTCGCGCGTGGCCTCGACGCCGTTATGCTCGATCATCGCCGAGATCAGGCCGATCGTATAGACATGCGTGCCCGAGCGGGTGCAGATGCGACCCGCCCATTCCGGATCGGCCAAATCCTCGTAGGTCGTGACCTCGCCCTCACCGACGCGCTCCTTGCTGGCATAGATCACGCGGCCGCGCGTGGTCAGGCCGAACCAGTGGTTGTCTGCGTCGCGCATGTTCTCGGGGATGTTCGTCTCGAGCGTCTCGCTTTCGACCGGCTGGGTAACGCCCGCCTCCTTGGCCTCAGCCAGGCGCGAGATGTCGACGGTGAAGATCAGGTCGGCGGGGCTGCGCTCGCCCTCGGCAACCAGCCGTTCGGTGATGCCCTTGTCGATATAGACGACGTTGGCCGTGTGACCGGTCGCTTCCTGGAACCCGTCGATCAGCGGCTGGATCAGTTCGGGCTGACGGTAGGAGTAGACGTTCACCTCGCCCGCGAAGGCGGGCAGGGCGGCGAGGGCAGTGGTGGCGAGAATCGCGGTCCGGAGCATCGGAACCTCCTGTTGTTCGATGCATCCGATATTTCCGACAAAAACGATCAGGTCAATCCCGAGTATTTCAGTAAGACGATTTTTCACGCCTCTTCGCCGCATCCCACAGGACATCCATCTCGGCCAGGTCCGATTGCGACGGGCTGCGGCCCTGCGCGGCCAATTCATCCTCGATCGCCTCGAACCGGCGGATGAACTTTGCGTTGGCCGCGCGAAGGGCCGCCTCCGGATCGATCTCCAGATGACGGGCGAGGTTGGCCATGACGAAAAGCAGGTCGCCCATCTCCTCGGCCGCGGCTTCCGGCGTCAGCGTATCGCGCGCCTCCACCAGTTCGGCCGCTTCTTCGCGCAACTTGTCGAGGACGGCGACCGTTTCGGGCCAGTCGAAGCCGACCCTCGCGGCGCGGTTCTGCAGCTTTACCGCGCGGGTCAGCGCCGGCAGGCCCTTCGCCACGCCGTCCAGCGTGCGGCCCTGTCGCTCCTTTGCCTTGGCGGCTTCCCAGTCGGCAACCTGCTGCTGGGCGCTCTTGTCGCGGCTCTGGTCGCCCCAGATATGGGGATGCCGATTCACCATCTTCTGGGCCACACGTTCGGCGATGGAATGGAAGTCGAACCGGTCCTGCTCCGCCCCCATCCGCGCGTGATAGATGACCTGCAGCAACAAGTCGCCCAGCTCCCCCTCCAGCTCGTCCCAGGCCTCGCCCTCGATGGCATCGGCGACCTCGTAGGCCTCCTCGATTGTGTAGGGTGCGATGCTGGCGAAGTCCTGCTCTATGTCCCAGGGGCAGCCGGTCCGAGGGTCGCGCAGCCGGTCCATGATGGCCAGAAGGCGGGGCAGGCCGCCACCGGGCGTGGTGCAGATGTCGTCCATTGAATCTCCTCCGGTCCGGGTGTTTCCTGCCCGCAAATCGTATCGAAGGACAGCCCATGCCCGTCATCAACTCCATCGCCGCCCTGCAGCCCGAGATGCAGGAATGGCGCCGCTGGCTGCACCGGAACCCGGAATTGCAGTTCGACCTGCCCAAGACGGCGGGGTTCGTTGCGGACAAGCTGCGCGCATTCGGCGTCGACGAGATCCACGAGGGCATCGCGACCAGCGGCATCGTCGCCCTCATCGAAGGACGGGGAAAGGGCCCCACCATCGGCCTGCGCGCCGATATGGACGCATTGCCCATCCCCGAGGCAACGGGGGCGGATCATGCCTCCGAGACACCGGGCATGATGCATGCCTGCGGACATGATGGGCATACCACGATGCTGCTGGGTGCCGCGAAATACCTGGCGGAGACACGCAACTTCGCGGGACGCGTCGCGCTGATCTTCCAGCCGGCGGAAGAGGGCGGCGGGGGCGGCGACGTCATGGTGCGGGAAGGGATCATGGACCGGTTCGACATCGAACAGGTCTACGGGATCCACAACGCGCCGAACTTCGAGGAAGGGGCGTTCTTCACCGCGCCGGGGCCGATCATGGCGGCCGTCGACACGTTCCACATCGACATCACGGGCAAGGGCGGGCATGGCGCGATGCCGCATGACACCAAGGACCCGGTGGTGGCCGCGCTGGGGATCGGGCAGGCAATCCAGACGATCGTGAGCCGCAATCACTACGCGCTCGATGAGCTGGTGGTGTCGATCACCCAGATCCACACCGGGACGGCGGACAACATCATCCCCGGCACGGCCTACATGGAAGGCACTGTGCGGACCTTCGATCCGGCGGTGCAGGACATGGTCGAGCGGCGTCTGTCGGAAATCGTGGCGGGGCAGGCTGCGAGCTATGGCGTGACCGCGACCTGTCGCTATGCACGTGGCTATCCGGCGACGGTGAACCATGCGGAGAAGGCCGATTTCGCGGCGAACGTCGCGGCGGACGTGGTGGGCAAGGGGCTGGTCACGCCGGACGCGCCTAAGGAAATGGGGGCGGAGGATTTCAGCTACATGCTGAATGCGCGGCCGGGAGCGTATCTGTTCCTCGGCGCGGGCGAGGGGCCGGTGCTGCACCATCCGGAATACGACTTCAACGACGCGATCGCGCCCATCGGGGCAAGTTTCTTCGCCCGCATGGTGGAGATGGCGCAGCCCGTGGGGTAATGCCCGGGGCTTTGCCGGCCGTTTGGTGCGCGTGGTGCCGTGATCGGACCCAGTCAGGGGGCCGTGCGGTCGGCGCGCAGATGCGCCTTGAGCGCGTCGGCGGACCAGCCCGCGTCGCGATAGCTGGCGAGGCTGCGCGCATCGTCGCGCTTGGCGAGGCGCCGGCCTTCGCCGTCGCGCACGAGGTCGTGGTGGTGATATCCAGGCGTCGGCAGGTCCAGCAGCGTCTGCAGCGCGACATGGATCGGGGTGGCCTCGACCAGATCCGCGCCGCGCGTCACAAGGTCGATGCCCTGGGCCGCGTCGTCGACCACCACCGCGAGGTGGTACGAGGTCGCGAAATCGCGGCGGGCGATCACGACGTCGCCGATGCTGCGGCGGAAGGTGGCGGGGTCCATCGTTTGCGGTCTGTCCTTCTCGGTCCAGGTGAGCGCGCCGACGGCATCCGCGTCGAGGCGCAGGGCCACGTCACGGGGACGCAGACCGATCCGGGACGCGGCGCGGCAGGTGCCGGGATAGACCACGCCGTCGGGTCCGAGGAGCGGCGCGCCCTCCTGCGGGGCGGCGGCGGCGGCGCGGATGTCGCGGCGGTTGCAGATGCAGGGATAGAGGAGGCCGCGCGACCAGAGGCGGTCGAGCGCGTCGTCATACTCGGCCATGCGTTCGGATTGGCGCATCACGGGTTCGGGCCAGATCAGGCCGAGCCAGTGGAGGTCGTCGAAGATCGCCGCTTCCCAGTGCGGTTTTGATCGCTGGCGGTCGATATCCTCGATCCGGAGGTGCATGTCGCCGAGATCGTCCGCCACCATCGCGGCCCAGGCATGGCCCAGATGCAGCGGGCCGGTGGGCGAGGGTGCGAAGCGGGTGATCATTCCGCCGCCTGTCGGACCCCCAGCCAGCCCTGCCAATCGGCCTTGGCGCGGTCGGTGTACATCTTGTAGCGGACCTGTCGCCCGCGCCGTCCGCCCTTCGCGTCGACCGGGGGGAACAGGCCAAAATTGACGTTCATCGGCTGGAAGGTCTTGGCATCCGCGCCGCCGGTGATGTGGGTGACGAGCGCGCCCATGGCGGTCGTCTGGGGCACCGGGGGCAGGGTGTCTCCCCTGATTTCGGCGGCGGCCATGCATCCGGCCAAAAGGCCCATGGCGGCGGATTCGACGTAGCCCTCGACGCCCGTAATCTGACCGGCGAAGCGGATATGAGGCCTGGAGCGGAGGCGCATGGCATCGTCGAGGAGTGTGGGCGAGTTGATGAAGGTGTTGCGGTGGATGCCGCCGAGGCGGGCAAATCTGGCGTTCTGAAGTCCCGGAATCATAGCAAAAACAGACTTCTGCGCGCCGTACTTCATCTTGGTCTGGAAGCCCACGATGTTGTAGAGCGTGCCGAGCGCGTTGTCGCGGCGAAGCTGGACGACGGCGTGGGCCTTTACGTCCGGCTGATGCGGGTTGGTCAGGCCGACGGGCTTCATCGGGCCGTGGCGCAGCGTCTCGCGCCCGCGTTCGGCCATGACCTCGATCGGTAGGCAGCCGTCGAAATAGGGGGTGGGTTTGTGGGACGATCCGGCCTCGCCCGGCTTGAACTCGGTCTTCTCGGCGGCGAGCAGGGCGTCGATGAACGCCTCGTAGGTGTCGCGGTCCATCGGGCAATTGATGTAGGCGGTGCGCTCGTCCTCGGTCTCGCCCTTGTCGTAGCGGGATTGGCGCCAGGCCTTAGACATGTCGATCGTATCGGCATGGACGATGGGCGCAATGGCGTCGAAGAACGCGAGGCTGTCCTGGCCCGCCTCCTCGGCGATGGCCTGCGCCAGCGCGCTGCCGGTCAGGGGGCCGGTGGCGATGATCCAATGGCCGGATTCGGGCAGGGCGGTGATTTCCTCGTCCACGACGGTGACGTTCGGATGCGCACGTAGGCGGGCGGTCACGGCCTCGGCAAAGGGGTCGCGGTCGACGGCGAGCGCGCCGCCGGCGGGGAGGCGGTGGGCGTCGGCCATCTCCATGATCAGGCCCCCGGCGGCGCGCATCTCCCAATGGAGCAGGCCCACGGCGTTCTGTTCCGAATCGTCGGAGCGGAACGAGTTGGAGCAGACCATCTCGGCCAGCGATCCGGTGCGATGGGCGAAGGTGCCGACCTTCGGGCGCATCTCGTGGATCAAGACGGGGATGCCGGCATTCGCGGCCTGCCAGGCGGCCTCCGACCCGGCCATGCCGCCGCCGACGATGTGAAGCTGTTCGGTCATGGCGCCCGGATACGCCGGACGGTCGCCGGGGGAAAGGGGGCGGCTATTCCGACGCGATGCGCATCGCGTCGCCGCCGGTATTTCCGCAGAACCAGTCGACGACGGCACGCAGGATGGAATCGCCGTGGCGCGTTTCGTGGTAGGTGATCCAGAGTTCGCCCTGCAGCTCGTTCTCCGGCAGATCGGCCAGAACCAGGCCATGTTCCGGCAGAACCATGAAATCGGGAAGGACGCAGGGCAGGCCGGTCGTCCGGGCCATTTCCAGCGCCATCGGCATCTCCTCGACGCGGTAGCGCGGGATCTCGGCGGCCTCGGGGTAGATCTGACGCAAGACGTTCGAATCCGGGTAGCGTTGCGACAGCCCGATCCATTCGCCGTCGAGCACGTGGTCGCGCCCGTGATAGACGCGCAGCGAGTAGTCGCGGAACTTGCGCGCCTTGAGCCGTCCGCCTTCGGGGCGACCGATGCGAACCTGGATGTCGGCCTCGCCCAGGCCTTGCGCGAAGACCTTGTCGGTGAGGCTTAGCATGACCTGCGGCAGGTAGTTCGAGAACTCGCCGGTGCGGGGCAGGACGAAGTGGGAATGCACGGCCGGCGGTGCGGAGATCTCGATTGCGATACGCGCCTGGTCGTCGCCGGCCTTCAGGTTGGCGACCTCGGTGCGCAGCCGGTGGTCCAGCTCCTCGGCGACGGCGGCAAGGCGATTGGCGGCGTGGGTCGGAACGAAGCTGGGGCCACGCTTCTCGAACAGTGGCAGACCCAGTTCATGGCTCATGCGGTCGATCCTGCGCGAGACGGTCGCAACGTTGGTCTCCAGATGGCGGGCGGCCGCCGACATCGTTCCATGCCGCTTCATGGCCAGGACGAACTTCAGGTCGTCCCAATGTTCCAGTCTCATTCCTCGCCTCCATCCCGGCCCGGCGCCGCCGGATGCATCCCGGACCCGCAAACTAGTCCGGCATGGCGGCGAAGGCCATGCCGGGATCGCAGATTCCTCCAAGGATTGCCGTGGGAAAGCCTGATCAGTCGCCGTCGACCTCGACCGCCTCGTCTTCGCCATTGTCGGCCACGCGTGCGACGGAAACGACCTTCTCGCCCTTGCGCGCATTGAGGACGCGGACGCCGCCCGCACTGCGCGAGCGGAAGCTGATTCCGTCGACGGGCACGCGGATCGACTGGCCGGTGGAGGTGGCGAGCATGATCTGGTCATCCATCTCGACCGGGAAGGCCGACACGATCGGCCCGCCGCGGGCGGCCTTGTCCTGCGCGCTGACGCCCATGCCGCCGCGGCCGCGCACCGGATAGTCATGCGACGACGACAGCTTGCCGGCGCCGCCTTCGGTGATGGTCAGGATCAGGTCCTCGGCAGCCGACATCTCGGCATAGCGGTCGGTGGAGAAGTCGGGATCGGCGGTCGCTTCGTCGTCGTCCCCCTCGGCCCCGTTCTCGTAGTCGTCGGCCAGACCGGCCATCGCGCGGCGCATCTTGAGGTAGGCCACCCGCTCCTCCGACGTGGCATCAAAATGCCGGATCACGGCCATCGACACGACCGCGTCGTCGCGGCCCAGCCGGATGCCGCGTACGCCGACGGACGCGCGGGAGTTGAAGACGCGCACATCCGTGGCGGGGAACCGGATCGCGCGGCCCGAGCGGGTGACCAGCATGACATCGTCGTCATGGCTGGCAATGCGGGCGTTGATCAGCGTCCACCCCGCGCTCTCGCCCTCGAACTTCATGGCGATCTTGCCGTTGCGCATCACGTTGGCGAAATCCGACAGGCGGTTGCGCCGGACGGTGCCGTGATCGGTGGCGAAGACGACCTGAAGCTCGTCCCAATGATCCTCGTCGCGGTCGATGGGCAGGATCGCGGCGATGCCGGTGCCCGACTGGATCGGCAGCAGGTTCACCAGCGCCTTGCCCTTGGCCGTTCGCCCGCCCTGCGGCAGGCGCCATGTCTTGAGCTTGTAGACCATGCCGTCAGTCGTGAAGAACAGAAGCGGCGTATGGGTATTGGCCACGAAGAGGGTCGTGACGACGTCCTCCTCCTTGGTCTGCATGCCGGACAGGCCCTTGCCGCCGCGCTTCTGCGCACGGAACTCGGCGAGCGGCGTGCGTTTGGCATAGCCGGATTGGGTGATGGTGACGACCATCTCCTCGCGCTCGATCAGGTCCTCGTCATCCATGTCGCCGGACCAGTCGGTGATCTCGGTTCGGCGGGGAACGGCGAAGAGGTCACGGACCTCGCGCAGCTCGTCGGAGATGATCGACAGGATCCGCGCGCGGGAGCCGAGGATCTCGAGATATTCCTTGATCTTGGCGGCCAGCTCCTCCAGCTCGTCTGTGACTTCCTTGACGCCGAGTTGCGTCAGGCGTTGCAGGCGAAGCTCCAGGATGGCGCGGGCCTGCGTCTCGGACAGGTTGTAGGTGCCGTCGTCGTTCATCGTGTGGGTCGGGTCGTCGATCAGCCGGATGAAGGGCGCGATCTCCTCGGCCGGCCATCGACGCGACATGAGCTTTTCGCGCGCTTCGGGCGCGTCGGCGGAGGCGCGGATGGTGCGCACGACCTCGTCCACGTTGCTGACGGCGACGGCCAGGCCGCAGAGGATGTGGCTCCGCTCGCGGGCGCGGCGCAACTCGTAGGCGGTGCGGCGGGCGATCACATCCTCGCGGAAGGACAAGAACGCCGTCAGGAAGGCGCGCAGCGTCAGCTGCTCGGGGCGGCCGCCGTTAAGGGCCAGCATGTTGCAGGCGAAACTCGTCTGCATCGGCGTGAAGCGGAACAGCTGGTTCAGCACGACTTCGGCGGTGGCGTCGCGCTTCAGCTCGACCACCACGCGGACGCCGACGCGGTCGGATTCGTCCTGGACGTGGCTGATCCCCTCGATCCGCTTGTCCTTGGCGGCCTCGGCGATGCGTTCGACCATGACGGCCTTGTTCACCTGATAGGGAACCTCGTCGATGACGATGGCGTAGCGGTCCTTGCGGATTTCCTCGACCCGGGTGCGGGCGCGCATGATGACGCTGCCACGCCCTTCGAGATACGCCTTGCGGATGCCGGAACGGCCGAGGATCATGCCGCCCGTCGGGAAATCCGGGCCGGGGACGTATTCGATCAGGTCTTCGGAGGACAGGTCGGGGTTCTCGATCAGCGCGAGGCAGGCGTCGATGACCTCGCCCAGATTGTGGGGCGGGATATTGGTGGCCATGCCGACGGCGATGCCGCCCGCGCCGTTGACCAGCATGTTCGGAAAGCGCGCCGGCAGGACCGAGGGTTCGGTGTCCTTGCCGTCGTAGTTGGGCACCATGTCGACGGTGTCTTTTTCGATATCGGCCAGCAGGAAGGCCGCCGGCTTGTCCATCCGGACCTCGGTGTAGCGCATGGCGGCGGCGTTATCGCCGTCCATCGAGCCGAAGTTGCCCTGACCGTCGAGCAGGGGAAGCGACATCGAGAAGTTCTGCGCCATCCGCACCAGCGCCTCGTAGATGGCCGAGTCGCCGTGCGGGTGATACTTGCCCATGACGTCGCCCACGGGGCGGGCCGACTTGCGATACGACTTGTCGTGCGTGTTGCCGGTCTCATGCATGGCATAGAGGATGCGGCGATGGACCGGCTTCAGCCCGTCGCGCAGATCGGGAATCGCGCGGCTGATGATTACCGACATCGCGTAGTCGAGGAACGAAGTCCGCATCTCGTCGACGATGCTGATTTGAGGGCCGTCATGGGGCATGACCACGCGCCCGGTCCCGTTCCCGGCGTCTTCGTCATCGTTTTCAGGGGTTTCCGGCTCGTCGTTCATCTATTTCTCCGCCCCGGAGGGGGCCCATATCTTGTTTGTGCCGCTTCTAGCACCCCCTGCATATGGGCTCAACAAGCTGTGTCGCCGGGGCCGCTGCAGCCCCTGGATTGGACTGATAACAAACTGTTTTCTTTGATGGATCGGATCGGTGCGGCATCCTGTGCGCAGGAGGTTCGCACATGGCATCCGAAACCGATCTGATGATGAAGGGCTATGGCCTGACGCTGGCCGAGATGTTCTATCACATGCCCGACCATCCGCACGTCCTGAACAGCTTCATCTGGCAGGATTACGACCTGGCCCCGGATCACCCGCGCCTGTTCCGGTTCATCGAGTTCTGGGGCGAGGAGATCGAGGGGCCGCTCCACTCCGTCCGGTTCAGCCATCGCAAGCCGATCGGGCCGGGCGAATGGGAGAACGTGGTGGGTGAGTTCCGGCTCAACTGACGGCAGAGGCCCCGCCTGACGCAATGGCGCCGGACGGGGCCGATGTCGCCTATTGCGGGCGGACCGCGTCGGCCGTGCCCTGGATGAACGCGACGAGGTTGCGCACATCGGTCTCGTCCAGCTTGCCGGCGAAGCTGGGCATGCCGCCGCCTTCCATCGTGCCGTGCAGGACGATGTCCTCGGCCATGCCCAGGGTCGCGGGATCGGAATAGCCGAGGTTCGGGACATTGCCGCCGTTGTTGACGCCCGGTACGCCGTGGCAGAACAGGCAGTTCGACACGTAGGTCGCCAGCCCGTCGGCCACGTGGGCGGGTTCGTAGGGCACGCCCGAGACCAGCTCCAGCCGTTCGCTGCTGACGGTTTCCGGCATAGGCGCGTCGCCGCCTACGGCGAAGGTGTAGACGCGGCCCGGGCCGACCCTGTCAGTCGCGCGCTGCATCATGCCGTAGACGCCGCCCCAGCCGACGGCGATCGTCACGTATTGCCGCCCCTCATGCGCCCAGGTCGCGGGCGCCGCGACCACGCCCGATCCGACGGGCGTCTGCCACAGGACCTCGCCCGTGGCCGCGTCGTAGGCCATGAAGCGCCCGTCCGCCGTGCCCTGGAACACGAGGCCGCCGGCCGTGGACAGCGTGCCGCCGTTCCAGGGCGAGACGTATTCGGCGCGCCAGACCTCCTCCTGCGCCACCGGATCCCAAGCGAGCAGGTGGCCGAAGGCCGTGGCCTCGGGGGCGACGGCGTTGAACAGGTAGCCGAGGTTCCAGCCGACGCCGGACATCGTGGACATGGGCTTGAGCTTGTTGAGTTCCCAGGCCGGGTCGGTGGATTGCACCAGCGGCACGCCCTGCGCGGGGATATAGACGAGGCCGGTATCAGGGTTGAACGACATCGGGTGCCAGTTATGCGCGCCGTAGGCCGAGGGGATCGTCTCCCACGGCTCGGTGCGGGCGCGGGCGCCTTCGACCTCGATCGGGCGGCCCTCCTCGTCATAGCCGGTGGCCCACGACACCTCGACGAAGGGTTCCGCGCTGATGAGGGTGCCGTCGGTGCGGTCGACCACGTAGAAGAAGCCGTTCTTGGGCGCCTGCATCAGGACCTTGCGCATCGCGCCGTCGATTTCGAGATCGGCCAGGATGATGTGCTGCGTCGAGGTGTAGTCCCAAGTGTCGCCCGGCGTGTTCTGGAAGTGCCACTGGTATTCGCCGGTCTCCGGGTCCAGCGCCACGATGGAGGCGAGGTAGAGGTTGTCGCCGCCGGCGGGGCTGCGGAAATGCTGGTTCCAGGGGCTGCCGTTGCCGGTGCCGACATAGAGGAGGTCGAGGTCCGGGTCGTAGGCCATGCTGTCCCAGATCGTGCCGCCGCCGCCGGCCTTCCACCATTCGCCGGCCGGGTCCCAGGTCTCCATGGCCTTGGCCATGCTCTCGTCCTCGGGGGGCAGCGCGGGGTCGCCGGGCACGACGTACCAGCGCCAGTTCATCTCGCCCGTCTCGTGGTCGTAGGCGGAGATGTAGCCGCGCACGCCGAACTCGGCGCCGCCATTGCCGATCAGGACGTTGCCCTTCACCACGCGCGGCGCGCCGGTGATGGTGTAGGACATCTCGCGGTTCTCGATCGTGTCGGTGACCCATTTGCGCTCGCCCGTTGCGGCGTCGATGGCGTGCAGCATGCCGTCATAGGCGCCGACGAAGACGGTCCCCTCATAGAGCGCGACGCCGCGGTTCACCACGTCGCAGCAGCCCTTGTAGGCATGTTCGCGCGGCACTTCGGGGTCGTAGACCCAGAGCTCCTCGCCCGTGACGGCGTCGAGGGCATGGACCACCGACCAGGAGGCCGTGACATACATCACGCCGTCGACGACGATCGGCGTCGCCTCGACCCCACGGCGGGATTGCATGTCGTGCGACCAGACGAGGCCCATCTCGCCCACGTTTTCGGGCGTGATGTCGTCGAGGAGGGAATGACGCGTTTCCTGGTAGTTCAGGCCGTGGGTCAGCCAGTCGTCGGTCTCCGCCGCTTCGGCGATGATGGCCGCCGTGTCGATCCCGGCGGTCGCCGTCTCGATCGCATCAGGGTTTATCGTCTGACCGGACGCCGCCCAGGGCGCCACGCAAAGGACCATGCTCAGAATTCGCTTCATCTCTCGCTCCTCCACCGAGACACGCACCCGGGGGCAGAGCCGCGCGGACGCAACCCGTCGACCGTAACATGGCGGCGCGAGGCCCGCCTAACCCTAAGTCAACGTGATCGAAAAGCGGCGAACAGCCAGATCGCGGCGAGGCCCAGCGAAAGGACGGCGTTCCAGCCGGCCATGGTCAGGCCCAGCTGCCACACGATTTCGTCGCACATCACGACCGTCTCGGGGATGTCGGTCGAAAGCAGGTCGCTGCCCGACAGCGCGCCGAGGTCTCCGACCCCGCTGCAGGCCGACGGTCCCGGCCACCAGCCCTGTTCGACGCCGGCATGGAAGGCCCCGATCCCCGCCGTCGTCAGCGCGGCCAAGGCGCCAACCACGGCCAATGCGCGCGGCAGGATGCCCGACAGCGCAAGGACGCCCAGCGCGATCGCCGCCGCGTGCGGCCAGCGTTGCCACAGGCACATCGCACAAGGCGCATAACCCGCCGCCTGAAACAGGAAGGCCCCGCCGAGGAGTGAGACATGGCTGAAGGTCGCGAGGGCGAGAAAGCGTTTCATAGATACCTCAGCAGGACGAAGGCACCGAGGAGCGTGAAGATGAAGGCGGTGAAGACAAGGCCTAGCCGCCGTTCGATGAAGTCACGCACCGGCAACCCGAATTGCCATAGGAGCGCCGCGACGAGAAAGAAACGCAGTCCCCGCGCGATGACGCTTGCCAGCACGAAGACGGACAGCGACAATTCCGTGGCCCCCGAAAGAATCGTGATGACCTTGTAGGGGAACGGCGTCACACCTGCGATCAGCACGGCCCACGCGCCCCACTCGTTATAGCGCTGGCGGAACCCCTCGAAACTGTCGGCCTTGCCGAGCGCGGTCAGGATCGGCTCGCCCAGCACCTCCCACGCGAAATAGCCGATGGCGTAACCCAGCAATCCGCCCGCCACGCTGGCGACGGTGCAGACCCCGGCGATCAGCCAGGCCCGCGACGGTGCGGCCAGGATCATCGGGATCAGCAGGATGTCCGGGGGGATCGGAAAGACGGAGCTTTCCACGAAACTGACCACGGCCAAGACCCAGATCGCCCGCGGATGGGCCGCCCAGGCCAGGGTCCAATCATAGAGCGCGCGGATCATGGCGTTGCCGGTCACATGGAACCGGGGCAGGGTCAAGGTCGATTGACTAGGCACGGATCGGGGGGCGGCATGCGCTGGCGAGGACGACGCGGAAGCAGCAATATCGAAGATCGGCGCGGACGACGCGGCGGCGGGCGCGCCATGAGCGGGGGGATCGGGGGCTTGGGCCTGGTCGCGGTCTTGCTGATTGGATGGTTCTTCGGGATCGATGTCTCGCCCTTCCTGCAAGGCGGTGGCGGCTTCCAGACGCAGGCCCCGGCCGGACCGGTCAGCGAGGCCGAGCAGCAGGAGGCGCAGTTCGTTTCGGTCGTGCTGGCCGATACGGAGGAGGTATGGCGCGACGTCTTCGCCGAACAGGTGGGGGAGGCATATCGTCCACCGATCCTCGTCCTCTACTCCGGCGTGACGTCCAGCCCATGCGGCGGCGCCAGCGGCGCGACGGGGCCGTTCTACTGCCCCGCGGACCGGAAGGCCTATATCGACACGGCGTTCTTCACGACGCTGGACCGGCGCATGGGGGCGGGCGGCGATTTCGCCGCCGCCTACGTCGTGGCCCATGAGGTCGCCCACCACGTGCAGAACGAGCTTGGCATCCTGGGGCAGGCGAACCAGATCCGCGCGCAATCGTCGGAGGCGCAGTCGAACGCGATCTCGGTCCGGGTGGAGTTGCAGGCGGACTGCCTGGCCGGGATCTGGGCGCGCGAGGCGCAGGAGCGATTCGGCATCCTGGAGCGGGGCGACCTGGAGGAGGCGGTCAACGCCGCCCGACGCATCGGCGACGACCACCTGCAGCGCAGCGCCGGGCGCGTGCCGATGCCGCACACCTTCACCCATGGCACGTCCGAACAGCGTGCGCGCTGGTTTCGGACCGGGTACGAGACCGGACGCATCCCGGCCTGCGACACGTTCTCGGCCGAGCGTCTGTGATTGACGCCGCGCGGACGGGGGGCTAGGCCTGCCGCGTCCCCGAGGTGACGGGGCCCGTGTGGCGGAATTGGTAGACGCAGCGGATTCAAAATCCGCCGCCGCAAGGCTTGCCGGTTCGAGTCCGGCCACGGGTACCATCCTTGCGAACGGTTGAAATGTGCAAGCCTGTTCGCTGGTCGATTCCGAATATCGCGAACCGTCCTATTCAAGTCAGTCCGTCGAAACCGCGCACGCCGGCGTCACCTTCGATACCGTTTGTAGCCGTCGGTTTTCGTGATAACCGGGCGGAACCGGAAACGCGCGGAGGACATATGCGGCGCTGGCACTTCTACGTCATGGGGGCGATCGCCTTGGCCTATGGCGTGATCGCGATGGCGGAATACGTCATTGTCTCCTACGGGCTCTGGGTCGGCTGGCTCGAGATGTATTCGGCCGAGCAGGTCCAATGGCTGCGCGCGTTGCCGAACTGGGTGCACGGTGTCTGGGGCTTCCATGCGACGATCGCACTGGTGGGCGCGCTGTGCCTGCTGGCGCATTTGCGCGCGGCGGTCTGGATGCTGGCCTTCGCCACGCTGTCGCTCATCGTGCTTTATGTCTGGATGGTTGCGCTGGCCACGCCATCGGTGATCGCGCTGGTCGGCGGCGGCTGGCTGGCCTGGGCCACGCTGGGTCTGGTACTGCTTCTGTCGCTTCTGATCTATGTCTACGCCCGCCAGGAAAAGCGCGCGGGCGAGGTTCTCTGATCGGCGGGTTTACCGCCTCCCGGACGCCTGATACGCCAACCCGACCGTAACACTCGGGTTTGGCGCCGCCGTGACATCTCGCCTACAGATCGATGGTTTGCTGCGCCGCCTCGGCGGTCGGAACGTGGTGGACGGGATCTCGCTTTCGGTGGCGGCGGGACAGGTGACCTGCCTTCTCGGTCCGTCGGGATGCGGCAAGTCCACGACGCTTCGCATCATCGCCGGGGTCGACCGCCAGGATGCCGGGACCGTCTCGCTGAACGGCAAGGTCGTGTCAGATGATGCGCGGCATGTCGCGCCCGAGGACCGCGGCGTTGGCCTGATGTTCCAGGATTTCGCGCTGTTCCCGCATTTGACGGTCGCGCAGAACATCGGCTTCGGCCTGCCGCGCGACCGGGTGTCCGCCGCGCGTGTCGCGGAGCTTTTGGCGCGGGTCGACCTCCAGGGATACGACCGGAAGCATCCGCACGAGTTGTCGGGCGGGGAGCAGCAGCGGGTGGCCCTGGCCCGTGCGTTGGCACCGCGACCCGGGATCATGCTGATGGATGAGCCCTTTTCGGGGTTGGACAACCGCTTGCGCGACGAGATCCGCGACGCCACGCTGAGTGTCCTGAAGGAGGAGGGGACGGCCGTCCTTCTGGTCACGCACGAGCCCGACGAGGCGATGCGTATGGCCGACGAGGTTGCGCTCATGCGCGACGGGCGGATCGTGCAGAAGGCCGCGCCCTACAACATCTACAACGCGCCCGCCGATCGCGAGGCGGCGGCGTTCTTCAGCGATATCAACGTTTTGAATGGCGAAGTTAATGGCGCGTTGACGCATACGCCCTTCGGGCAGTTCCTGGCGCCCGGCCTGCCAGATGGGACGGAGGTCGATATCGTCTTCCGCCCGCAGCATGTCCGCCTGGATTTCGATCGTGGTGGCCGTGGTCCGGCACCCACGGCGGCCGAGGGAACCCCTGCGCGCGGCACCGTCGAACGGGCGCGCTTCATGGGCAAGGAAAGCCTGGTCGAGTTCCTGATGGACGACGGCACCAGCCGCGTGACGGCCACGGTGCCCGCGGTCTTCCTGCCGGTCGCGGGCAAGGTGATGTGGCTGTCGATCCGGCGCGAACGCTGCTTCGTGTTCCCGCGCCGTTGAACGGACCCGAAGAGGCAACGCCGAAGGCCGCCCCGGGGCATCGGGGCGGCTTCTGGCAGTGGACGTGATTTCACCGTGGGCCGGGCGTCAGCCGCCCCAGCTGCGGACCTTGCCGCAATCGACATGGGTAAATCCGGAACGGGAGTAGCGACCGACGCCACCTGCCGAACAGGAGGCCGCGGCGCGCGCGACCTGGCTGACTGAACGCGAGGAAAGCCGGACGTCAGCCGCCTGGCCCTGCAGGTGCAGCGAGTTGCGCGCGACGCCGCCCGAGCGGGACCGGAGCATCGCGTTGGTCGCAGGGGAGCGGTAGCCGGACAGCAACATGAACGGCTCGGACGTATCCACAAGGCGATGCGTGGCGGCGATGATGTCCAACGTGCGGTTGTCGATGGCCCTCACCTCGTTCCGGCGCCAATCGCGGAAGAAGAAGTTCACCTCGTGCAGGGCCTCGCGGACGTAGCGCCCCTCGACCCAATAGATGGTGTCCATGGTTTCGCCCGTGCGGGCGTTGTGCATCCGGATGCGCCGGATGTCGCCGCCTCCGCGCAGGAAGCCGGCCGCCTTGGAATAGGTCGGCGCGGCTGCGACGACGGTCGCCGCGAATGCGCCGAGAATACCACGCCGAGTGATCGACGTGCCTCCAATGTTCTGATCAGTCACGATATGCCCCGTTCACTGTACTTGGACCGTCTCTGCGGCCTCAGGTGTCTCATCCCCATGTGACGCGCCCGGTGTGTCATAAATTTGGCGATTCTCTAACGTTGTTGCCGCGTTTGAACCTGTTGGGCAGATTTTCGCCAATCGGTTCCCCGCGACCCGTCCGACCATCCTGTTGCCGCCTTGCCTAAAACGCGCTTCTTTAGATTTCGTGAATGGACTTGGCCCGGTCCGGCGTTACGGTTCAGGCAACCGTCGTCGCTCCGGATATGTTGTTATGCCGCCACGTTTTCCCTCGCTCGTCCTTGCCGCGCTGCTGATCTTCGGGACGCCGGCGATGTCGGCGCCGCTGGTCACGCCGTTCCAGCAGGCCTTGGCGCAAGCTGCTGCCGAGGACGATGCGGTCGCGGCGTTCTATCGCGCGCGCTCCTTCGCCCCGATCTGGATGGGCGACGAAGCGGACGGCCAATGGGGACCGGCGGACCGGCGCGAAGCGTTCCTCCGGGTGCTGAGCCAGGCCGACCGGCACGGTCTGCCCAAGGGCCGGTATGACGCAGATGCGATCCGCGCAGAATTCGCCGCCGCGAACGACGCCGCCGCCCGCGGTGCCCTCGAGGTGGCGATGACGCGTCGCTTCCTGCGATTTGCGCGGGACATCGGGACCGGCATCCTGGACCCGAAGCGCGTCGACCCGACCATCGTCCTGGATGTCCCTGCACCGGACCGGACGGAATTGTTGCATGCGTTCACGGATGGAAACCCGCACGACATCGTCCGCTCTCTGGCGCCGACCTCGCCGCACTATGCGCGCCTGCTGCGCGAGCGGATGCGCCTGGCCGAGATGGCGACCAAGGGCGGCTGGGGTGCCCCGGTCGCTGATGTCACCTTGCGGCCCGGAGCCGAAGGGCCGGCGGTCGTGGCCCTGCGTAACCGTCTTATCCGAATGGGTTATCTGCACATGTCGCCAACCGCGCGCTATGGCGCGGCGATGGAGGCGGCGATCCGTGCGTTCCAGATCGATCACGGGTTGACGCCGGACGGCGAGGTCGGCCCCGCGACGATCGCGGCCCTGAACGTCCCGATCGAGGACCGGATGGCGCAGATCCTGGTCGGGCTGGAACGGCAACGCTGGATGAACAAGCCGCTGGAGCCGCGACACATCCTGGTGAACCTGGCCGAACAGCACGCCTATGTCGTCGACGATGGCAAGGTGACCTTCGACACCGTCGTGGTCGTGGGCGCCGATACGCCCGACCGCCGCACGCCCGAGTTCAGTCACACGATGACGCATATGGTCGTGAACCCGAGCTGGTACGTGCCGCGATCCATCACCGTGAACGAGTATCTACCGGCGTTGAAACGCGGCGGCGCGCGGCATCTGGAGGTTTATTCGCGCAGTGGACGGGTGAACCCGAACAACGTCGATTTCAGCCGCTACAATGCTCGCAACTTTCCCTTCAGCCTGCGTCAGCCGCCGGGGCCACGCAACGCGCTGGGGCGGGTGAAATTCATGTTCCCGAACCGCTGGAACATCTATCTGCATGATACGCCGTCGCGCAGCCTGTTCGCCCGCGACCTGCGGACGTTCAGCCATGGCTGCGTGCGCGTCGCGGACCCGCTCGAGCTGGCATATCACCTGCTGGCACCGCAGACCGACACACCACGTCAGGATTTCGACCGCGTGCTGCGGTCCGGGGCCGAACGGCGCATGAACCTGGAACAGCCGATCGGCGTGCACATCGTCTACTGGTCGGCTTGGGTGACGCCCACGGGGCGCGCCAACTATCGCGGCGATCCGTATGGTCGGGATGTCCGTGTGCGCGATGCGCTGCGGGCGGCCGGGGTGGAACTGGGCGCATCGCGCAGCTAAGTGACGGGCCGGGGTGTCCATCCCCCGGAGGTTGCAGATGTTCACGGTTCTACAGATCGCGGAGGCACTGGGCCGTCCGGTCGAAGGCGACGGCACGCTGCGCTTTCGCCGGGCCGCCGAACCTGGCGCGGCGGGCCCCGATGACCTGGCGCTGGCGATGTCGCCGGCCTATGCCGATGCGCTGACGCGGGGAAAGGCCCGCGCGGCCGTCCTGTGGGAGGGGGCGGACTGGCGGGCCATGGGGCTCGATGCGGCGATCCTGGTTCCGCGGGCGCGGCTGGCAATGGCGGGCATCACGCAGGCGCTGGATCCGGGGCCGACCATCGAACCCGGCATCCACGCCACCGCGATCCTGGGCGACGGGGTCGAGATCGGACCCGACGCCGCCATCGGTCCGTTCACCGTCATCGGCGCCGGCGCCCGCATCGGCCCCCGCGCGCGCATCGTCGGGCAGGTCACGATTGGAGAGGGCGTGCAGCTCGGCGCCGACGCGTTGCTGATGTCGGGCGTGCGGCTGGGCGCGCGGGTGCGGATTGGCGACCGGTTCACGGCGCAGCCCAACGCGGTCGTGGGCGGCGACGGGTTCAGCTTCGTCACCCCCGAGGAGTCGGCCGTCGAACGTGTGCGCAAGACGCTGGGCGATCCGGGCGAGATCCGGGAACAGAGCTATGTCCGCATTCACTCGCTGGGGGCGGTCCAGATCGGCGACGATGTCGAGGTCGGAGCCTGCAGCACGATCGACCGCGGCACCGTGGCCGACACCGTGATCGGGCGGGGCACCAAGATCGACAACCTGGTGATGGTCGGCCACAACAACCGCGTGGGCGAGAACTGTCTGTTCTGCAGCCAGGTCGGCATCGCCGGCGGGACGGTGATCGGCAACCGGGTCGTGCTGGCCGGCAAGGTCGGGGTCAACGACAACATCACCATCGGCAACGACGTCGTGGCCGGCGGGGGCAGCAATCTCTACACCCGCGTGGGCGATGGCGAGGTCGTGCTGGGCTCGCCCGCGGTGAAGATGGAGACGAACATGGCGATGTATCGGGCGCTTCGGCGCCTGCCGCGCGCGCTCGAACAGCTGGGTGCGCTGCGCAAGTCCGTTGCCGGATTGCGGCGGGACGCAGGCCATGACGACTGACATCCGCACCCGCGTTCACGCCATCCTGGCCGAGCAGGCGATGGTCGCACCCGGCGACGTGACCGACGACCAGTCGCCGGCCGATCTGGGCATCGACAGCATGGGCCTGGTCGAGACAATCTTTGCCATCGAGGAGGCGTTCGACATCGAGGTGCCATTCAACGCGAACGAACCCGACAAGTCGGATTTCGACATCTCGACCGTCGGGGCCATCGTTTCGGCGGTCGAGCGGCTGGTGGCCGAACAGCACCGATGAGGCGTGTCGTCGTCACGGGCGCCGGCACCATCAACGCGCTGGGCGCCGATGTCGGGCAGACCCTGGCCGCGTTGCGCAAGGGGCGTTCGGCCATCGGTCCGCTGGATATCCGCGATGCCGACCGCCTGGCCATCCGGATCGGCGCGCAGGTCCAGGACTATGACGAGGCGGCGCATTTCAACCGCCAGCAGATCGCGCTCTTCGACCGCTATACCCAGTTCGCGCTGTTGGCGGCGGGGCAGGCGCTGTCGCAGGCCGGCCTGTCTTTCACCGGCGAGTTGGCGGCGCGTTCGGGTGTTATCCTCGGAACCTCCGGCGGCGGGCTGAACACGCAGGACGAGAACTATCGCGTCGTCTACGAGGAGGGTAAGAACCGCGTCCATCCCTTCGTCGTGCCGAAGCTGATGAACAACGCCGCGGCCGCGCATCTGTCGATGGAATACAACCTGAAGGGGCCGTCCTTCACCGTGGCCACCGCCTGCGCCAGCAGCAACCACGCGATCGGGCAGGCGTTCCAGTTCGTGCGCGGCGGCCTGGCCGACGTGATGGTCACCGGTGGGGCCGAGGCGATGCTGTGCTTCGGCGGCGTAAAGGCGTGGGAGGGACTGCGCGTCATGTCGCGCGACACCTGCCGCCCGTTCTGCGCCACCCGTTCGGGCATGGTTCAGGGCGAAGGGGCCGGCATCTTCGTGCTGGAGGAATACGACCACGCCCGCGCCCGGGGCGCGGAGATCCTGGCCGAGATCGCAGGCGTGGCGATGACCTCCGACGCGTCGGACATCGTGATGCCCTCGCGCCAGGGGGCCGAACGGGCGATGTCGGGTGCGCTACGCGACGCACGGCTGGCCACGACCGATATCGGCTACATCAACGCGCACGGGACCGGGACTGCGGCCAATGACAAGACGGAATGCGCCGCCGTGGCCCATGTTTTCGGGCCGCATGCGGATCGTCTGGCAATCAGTTCCACAAAATCGATGCACGGGCACTGCATCGGCGCGACCGGCGCGATCGAGCTGCTGGCCTGCATCATGGCGCTGCGCGAGGGCGTGATCGCCCCCACGGCAAACTGGCGCGAACCCGACCCGGAATGCGCGCTCGACATCGTACCGAACACCGCGCGCGAGGCGCGCGTTGGGGCCTGCCTGTCGAACGCCTTCGCCTTCGGCGGGATGAACGCGGTCCTGGCGCTGCGCGCCGTCTAGACCGCGCGCGGCCTTATTCGCCGTTGGTTGCCTCGACCGCAGCGAGACCGGCGGTGAACCCCGAAAGGGACATCTCCAGCTCTGCGCGCTGATCGGGTGCAAGGGCCGGGACGACCACCAGCGTCGCCGAGGCCCCGCGCTTGAGCGCGGCCACGTCCGCGGCGGTAAAGCCCATCCGCGAATAGCACCCGGACTGATCGCAGAAGCTGAAGGGGTAGCGGCGTGTCTGACCGCCGTCGATGGTCATCGTCACCTGTGCCGTCAGCAGCGTCTGCAACGGCGTCAGGACCGTCGCGCCGGCGACGATCTCGCCCCCGTCGGGCAGGTCGAAGACGTTGACATCGGCGGTGGGATTGCCCTGCTGGTCCGCCAGCCGCTGGTAGAGCTGGCAGGGATCGTCCTGCCCTTCCGGCGCCTTGAGGCAGCGCACTTCCCAGTCGCCATGTTCCTCGCGGATGTAGATTTCGGGGCCGCCTCCCAGGGCCGCGCCGACGCTTTCCCCCGTGGTCAGATCGCCGCCCGGCGCGCTGGGGGCAGGGGCCTCCGCCGCGGGTGCCTCCGCCGCCGGGGCCTCGGCCGCCGGAGCCTCGGCCGGGGCGGCCTCCTCGGTGGCTTCGTCTGCCGTGGCGTCGGCATCCTGCGCAAAAGCCGGCAGCGCCAGCGTCAGCGACAGGGCGATGGCCGTGGAAATTCGGGTCGGGGAAGCAAGCAAGACGTCTCTCCTGTTCGATAAGTCGCGATGCGGTCTAGCACGGGTCCCCGGGGTTGTGCAGAGGCGAAGGAGGCGGTTCGCGGCGTTGCGCGCGGCCTTTTGCCGAACATGAAAAAGGGCCCCTGAAAAGGCCCTTTCCCATGGTCTTTTTTCTCTCCCCGTCGGACTGGCCGACTTGATGGGCGGACCCTAAGCAGCGCCTGCCAAACCGTCAACAGCCTATTTTGCAGTGGGTTCGTGTCCGGCATGCCGGATCGGGCAGCGGCGATCCGAAGGCCGGTCGCCGGCGCGCGCGGCCCGCCACACGGGCCTGTGCGCGCCGGTTCGGGGCTGCTATTGCGGACCAGGGTCGAGGACCTGTGAACGGGGGGACGGAATGGACGACGGCACGACGGGGATTTTCATGGGCGGCGGGGGTACGGGCTATGCCACGCCGCAGCACCTTCGGTTCGACTATGCGAACCGGCACGGGTTGATCGCGGGGGCGACCGGCACCGGCAAGACGGTCACATTGCAGATCATGGCGCAGGGGTTCGCGGACGCGGGCGTGCCGGTATTCCTGTCCGACGTGAAGGGCGACCTGTCCGGCCTGGCACGGCCCGGATCGGCCGATCAAAAGCTGCACGGCGCCTTCACCGAACGGGCCGACAAGATCGGGCTGGATCTTGTCTACGAGGCGGCGCCGGTCGTGTTCTGGGACCTGTGGGGCGAGACGGGCCATCCGGTTCGCGCGACGGTGTCCGAGATGGGGCCGCTGCTGCTGTCGCGTCTGCTGGACCTGTCGGACGCGCAGGAGGGCGTGCTGAACATCGCCTTCCGGGTCGCAGACGAACAGGGGCTGGCGCTTCTCGACCTCAAAGACCTGCAGGCGCTGCTCGTCTGGGTGGGCGAGAACCGGCGGGAGCTGTCCTTGCGCTACGGCAACGTGTCGACCGCTTCGGTGGGCGCGATCCAGCGCCGGCTTCTGACACTGGAAGGGGAAGGGGGCGCGCTTCTTTTCGGCGAACCCGCGCTGGAGCTTTCGGACCTGATGCGGCGCGACGACGACGGGCGGGGGATCGTGAACATCCTGTCGGCGGATCGCCTCATGTCCTCGCCCCGCCTCTATGCGACGTTCCTGCTGTGGCTGCTGTCGGAACTGTTCGAGCAACTGCCCGAGGTGGGTGACCCGGACAAACCGAAGCTCGTCTTCTTCTTCGACGAGGCACATCTGCTGTTCGACGATGCACCCAGGGCACTGGTCGAGAAGGTCGAGCAGGTCGCGCGGTTGATCCGCTCCAAGGGGGTGGGGGTCTATTTCGTGACCCAGAACCCCGATGACATCCCCGAGGACATTCTGGGCCAGCTCGGCAACCGCGTTCAACACGCCTTGCGCGCCTTCACCGCCAAGGACCGGCGCGCGCTTCGGCAGGCTGCGCAGAACTATCGCGAGAACCCCGATTTCGAAATCGAGGATGCAATTCGCGAGGTCGGCGTGGGCGAGGCGGTCACGTCGTTTCTGGAACGAAAGGGCATTCCGGGCGTGGCACAGCGCACGTTGATCCGGCCGCCGGCCTCGCAGCTCGGCCCGATCACCGCGGCGGAGCGACGGGAGGTCATCGCCGCCTCGCCCCTGGCCGGGCGTTACGACGATACGGTCGACCGCGAGAGCGCGTTCGAGATCCTGGCGCGACGCGCCGAGGCGGCCGCAAGGGACGCCGCCCGGGCCGAGGCCGAAGAGGAAGAGGCCGAGACGGCAGCGCGCGAATACAAGGCCGGCCGTCGCTATACTGGCGGGCGGGTCAGTCGCTCGACCTCCCGATCCCGGCGCACCGATAGCGTGGGTGAGGCCTTTGCCAAGTCGCTGGCGCGGTCGCTCGGCTCCAAGGCCGGGCGGTCCATCGTGCGGGGCGTTCTGGGCGGGCTCTTCCGGGGGCGGTGAGGTCGCGCCCGGCGCTTGCGGGATGCCGGCCCGGCACGCAAGATCGGGTCATGAACCACGAGGTGACCAACCAGCCGCCGCCACTCCCCGACCTGGATCTGCTGGCCGGGGACGCGGTCCTGCGCGAGGGGCTGGAGCAGGCGGGCGTTCCAGATTCGCGTGGCTTGGCAATCGCCGCCGGGCGGGCGGCCGCGCGGGATGACGCGCGTCTGGCCAACGAGAACCCGCCACGCTTGCGCACCCATGACCGGTACGGCCACCGCATCGACGAGGTGGAGTTCCATCCGGCCTATCACAACCTCATGCGGCAAGGGGTGGAAGGGCGTGTGGCATCGGCCGCCTGGGATGGAGAGGGGCGGGTGGGTCATCTTGCAAGGCTCTACCTGATGACGCAGGCCGATGCGGGCGTCGTGTGCCCGATGTCGATGACGCATGCCGCGGTCGCTGCGCTGCGCATCGCGCCCGACCTTGCCGCCGAATGGGAGCCCCGCATCCGCGCCGCGCGCTATGATCCCCGGCACCTGCCCGCCGCCGCAAAACTCGGCGTGACGCTGGGCATGGCTATGACCGAAAAGCAGGGCGGCTCGGACGTGCGCGCCAATACGACGCGCGCCGAACGGACGTCGGAGGGCTACGTTCTGGAGGGCCACAAGTGGTTCTGTTCTGCGCCGATGTCTGACGCGTTCCTGACGCTGGCACAGGCCGAAGGCGGGCTGACATGCTTTCTGGCGCCGCGGATCCTGCCCGACGGCACGCGGAACGGCATCCGCATCCAGCGCTTGAAGGACAAGCTGGGCGACCGATCCAACGCCTCGGCCGAGATCGAATATCACGGCACCCGGGCGGCCCGTCTGGACGAGGAGGGCCGGGGCATCGCGGCGATCATCGCGATGGTGCAGGAAACCCGGCTGGACTGCGTGGCCGGATCGGCCGGCGGCATGCGCGCGGCGCTGACCGAAGCATTCTGGCACGTCCGACACCGGCGCGCGTTCCAGAAGGCGCTGATCGACCAGCCGGCGATGCGGATGGTGATCGCCGACCTTTGCCTGGAGGTCGAGGCATCGACGCGCCTGGCCCTATGGCTGGCCACCCTGATGGATGCGGGCGATCCGCTTGCCCGGATCGCGGTTCCGGCGGCCAAGTTCTGGGTCTGCAAGCGGCAGGTCGGCGTCGTCCACGAGGCGTTGGAGGCACATGGCGGCGCGGGCTATGTGGAGGAAGCGCCGATGGGCCGCCTGTTCCGCGCCTCGCCCCTGAACGCGGTCTGGGAAGGGTCGGGCAACGTCATCGCCTTGGACCTGCTGCGCGCCTTGGAGGACGAGGCCACGGGGGCGGCGCTGTCGGATCTGATGGCGGACATGCGCGGGTGCGACCGGCATCTGGATGACCATCTCTCCGGGCTGTCGAAAAACCCGGCGCCGCACGACGCGCGGCTGTTCGCCGAAGATCTGGCCCTGGCACTCCAGGCGCGCGCATTGTTCGAGACGCCGGCGTTCGAGGCGTTCTGTGCCGCGCGGTTGGCCCGGCGCGGATCGATCTATGGGGCCGTCACCTTGCCCGGGGCGGACGACCTGCTGGCGCGGGCGATGCCGCAACCGGTCTGAGGGGCTTATCCCGGTAGGTGCGCGTTCATTCCCACTCGATGGTCCCAGGCGGTTTCGACGTGATGTCGTAGGTCACGCGATTGATGCCCGGGACCTCGTTGATGATGCGGGTCGCGGTCTCGCCCAGGAACTCGTGGGTAAACGGATAGTAATCGGCGGTCATCCCGTCGACCGAGGTGACGGCGCGCAGTGCGCAGGCGAAATCATAGGTGCGGCCGTCGCCCATGACGCCGACGGTGCGAACGGGCAGGATGGCGACGAAGGCCTGCCAGATTTCGTCATAGAGGCCGTGGCGCCGGATCTGATCGATATAGACGGCATCGGCGCGGCGCAGGATGGCCAGCTTCTCGCGCGTGATCTCTCCGGGGCAGCGGATGGCGAGGCCGGGGCCGGGGAAGGGGTGGCGGCCGATGAAGCTGGGGGGCAGGCCCAGCTCGCGGCCCAAGGCACGCACCTCGTCCTTGAAGAGCTCGCGCAGCGGCTCGACCAGCTTCAGGCCCATCTTCTCGGGCAGGCCGCCGACATTGTGGTGGCTCTTGATCGTGACAGAGGGTCCGCCCGCGAACGACACGCTCTCGATGACGTCCGGATAAAGCGTGCCCTGGGCCAGGAACTCGGCGCCGCCGACCTCGCCTGCGTGCTTCTGAAAGACGTCGATGAAGAGGCGGCCGATGGTCTTGCGCTTTGTCTCGGGGTCGCTGACGCCGTCGAGTGCGCCGAGGAAAAGCTCCTGCTCGTCGGCGTGGATCAGGGGCATATTGTAGTGGTCGCGGAACATGGTCACGACCTCCTGCGCCTCGCCCTGACGCAGCAGACCGTGATCGACGAAAACGCAAGTGAGCTGATCGCCGATCGCCTCGTGGATCAGGACGGCGGCAACGCTGGAATCGACACCGCCGGACAGCCCGCAGATGACCTTCGCGTCGCCCACCTCTTCGCGGATGGCGGCGATCGCCTGCTCGCGGTAGCCGGACATGGTCCAGTCGCCGGCGAAGCCCGCGATGCGGACGAAGTTCTCGTAGAGCTTGGCGCCCCTAGGGGTGTGATGCACTTCGGGGTGGAACTGCATGCCGTAGAAGTTGCGCGACGTATCGGCGACGACGGCGAAGGGTGCGCCGGGCGACGTGGCATAGACCTCGAACCCCGGGGCCAGGCGGCTGACGTGGTCGCCATGCGACATCCAGACCTGTTCGCGTCCCGTCGCCTCCAACCCGTCGAACCAGCCTTCCAGAAGATCCAGCCGGGCCTCGGGCGCGACGAAAGCGCGGCCGAACTCGGCGGTGCCCTCGCCGCGCACGACCTCGCCGCCCAGCATCTGCATCATCACCTGCTGGCCGTAGCAGATGCCCAGGATCGGCACACCCAGTTCGAAGATCTCGGCCGGCGGCCGCGGAGAGTTCGCATCGGGAACCGAGGCGGGTCCGCCGGACAGGATGACCGCGCGTGGCGCGAAATCGGCCAGAAACTCCGGCGTGACCTGCTGGAACGGGTGGATCTCGCAATAGACGTTCAACTCGCGCAGGCGGCGCGCGATGAGCTGCGTGACCTGGCTGCCGAAGTCCACGATGAGGAGGCGCTGGTGCTGATCGGGAATGTCCATGGCCGGCGGCTTACGCGGCAGCGGGACGGGGGGCAAGATCCGCGGATGTCGCCTTTCGCCCCTTCGGGCCGCAAACGCACCGCCGGAAGGGTCGGTCGCGGGCTAGCCAAGGCCCAACGGAGCGAAGGAAGGGGCCGGGCATGTCGGAAGGCGCGCGCAGGGGTGGACGACGGGGCGGAGGCGGCGCGGCGCGTCGTGCCGAACGGACGAGCGGCAAGATCGAACAGGCCCGCTTCATCACGCGGAACATTCCGGACCTGGAACTGCTGGATGACGAGGCCCTGTCCATCATCGAAGCGCAGGCCGACATCGTTCTGGGAGAAATCGGCGTCTCATTCCCCGAGAACCCCGAGGCGCTGAAGCTCTGGCGCGAGGCCGGGGCCGACGTCCAGGGCGACCGCATCCGTCTGCCGAAGGGTCTGGCGCGCAAGCTGTGCGAGACCGCCCCGTCGAAATTCGAGCAAATCGCCCGCAATCCCGAGCGTGCGGTGGAGATCGGCGGCCGGAACCTCGTTCTCGCGCCCGTCTACGGCCCGCCCTTCGTGCGAGACGCGAGCGGACGCCGCTATGCCACCATCGCCGATTTCGAGAAGTTCGTGAAACTGGGCCACATGTCGAAATGGCTGCACCATTCCGGCGGAACGGTATGCGAGCCGACGGACCTGCCGGTGAACAAGCGCCATTACGACATGCTGATGGCGCATATGACGCTGACGGACAAACCGTTCATGGGATCGGTGACCGAGGCGAGCCGGGCACGCGACTCGATCGAGATGTGCGACATCCTGTTCGACCAGGGCGACGGCAAGGGGCTGGACGGGCGCACGGCGCTGGTCAGCCTGATCAACATCAACTCTCCGCTGACCTTCGATTCGATCATGATGGGCGCGCTTGAGGAATATGCCCGCGCAAACCAGGCGGCGATCATCTCGCCCTTCATCGTGGGCGGGGCCATGGCGCCGGTCTCGGTCGCGGGAACGCTGGTCCAGGTACTGGCCGAGGTGATGACCGGCGTGGCCTATTCGCAGTTGGTCCGTAAGGGCGCGCCCGTAATCTTCGGCGCCTTCGTCACGTCGATCGACATGAACTCCGGCGCGCCGACATTCGGCACGCCCGAAGCGGCGCAGATCACCTACGGCGCCGGTCAGCTGGCGCGGCGGCTGGGGCTGCCCTATCGCAGCGCGGGCTCGTTCAACGGATCGAAGCTGCCGGACGCGCAGGCCGCCTATGAGACCGCGAACAGCCTCAATGCGGGGCTTCTGGCGGGGGTGAACTTCATGCTCCATTCCTGCGGCTGGCTGGAAGGCGGGCTGGTGGCCGATTTCGAGAAGTTCGTGATGGATGCCGACCAGCTCGGCGTTCTGCACAAGCTGGCCGAGGGGATCCGGGTCGACGAGGACACGCTGGCGATGGACGCGCTGCGCGAGGTCGGGCCGGGGGGGCACTATCTGGGCTGCGCCCACACGCAGGCGAACTTCAAGACCGCGTTCTGGAAATCCGGGCTTCTGGACTACAAGCCGTTCGAGACATGGGTGGACGAAGGCGGGCGCGACACCCGCGCGCTGGCGTCGGCCCGGATCGACAAGCTGTTGGCTGACTATGAGGAGCCAACGCTCGATCCCGCTGTCCGCGGCGCGCTGATGGATTACGTCGCGGCGAAGAAAGCGTCGATGCCCGACGCCTTCATGTAAGAACGGTCAAACCTGGCGAAACGCATGGGCCTCGGCCAGCAACGCGACCAGGATGTCGACATGCCGGGCGAGGCTGTAGTTCTTGTCGGCGGTCTTGCGTCGCCGCTCCAGCGCGGCCTCGATCGGCAGCAACTTCTCGAGGGCCGCCCGCGGCGACGCGGGGATGGCCACGCGCAGCATGCGACGAAGATCGCGGCGGCGCTCGTAATTCGCAGTGCCGTGAGACGCGGCCGCGACCAGAAGGCCGGGGCGGCGGAGGGCGCTGAGTTCATGGGTGATCTGGCACATGGGGCACATCCTTTCGATCCGTTTTTCCAAGCGGATCTTGCGCCTCGAACGGTGCGTGTTGCGTGCCGTCGGGGACCACCGTTCGCCCGCATGAGGGCGTTTACAATTTGGAAACAAATTCGACGCGAATGCGGCCAATTAATATCTTGGTAACCAAACACGGCGAGTTCTGACGCGGTTTTCCACGTGGTTTCGGAGACGTTGAATGACCGCCCCCCTTGCCCTGTCCGTGACTGCGAATCTGCCTGCCTGGGTGCCGGATTCGGCGCGTGCCTACTTGGCCCACGCGCATGCCGGCCGACCCCTGCGGGCGGTCGCGGCGGATGCCGGATGCGCCGCATCCACGGTGCTGCGGCAGGTGCGGCGGATCGAGCAGCGGCGCGACGATCCACTCGTGGACGACATCCTGGAGCGGCTCGCAGAGGCCGCCCGCGAAGAGACCGTTCCCTGTAACCAAGACGAGGCCCCCCAAATGTCAGCCATCCCCTCCAGTCCAACCCTGATCGACGACGAGACGCTCGACCGCGAGGCGCGCCGCGTTCTGCGTCGCCTTTGCGAGGCGGACGCGTTCCTGGCGGTCGGGCAGGGGATGCCGCAGGCGGCGGTTCTGCGGGAGACGGAGGCCGCGCCGACGCGAACGGCCACGGTGCCGCGTTCGGTCGCGCAGGCCTTCGTGCTGAAGGATTGGGTCGCGTGCTACAAGGTCGGCAGGATCACCCGCTATCGCATCACCGAGGCTGGGCGCGCGGCGCTCAAGCGGCTCCTCTCCGAGAACTTGAACGCCCGGGTCGAGGCGCGCGGGATGGCCGAGTCGCCTAGCCCGTTCCTGACGCAGCACATGGAACTGGCCCAGCAGGTTCGGCCGAGTGCGGCCGGCGAGGAACGGCTGCGCGTCAACCTCGCGGAATCGCCACTTGGCAGTCTTGCCCGGAAGAAGGACCGCGACGGCAAGCCGTTCCTGTCGATGGAACTGGTGGTGGCCGGCGAGCGCCTGCGCGAGGACTTCGAGCGCGCGCAGATGGGACCGCGGGTCGGGCAGAACTGGGAGCGGTTCCTGACTGCCGGCGGACGTGGCCAGATTGGGCCGGGGACGAACTGTTCGGGGCCCGAGGACGCCCGGACGCGGGTCTCCGAGGCGTTGCGCGCGCTGGGACCCGGGCTGGCCGATGTCGTCCTGCGGGTCTGCTGCTTTCTGGAGGGTATGGAAACGGCCGAGAAGCGCATGGGGTGGGCCGCCCGGTCCGGCAAGATCGTCCTGCGTATCGCGCTGCAACGCCTCGCCGCGCATTACGACGCGCTGCACCGCTAGGTCGCGAGCGGGGCGTCGCCGGCGCGACGCCCCGTGGATGGTCGCTACATCAGCGTTTCTCGACGTCGACGTAGTCGCGCTGATCCGCGCCGGTATAGAGCTGCCGCGGCCGGCCGATCTTCAGTGCCGGATCCGAGAGCTGTTCCTTCCACTGGGCGACCCAGCCGACCGTCCGCGAAAGCGCGAAGATCGGCGTGAACATCGAGGTCGGGAAGCCCATCGCCTCGAGGATGATGCCGGAATAGAAATCGACATTCGGAAACAGCTTCTTCTCGGCGAAGTACGGATCGTCCAGCGCCTGCTTTTCCAGTTCCTTGGCGACCTGAAGCGTCGGGTTGTCCTCGATTCCCATCAATTCCAGCACCTCGTCGGCGCTTTCCTTCATCACCGTCGCACGCGGATCGAAGTTCTTGTAGACGCGGTGGCCGAACCCCATCAGGCGGAACGGGTCATCCTTGTCCTTGGCGCGCGCGATGAACTCCGGGATCCGGTCGACCGAACCGATCTCGCGCAGCATTTCCAGACAGGCCTGGTTGGCGCCGCCATGCGCCGGCCCCCAGAGGCAGGCGATGCCGGCGGCGATGCAGGCGAACGGGTTCGCGCCGGACGACGACGCCAGACGCACCGTCGAGGTCGAGGCGTTCTGTTCGTGGTCGGCATGCAGCGTGAAAATCCGGTCCATCGCGCGGGCCAGGATCGGATCGACGGTGTGTTCCTCGGCCGGGACGGAGAAGCACATGTGCAGGAAGTTCGCCGCGTAATCCAGGTCGTTGCGCGGATAGACGAACGGTTGGCCGATCGAATACTTGTAGGCCATCGCGGCGATGGTCGGCACCTTGGCGATCAGGCGGATCGCGGCGACCTCGCGCTGCCAGGCGTCGGTGATGTCGGTGCTGTCATGATAGAAGGCAGACATCGCGCCGACCACGCCGACCATCGTCGCCATCGGGTGGGCATCGCGCCGGAAGCCGCGGAAGAAGTTGTGCATCTGCTCATGCACCATGGTGTGCCGCGTCACCGTCGTCTCGAACTTCTCCAGCTCGGCGGCCGAGGGCAATTCGCCGTAAAGAAGGAGGTAGCAGACCTCCAGATAATGCGATTTGGCGGCCAGTTGCCCGATCGGATAGCCGCGGTGCAGCAAAACGCCTTCCTCGCCATCGATGAAGGTGATGGCGCTCTCGCAGGACGCCGTCGACGTGAAA
Source organism: Jannaschia sp. S6380 (assembly GCF_023015695.1). Taxonomy (NCBI): domain Bacteria; kingdom Pseudomonadati; phylum Pseudomonadota; class Alphaproteobacteria; order Rhodobacterales; family Roseobacteraceae; genus Jannaschia; species Jannaschia sp. S6380. Next base: position 519,224 of record NZ_JALKAS010000001.1, read on the forward strand.
CCGGGATCGTAGGTGAAGACGCCCGCGCCGGCATAGAGTTTGCGGATATCGACGACGTCCGGACCGGCGGACGGCGAGAGCACCGGCAAATCATGGCTCTGCCCGTCAAGGGTCAGGGTCGCGGTCTTGTTCGTATCAGCCATGTCGGTCCTTTCCGAAGGGCCGCAGGCCAATCGGCCATGCAACCTGTTGATCTTGCGCGACATCCCGGTCGCATTCGGCGGCATGCCGCCAAGCGGGGCACGGTCAGTCCGCCGCGTCCCGCTCCGCCGCATCCGAAATCCGGGCCAGCGTTTCATCGGGCCCGAGAACGATCATCATGTCGAAGACGCTGGGGGTGGCCGTCCGTCCGGCGATCGCGGCCCGAAGCGGCCCCGCGATCTTGCCGAGCCCCAGCCCCCGGGACTGGGCCAAATCACCCACGACGGCCTCGAGCACATCCCGCGACCAGCTAGCATTACGCAGGTGCGGCGTCAATTCTGCCAGCAATTCGCGTCCGTCCGGGTCGAGGGCCTTGGCGGCCTTCTCGTCGGGCAGGATCGGCCGTTCCGCCAGGACGAAGCGGGCCCGGTCGAGAAGCTGGGGCAGGGTGCGGCTCGCCTCCTTGACCAGGGGGATGGCCCGGGCCAGCGCAGCCCGGTCGATAGGGGCACCGCCCACGCGGTCGTTCCAGTCGAGCGTCGCCGCCAGGACCTCGTCATCCGTCATCGCGCTGAGATGTTGTCCCGACAGGTTCTCCAGCTTCTTCAGGTCCAGCCGCGCCGGCGCGCGCCCGATCCCGTCGAGGTCGAACCATTCGCGGGCCTGCACATCTTCGAAGAACTCGTCGTCCCCATGGCTCCAGCCCAGTCGCGCCAGATAGTTGCGCAGGGCTTGCGCGGGGAACCCCATTTCGGCGTATTCCTCGACACCCAGCGCGCCATGGCGTTTGGACAGCTTCTTGCCATCGGCCCCGTGGATCAACGGGATATGGGCCCAAACCGGATGCGGCCATGCCATCGCGTCGTAGATCTGGGCCTGGCGGGCGGCGTTGTTCAGGTGGTCGTCGCCCCGGATCACATGGGTCACGCCCATGTCGTGGTCATCGACCACGACCGCCAGCATATAGGTCGGCGTCCCGTCGGAGCGGAGCAGGACCATGTCGTCGAGCTGGTCATTCCGCGTGCGCACCTCACCCTGGACGGCATCTGCGATGACGGTCGTCCCATCGCGCGGGGTTTTCAGGCGGATGACGGACGGGGCGTCGGGGTGGGTTGCCGGGTCGGCATCGCGCCATGGGCTCTGGAAGAGCGTCGAGCGCCCCTCGGTCCGCGCCGCCTCGCGGGAGGCCTCGATCTCGTCCTGGGTGGCGAAGCAGCGATAGGCGCGCCCGGCATCGACCATCCGGTGCGCCACCTCGACATGCCGGGCCGCGTTCGCCGCCTGGCTCACCGGCTCGCCGTCCCAATCGAGCCCGAGCCAGGACAATCCGTCGAAGATGGCTTGCGTCGCCGCTTCCGACGACCTTGCCCGGTCCGTGTCCTCGATGCGCAGCAGGAAACGCCCGCCCCGACCCCGCGCGTACAGCCAATTGAACAACGCCGTCCGAGCGCCCCCGATATGCAGGTATCCGGTCGGAGAGGGCGCGAAGCGCGTGACGATCTGATCGGCGGTCATGGCGTCCTCGAAAACGGCGACGATGGCGCGTTCGGGTTAACGATTTGTAAACCCGGCCGCGCCTAGCTTCGCGCGGTTGATAGGCAGCACCGCAGCGGAGGGCAAGGATGCACCCGGTTGACGCCGCGCCCGCCCCGGGGCTCCGCGCCTCGCGCGTCGTGGCGGCATGCCAGGGGATCCGTGGCCACAGGCTGCCCTGGTTCGCCCTTGCCCTCGGGACGGGCGTAGGCCTCTATTTCGCGCTGCCGGTCGAACCGGACGGTGCCACGACGGCGGCCATCGCGGCGGCGGCGGTCGCGCTTTGCGTGCTGGCCTGGCTCGGGCGTGGCGGGGCGGGATTGCTGGCCTTGCTAGGCGCCGTCCTCCTCGGGGGCATGCTGGTCGCGCAAGTGCGCAGTGTCATCGTGTCCGGGCCGGTGCTGGAATACCGCTACTACGGCGCGGTCGAGGGGCGGATCGTCCGCATCGACAGGTCCGCATCCGGGGCCATGCGCCTGACGCTGGATCGGGTCCGCCTCGACCGCATGGCGCCGGGGCGCACGCCGCACCGTGTCCGCATCTCGCTGCAAGACGAAACCGGGGTCGCGCCACGGCCCGGCCTGCGCGTGATGACGACCGGGCATCTTTCGCCGCCGGCCGGACCGACCGAACCGGGCGGCTTCGACTTTCAGCGGCATGCCTGGTTTCAGGGGCTGGGCGCCATCGGCTACGGGCGCATCCCGCTGATGCAGGCCGAGGCGCCGTCCGGAGGCACCGCCCTGCTGGTCGCGCGGGTTCGCACCGCGATTGCCGAAGGGCTGCGCGACCGCCTGCCGGGGCAGTCCGGTCAGGTCGCGGCGGCCATTACGACCGGGGATCGCGGCGGCCTTTCCAAGGAGGTGACGGAAGCCCTCCGCGCGTCGAACCTGGCGCATCTATTGGCGATTTCGGGCCTGCATATGGGCCTGCTCGTGGGCTTCGTCTTTTGGGTCGTCCGGGGCGGTCTGGCCCTTATCCCTACGCTCGCACTGCGCTATCCGACCCGCGCATGGGCTGCCGCCGTGGCCCTGCCGTTCGCGCTCGCCTACCTTTTCCTGTCGGGCGGCAGCGTGGCGACGCAGCGCGCCTTCGTGATGGCGGCCGTGATGCTCGGGGCCATCCTCGTCGGATCGCGGGCCCTGTCGATCCGCAGCGTGGCGATCGCCGCGATCCTGGTTCTGCTGTGGCGGCCCGAAAGCCTGACGGGCCCGGGCTTCCAGATGTCCTTTGCCGCCACGGGTGCGCTGGTCCTGGTGTTCGGGGCCATCTCGCGCGGTGGCCGGGGGCGCTGGCTGCGCGGTTGGCGGGGCGCATTTCTCTCGCTTCTGCTCTCTTCGCTGGTCGCCGGTGCGGCGACCGCACCATTCGCGGCGCTCCATTTCAACCGGGTGGGCCAGTTCGGCGTGCTGGCGAACCTTTTGGCGGTGCCGGCGATGGGCACGGTTGTGATGCCTGCGTTGCTGCTCTCGCTGCTGCTATGGCCATTGGGGCTCGAGGCGCTGCCCCTCGCCATCGCCGGCCGCGGGATCGAATGGATCCTGCAGGTCGCGGACTGGATCGCGACGATGCCCGGCGCGCTGCGACCGATCGCGGCGCCGTCCTGGTACGTCCTGCCGTTGCTGGGGCTCGCGGCGGGTCTGCTGGGCGCGGCACGCGGTCCCACGGTTCGCTCGCTCTCCGTCGCATGCCTCGTGGCGGCGGCGGTGCTCTGGGCTCGGACGCCACGGCCGGCGATGCTGATATCGGACGACGCCCGGCTCGTCGGCGTCATGGTGCGAGAAGGGCGTTGGCTCAGCCGCGACAGCGGGGCCGGGTTCGTGGCCGACGCCTGGCTGGAGAACGACGGCGATTTGACCACGCAGGAGGAGGCCGCCGCCCGCCAGCCGCCTGGAAGGGGCGACCTGCCGTTCGCACTGATCGTGGCGCGCCGGAAATCCGAACTGGAAGACGCGCTGCATGCCTGTCGCCAGGATGCCGACGCGTGGCTGATCTCGGCCACCGAGATCCCCCGGCAAGACATTCCATGTCGCGTGTTCGATCCGACCCGGACTGCGCGAACCGGAGCCATTGCCGTGGACATCCTGCCGGATGGGGGCCCTGTCCTAAGAACCGCGCGCGACCTGCAGGGCGATCGTCCCTGGGTTCCCAAGCTGAAGGAATGGTGAAGGGCAAACGCCGGCGCCCTTGCGCGATGCCCGCTTCTAATAGCTGCGGATCAGGCCCACCAATCGGCCCTGGATACGCACCTGATCCTCGCGCAGGACACGGGTCTCATAGGCCTTGTTGGCCGCTTCGAGCGCGATCATCCCGTTGGTCCGCCGATACCTTTTCAATGTCGCCTCGTGACCGTCGACAAGCGCCACGACGATGTCGCCATTGTCGGCGCTGCCCTGCTCCCGGATCACGACGACGTCGCCGTCATTGATCCCCGCGTCGATCATCGAATCGCCGCGAACTTCCAGCGCATAGTGGTCGCCGCCCCGGTCGAGCATCTGACCCGGCACCGCCACGTGATGCGAAACTTCGCTGATCGCCTCGATCGGAACGCCGGCGGCGATCCTGCCCATCACGGGCAGCTCACGCGCGTCGATCTGCACCGGCATGGCCCGAACGGGCGGCGCCGGGGTCGGCCCGTCCCCCTCGATCACGCGGGGAACGAACGTCGCCTTGCCACCCATGTCCTCAGGGAGCTTGGTGATCTCGATCGCCCGCGCCCGGTGGGCCAGCCTGCGGATAAACCCGCGCTCCTCCAAGGCTGTGATAAGCCGGTGGATGCCCGATTTGGATCGCAGATCCAGCGCGTCCTTCATCTCGTCGAAGGAGGGGGGCACGCCGTCACGCTGCACCCGCTTGTGAATGAAGGCCAAAAGGTCGCGCTGCTTCCGCGTGAGCATGTTCCGATATCCCGTTCGATGGCCGCGGATCGGCGGCCTCACACGCAATGTTCTAGAAAGGTTCCCGTTTTGTGTCAACGCGCGGCTGCCGTCCTGCGCGGGGGCAATCGACGCTATCGTGGCAACGGGATCACATCGACGGGATCCCCTGCAGCAAGGGCCGGATCATTCGGCGGACGGCGGATCAAGACGTCGGATCGCGCAAGTACCGAAAGAAGGCTGCTGTCCTGCCGGTCTTCGGCCTCGCAGCCTCCATTGGTTCGACGGCCGCGCATGTAATGCGCGCGCGGGCCGTTCGCCGGGAGGGGTGCGGTCAAAGACAGTGTCTCGACCTGAGGTAGATGGGGCAGGCCCTGCATCCGTTCCAGCATCGGCGACATGAAGATGACGCCGCAAACCATTGCAGATACCGGATTTCCTGGAAGGCCCAGCACGGCCGACGCCCCGATCCGTCCCGCGAGGAGCGGCTTGCCTGGCCGCATGGCGACCTTGTGGAATGACAGGTCCATGCCGGCCCCCGCCATGGTTTCCGCGACGAGATCATGATCGCCGACGGATGCGCCGCCGATGGTCACCAAGAGATCGCAGCCCGCAGACAGATCCAGCGCCAGACGCAGGCTGTCGCCGCGATCCCGCGCGATGGGCAGCAACCGTGGCGTGCATCCCAAGGATCCGACCATTGCGGCCAGGCCGTAGCCGTTCGACGCCGTGATTTGGCCGGGGCGGAGATCCGACCCGGGCTGGCACAGTTCGTCCCCGGTCATCAGGATCGCAACAGTCGGGCGCCGCGAAACCTGGACGGACCGATGTCCCATGGCCGCGATCAGCGCGATGTCGCGGCTGTTCAGGCGGCGAGATGCGGACAGGACCGCGTCGGCCGAAAAATCGCCGCCTCGGGGCCGGATGTGCCGGGCCGTTCCGACATCGCAGCGCAGGACGATCCCGTCTCCGTCGGGCGCGACATCCTCCTGCATGACGACGCGGCGTGCCCCTTCCGGCACGGCCGCACCGGTGAAGATGCGGACCGTCGCATCCCCGCTCAGCGTGCCGTCGAACGGATGGCCGGCCGCCACCTCGCCGATCACGCGAAACCGGTCGCCGGCGCGCGGCGCATCCGTGGCGATGGCGTATCCGTCCATGGCCGAGGCGGCGAAAGGCGGCTGTGCGTGCCGGGCTCGGACCTCGCGGCGCAGAACACGGCCATTGGCGCGTTCGAGCGGCACCTCTTCGGCGTCCAACGGTTCGACGAGCGCCAGCAGCCGCGCCGTCGCCTCCTCGACCGAGATCACGTGCCCGGCGCCGTCCAGTCGCCCGACTTTCCGCCGGCCTTCGACAGAAGGCGGATCGCGCCGATTTCCATGTCCTTTTGGATCGCCTTGGCCATGTCGTAGATCGTCAGGCATGCGACGGATACCGCCGTCATCGCCTCCATCTCCACCCCGGTGCGCCCGGTCGTGGCGACCGTCGCCCGGACGCGCAGGCCTGGCAGGTCGTCATCCGGCAGGATGTCAATCGCGACGCGGTCCAGGGGCAGGGGGTGGCAGAGCGGGATCAGATCGGCCGTGCGTTTCGCCCCCATGATCCCGGCCAGCCGCGCGACGCCGATCACGTCCCCCTTGGCCGCGCTCCCCGTTCGTATGGCGGCGAGCGTCTCGGGAGACATCCTGACATGGCCTTCGGCACGGGCCTCGCGTGCGGTGACGGCCTTGCCGGACACATCGACCATATGCGCGGCGCCGGTCTCGTCGAAATGCGTCAGGCCGGTCATGGGTTGGCCGACAGCGGGGTCGCCAGTAGGTCGCGCGTCGCCGTCGCGACGTCCGACTGGCGCATCAGGCTTTCCCCGATCAGGAAGCAGCGGACGCCGTGCCGGGCCACCTCCTCCAGTTCCTCCGGGGTGTTCAGGCCGGACTCCGACACCAGCAGCCTGTCGTCCGGGGCGCGGCGGGACAGATCGTGGGTCACCTGGAGATCGGTGACGAAGGTATTGAGATCGCGGTTGTTGATGCCGAGCAGGCGCGACTCGAGCCTGGTGGCGCGTTCGAGTTCCGCCTGGTTGTGCACCTCGATCAGCGCGTCCATGCCCCAGTCGAAGGCAGCCGATTCCAGCTCGGCGGCCTGTCCGTCCGAGACGCTGGCCATGATGATCAGGATGCAGTCCGCGCCCAGTGCCCGGCTTTCCGCCACCTGCCATGGATCGTAGAGGAAATCCTTGCGCAACACCGGCAAATCCACCGCGGCCCGAGCGGCGACCAGGTATGCGTCGTCGCCCTGGAACGATGGACCGTCGGTCAGGACCGACAGGCAGGTCGCGCCCCCGTCGGCATAGGCGCGGGCCAGCGCGGGCGGATCGAAGTCGGCACGGATCAGCCCCTTGGACGGGCTTGCCTTCTTGATCTCGGCGATCAGACCGTAGCCCGCGATCGATGCGCGGTGAAGCGCACCGGCAAAGGGGCGAACGGCGGGCGCGGCGCGGGCGTCCTCCTCGACCGCGGCAAGGTCGCGGGCCGTTTTGCGCGCGGCCACGTCCTCCAGCTTGTAGGCCTTGATGCGGTCCAGGATCGTGGGCGTGCTCATTCGGCCTCCGAGGTGATGCGGGCGAGCGCCTCGACCTTGCCCTTGGCCGCGCCGCTGTCGATCGCCTCGGCCGCGATTTCGGCGCCGGTCCGAAGATCGGCCGCCCGGTCCGCGATCACGAGGGCGGCGGCGGCGTTCAGGAGCACGGCGTCGCGATAGGCGCCCTTCGCACCGTCCAGCAATGCGGCAAGGGCGCGGCCGTTTTCCTCCGGCGTGCCGCCCAGGATGTCGGCGAAGCGGTGAACGGGCAGGCCGGCCTCCTCGGGGTGCACCTCCCGCGCGGTGATGCGGTCGCCGTCGAGCACCGCGACCTGCGAGACGGCGGAGATCGAGAGTTCGTCCGTGCCGTCGCCGCCATGCACCAGCCATGCCTTCTCGCTGCCGAGTTGCTGCAGCGTTTCGGCCATCGGGAAGATCAGATCGGGCGCGAAGGCGCCGGTCAGCTGACGTTTCACGCCGGCGGGGTTGGTCAGGGGACCGAGGATGTTGAAAATGGTCTTGCAGCCCAGTTCCTGGCGAACCGGCATGACCACCGCCACGGCGGGATGATGGATCGGGGCCATCATGAAGGCGATGCCGATCTCGGCCAGCGCACGTTCGACCACGTCGACATCGACCATGACATCGATGCCGACCTGTCCCAGCGCATCGGCCGCACCCGATTTCGACGACAGGTTGCGGTTGCCGTGCTTGGCGATGGTCACACCGGCCCCGGCGACCACGAAGGCCGCCGCGGTGGAAATATTCAGCGTGCCCATCCCGTCGCCACCGGTGCCGACGATGTCGATCGCCCCCTCAGGCGCGCGCACGGCGCGGCAGCGGGCCCGCATCGCGGCGGCGGCGGCGGCGTATTCGGACACCGACTCGCCTCGCGCGCGAAGCGCCATCAGAAGGCCGCCGATCTGCGCGGGGGTCGCATTGCCCTGGAACAGTTCGGCAAAGGCGGCTTCGGCCTGGGTGCGCGAAAGCGGGCCCTCGGATGCCGCGAAGATCAGCGGCTTCATCGCGTCGCTCATGATCAGGCGGCCTCGGCGGCGGGCATCAGGTCGAGGAAGTTGCCCAGCAATGCGTGACCATGCTCGGAGGCGATGCTCTCGGGGTGAAACTGCACGCCGTGGATCGGCAGGTCGCGGTGGCGAAGGCCCATGATCGTGCCGTCCGCGAGCGCGGCGTTCACGATCAGCGTCTCGGGCAGGCCGGTCCGCGCAACGATGAGCGAGTGATAGCGCGTCGCGTCGAACGCCCCCGGCAGCCCCGCGAACACGCCCGAGCCGTCGTTTTCCATCCGGCCGAGCTTGCCATGCACGATCTCGCCCGCGCGGACGACGCGTCCGCCGAAGGCCTGGCCGATCGCCTGGTGGCCCAGGCAGACACCCAGCAGGGGCGTCCGCGTCTCGGCACAGGCCGTCACCATGGCCAGGCAAATGCCGGCCTGATCCGGATCGCAGGGCCCGGGCGACAGAAGAACGCCCGCCGGGCGCATCGCCATGGCCGCCTGCACGTCGACGGCGTCATTGCGCACCACGCGGACATCGGCACCCTGTTCGGCGACATAGTGGACGAGGTTCCAGGTGAAGCTGTCGTAATTGTCGATCAGCAGAAGCAAGCCCATCCCTCCCTCGCGGTCGCGGCAAGGGGTGTGACAACCCCATCGTCGCGTTATACGAAGAGGAAAGGCCCGGGGAAAGGGTCGAGGCAGGGCAATGAGGTATCGGGAATGCTGAAAGGCGTTTTGCTTGGGTCGGTCAGTGGCCTGGCGTTGTCGGGCCTGCTGGTCGTGGCGGTTTCTCTGCTCGCGCCACCGCCGAAATCGCCGGTGGATCGTCCGGTCGCGGCGCAGCCTTCGGCCCCCGTCCTGCGCGACCAAGCCGAGGTGGCGCCCCGCAAGCCGGACCCGCTGCCCGCCCGCGAAACTCCGCCCGCGACAGCCGGGGAGGTCGCGACGCCCGAAGACACAGCGCCCACTGTGGAGATCGTTCCGATCGCACCCGCCGCGCCCGAGGCGGAGCCGGAGACCGAGATGGCCGACGCTCCGCCCGCGCCCGCGCCGGTGGAGCGCGAAGTGGAAGACGCCGGAACGGAGGTTGCCGCCGCCGTGCCGTTGCCGTCGGGCAGCGAGTTCAATCGGCCGCCGGAGGATGTCGCCATCGTCGCGCCACGGACCGAGGATGCTCCGCGCGCCGTGCCGCTGACGGATCGGGGGCGGCCGGACCTGTCCGTCGCCGAAGCCCCAGCGCCCGAGACCGCGAGCGCCACCCAGCCGCAGGCGGGTCAGATCGCGGGCTTCGGCGCCGCGCCGCAGGTCGGCGTCGCGCCGATCCTGCCTGCCCGGCCGGAGGAGGGGGCACCGCGAACCTTTGGCGAAGTGGGCAGCATTCAGGACATCGAGGTGACCGAGGAACTGGAAGAAGACGGCCGCCGCGTGGTCGTCACGACGACGGTCCCCTCCGCGCCGGCCCCCGCGACCGAGCCCGAAGCCGAGCCCGAAACCGAGGTCGCGACGGACACCGCCCCGTCCGCCGAGGCGGAGACGGAGGCCCCGGCGGAGCCTGCCATCGCGGAGGTTTCAACCGAAGAAGACGCCGCGGATGCGGAGGACGTCGCGGGGGCGGAGGACGCCGTGCCGGATGTCGATGCCCCGGATGCGTCGTCCGACGAGGACATCGCCGGGTCGACGACCGAACAGGAAGTCGCCCAGGCCGAACCGCGCCGGTCGGCGCCCATCTCTCTGGTCGAGGATGCGGACGTCGTCGTGCCGCCCGAGGAGGAGCGCGCGCCGGAGGTCGAGGAGGAGGCCGAACCGATCATGCCGCGTCGCCTCGTCCTCGACAGCGAACGCGCCGTCGAGGCGGAGGACGCGACCGAGGCCGTCGCGGATGCGGAACCGGCGCAGCCCCGGCCCGTGCTCGAGACGCAGGCCGCGACCTTCGAGAACACGGCCGACCTGCCGCGCCTGTCCATCGTCCTGATCCACGACCCCGATCTGGGCGTCGACATCCAGAGCCTCGCGGCGCTGGAATTTCCCGTGACCTTCGCCCTCGATCCGACCTTGCCGGGCGCCGAGGCGGCGGCGAAGGCCTATCGCGCCGCCGGACACGAGGTCGTCCTGCGGGGCGAGGCCCTGTCACCCGGCGGGTCCGCGCAGGATATCGAGGTCGCCTTCACCGCCGCGCGCGCCGCCGTTCCCCAGGCGCTGGGTGTATTGGACACGCCCGAAGGCGGCTTCGCGCGCGACCGCGACGCGCTGGACGCGCTGCTGCGACCCCTGTCCGAGGCGGGAATGGGGTTCGTGGCCTATCCCGAGGGTCTGAACTCCGGTGTAACGCGTGCCCGGCGGGAGGGCGTGTCCGCCACGACCCTGTACCGCGAACTCGACGCCGAGGACGAACGCGCGCCGGTCATCACCCGTTATCTGGACCGCGCGACGTTCGAAGCGGTGCAGGACGGGGCCGCCGTGGTCGTTGGGCGCACGAGCCCCGAAACGATCACGGCCCTCTATTCCTGGCGGTTGGGCGCGCGCGCGGAGACCGTCGCCCCGGCGCCGCTGTCGACCGTGTTGCGGGATGGCGACGGCTGACGCTCAACTCGCCGTGTCTGGCAATTCGATCCGCGCGACCTGCTCGGCGATGGGTTCGACCGACAGGGGATGCGTCTCGTCGACATGGGCCACGGGATTGCCGATCGGCTGCCACTGGCGGTTCTTGAAGATCTCGAGCGCCGAGAAATGCGCCTTGTAGCCCATCTTGGGCGAGCCGGGCACCCAATAGCCGAGATAGACATAAGGCAGCTGCGCCTCGCGCGCGATTTGCAGATGGTCGAGAATGATCTGCGTTCCCAGGCTGTCCGACGGGCAATCCGGGTCGTAGAAGGAATAGACCATCGACAGCCCGTCATCGAGCACGTCCGTCAGGCAGACGGCGCGCAGGGCGGGTGCGTCGCCGGTATCCTGGGGGCGGTCGTCCCAGTACTCGATCACGCGGGTGCGGACCGGCGTCTCCTCGATCATGGCGGCGAATTCGAAGATGTCCATGTCGGCCATGCCGCCATTAGCGTGACGCGCGTTCAGATAGCGACGGAACAGGGCGAACTGCTCCTCGGTGGCCCAGGGCGACGTCACTTCGCGCCGCAGGTGCCGGTTGCGCGCCAGCGTCTTGCGCTGCGACCGCGTCGGCCTGAAGTCGGCAACCCGGATCCGCGCCGAAAGGCACGCGGTGCAATCGGCACAGCTGGGACGATAGAGGACGTTCTGACTGCGCCGGAAGCCCTGTTTCGACAGCTTGTCGTTCAAGGCGACGGCACCGGATCCCTGCAGGGCGGTGAACAGCTTCCGCTCGCGCCGACCGTCGATATAGGGGCACGACTGCGGCGCAGTCACGTAGAACTGCGGCGTCAGCGGAAGGCTGTGGCGCATATGATGGGGTCTTCATTCAGCTGCGTTTGGGGTCGGACCCTAGACGAGAGGTCCGCCCCGTCAACGAAAAAGACCGTTGCGCGCTCGACTTGAGCGCGGCCTCAGCCCGGCCGGTTGATCGCGGCCGAACCCATGACGAGGTCGGTCAGGCCCTGCCGGCGCCGGGTGGTCAGCATCGCACCGATCGAGACCAGCACGGGCAGCACGAACGTCATCGAGGCGTAGTAGCCCGCGACGTGCAGGATCGACTGGCCGATGTCGAAGCGCTCGCCATCATGGCCGCGTAGCTCGATCCCCAGAAGGCGCATGCCCCAGGTCGAGGAGCCGTTGGCCAGCGTCGTGACGCGGTAGAGCGCACCGATGGCCACGAAGAACAGCGGCCACAGGAAAAAGCCGACGGTCAATGTCGCGATGCCCGCCAGGATCGTCAGGCCGGTGATGATGGCCAGATCGACCAGCCAGGCAAGGCCGCGCTTGGCCACGACCCCATCGTAGAACCGCGCGTCGCGGTCCGGATCCGGCAGGCCGGCGACGTCCCGTTCGGTGATCTCGGTCCAATGGGTCATGGTGCGGTGTCCTTCGTGCTGTGTTGGATCGGCGCGGCCGGGCAGGCCGGGCACCGGGTGTATGTCCGGCCCCGTGGCGCCCTGCCACGGGACCGGGGGCGATCAGGCGTCGGTCGGGCCGTCGTCTTTATCACGCTTGGCGCGATCTTCCATGAACTGGTCGAACTCGGCCTTGTCCTTGGCTTCGCGCAGACGGTTTAGGAAGCTCTCGAACGCCTCCTGCTCGTCTTCGAGGCGGCGCAGCATGTCGGCCTTGTAGCTGTCGAAGGCCATGTTGCCGGTGCTGCGGAAACGGGCGGGGGCCATACGGCGGGACGTGCAGGCGGCACCTTTGAACATGCGTTTGCTCCAGATCATGTAGGCCAGCAGCGCAAGGCCGACGGGCCAGAAGAAGATGAACCCGAGGACCATGGCCGCGATCCATGCGCCTTTGCCGCGCGCGTCGAGCCATCCTTCGGTGCGGGTGAACCAGTTGCCGGTCGAACGGCCGGCATAGGCGGGGGCGGGGGTCATATGCGTCTCCTTCGGGTTTATGTGAACCTGTTTCACATTAAGTCAGATGGGATGCCGCCCACATCCCGACAAGGGGGACACGCGAAAAAAGTGAATCATATTCACATTGGGGGACCAAGGGTCGTCTGCGCTTTGATCCGGCGTCGATACGTCATAGAGAGGCCACCATGACACGCATGCGTACGGAAACCGGCGTCCTGGATCTTTCGCAGGCGACCCAGGTGGCAAATGGCGCAGTCCGCGACGTCTTCGAGCGGCCGGGGCATCCCGACCAGCTTCTCAAGACGCTCCGGCTGGAAAAGCGTGCCGTATATGACAGCAGGCCCGGATTGCTGGCGCAGTTCAAGCGGCGTTTCACGCTTGGGCCGTACAAGTATTTCCTAAAGGAGTATCGCTGCTACCTGCGCACCGCGCATCTGGCCGAGAAGTTCGACCGCCCCATCCCGATCGCCGAGTTCGGCGGCGTCGTCCGGACCGAGCGGGGCCTGGCCCAGGTCGTGCAGAAGGTCGGCGACGAGCAGGGAGGGCTGGCACCGACGCTTCGGATGCTGCTGCGCGTCGAACGGTTCGACCCGGATCTGCTACGACGGTTGAACGCGTTCGTCGACGACATTCATGTCCTGCGCGTGGTCGCGCCGGACCTGAACGCCGGAAACATCGTGCTCGACCCGAGCGGGGATGCCCCGCGCTTCGTCCTGATCGACGGCTATGGCGAGAAGAGCGTCCTGCCCCTTCGCGCCTGGTTCCCGGCCCTGAATGCCCGCCAGCTGGACCGGAACTTCGCCCGGATCGGACGGTCCCGGCACCTCATCTGGAACGCGGCCGCCCGCCGGTTCGATCCTGCGCCCGATCAGTAGCCGCGCCAGATCCATCCGCCGCCCAGGACGCGCGTGCTGTCCAGATCGTAGAACACGCAGGCCTGGCCAGGGCTTACACCTTCCTCGGGGGTCAGCAGTTCGACCTCGGCCAGCCCGTCGCCTTTTGGCCGCAAGATCGCCTCCCTCGGGGGGCGCGTCGACCGCACCTTGACACCCAGATGCCATTCGTCACGCGAAGCAAGCGGTGCATCGCCTAGCCAGTTGATCTCGCGCAGCGGCACCAGCCACGTCGCCAATGCCGATTTCGGGCCGACGACGACCTGACGCGCGTCCGGGTCCAGGCGCACGACGTAAAGGGGCTGCGACAGGCCACCGATGCCCAGGCCACGGCGCTGGCCGACCGTGTAGTGGATGACGCCTCCGTGCCGGGCAAGCTCCCGACCTTCCATGTCGACGATCGCGCCCGGTTCGCCCGCGCCGGGGCGCAGCTTTTCGATCACCGCGGCATAGTCGCCATCGGGGACGAAGCAGATGTCCTGGCTGTCGGGCTTGTCGGCGACCGGCAATCCGTAGCGTTCCGCCAATGCGCGCGTGGCCGCCTTGTCGGGCAGATGCCCCAGAGGGAACCGAAGATAGTCGAGCTGTTCGCCCGTGGTCGAGAACAGGAAATACGACTGATCGCGTACCGGATCCGCCGCCATGTGCAGCTCGGGCCCATGCAGCCCGTCCCGACGCTGGATGTAGTGGCCGGTCGCCATGCAATCCGCCTCCAGATCGCGGGCCGTCTCCAGCAGGTCGCGGAACTTGACGCGTTCGTTGCAGCGGATGCAGGGCACCGGGGTCGCACCGCCCAGATAGGCGTCGGCGAACTCGTCGATGACCGACTCGCGGAACGTGTTCTCGTAATCCAGGACGTAGTGGGCGAACCCCATCGTCTCGGCCACGCGGCGGGCGTCGTGGATGTCGCGACCCGCGCAGCAGGCGCCCTTCTTGGCCAGCGCCGCCCCGTGATCGTAGAGCTGCAGCGTGACGCCCACGACGTCGTAGCCCTGTTCGGACAGCATCGCGGCGACGACCGAACTGTCCACGCCGCCCGACATCGCGACCACGACCCGCGTCTCGGCGGGCGGCTTGGCGAAGCCGAGGCTGTTCTGCACGGGCAGGTCGAGGGGCATCGGGCCAACTCCGGGAATTGCGGGAACGGCGCCAGATATAGGAAAATCGGTCGTATTCACAACCCGCCGCTTCACCCCCGCTTAACCCCGCGCGCGACAGGAATGCCTCAGCAGACACAGGAGGCTGAAATGTATCTTCGCAAGGGGCCCGGGCCCCGCATGGTCACCCTGCCGGACGGAACCCGCATGACCCGGGCCGATCTTCCGCCCATCGGCACCCGGCGCTGGGTCGCCCGCCGGAAGGAGGCGGTGGTGCGCGGCGTCCAGTCGGGCCTTTTGCCGCGCGAAGAGGCGATGGAACGTTACGACCTTTCCGACGAGGAGCTGGAAAGCTGGGAAAAGGCGGTTGACGCGCATGGCCGGAATGGGCTCAAGACGACGCTCCTGCAACAGTACCGACAATCCTAGCTTGTCCGACGGGCCGCTTCTCCTGATGGTAATAGTAAATTAACCATTTCGGGAAAGGGTGGGCGGTGTCCCGAAGATCTCGCGGAGAGAGATATGAGAATCCTGCTCGTCGAAGACGACCCCACGACATCCAAGAGCATCGAAATGATGCTCGGCAGTGCCAGCCTGAACGTCTATTCCACCGATATGGGCGAGGAGGGCGTCGACCTCGCCAAGCTCTACGACTACGACCTCATCCTGCTGGATCTGAACCTGCCGGACATGAACGGTCATGACGTGCTCAAGCAGCTTCGCCTCAGCCGGATCGAGACGCCGATCCTGATCCTCTCCGGCTCCGACGATACCGAGAACAAGATTCGTGGTTTCGGCTTCGGCGCCGACGACTACATGACCAAGCCGTTCCACCGCGACGAACTGATCGCGCGGATCCACGCCATCGTCCGCCGTTCCAAGGGGCATTCGCAGTCGGTGATCCGCACCGGGACCGTGGCGGTGAACCTCGACGCCAAGTCGGTCGAGGTCGAGGGCCAGCCGGTCCACCTGACCGGCAAGGAATACCAGATGCTGGAACTGCTGAGCCTGCGGAAGGGCACGACCCTGACGAAGGAGATGTTCCTGAACCATCTCTATGGCGGCATGGACGAGCCCGAGCTGAAGATCATCGACGTCTTCATCTGCAAGCTGCGCAAGAAGCTCGCGGTCGCGACCGGCGGTGAAAGCCTGATCGAAACGGTATGGGGACGTGGCTACGTCCTGCGCGACCCCGAGGGCAGCACCGGGACCCGGCGCCTGACGCACGCCTGACCCTCGGACCCCGCCGCGGCGCCGGGCGGCGGGCGCGGCGGGGGTCACGAAATCGGTGGAAAGGCGCGGCCACCGGCCCTATCACCCTGTACCGGGGACCGGACGGAGGGATCGGGGTGACGGACAGTGCGGCGCTTGATGTCGAAGCGATGGATGCCAAGGCCGCTGCCGCCGAACTGGAAAGGCTGGCCGTCCTCCTCGCCGCGGCGGATCTGGCCTATCACACAGCCGACGCGCCGGAGCTGACCGATGCCGAATACGACGCGCTGAAGCGCCGAAACCTCGCGATCGAGGCGCGGTTTCCCGACCTCCGGCGTCCGGAAGGGCCCGGTGGCAAGGTCGGCGCGGCCCCCGCCGATGGGTTCGGGAAGGTGCGGCACGCGGTTCGCATGCTGTCGCTCGGGAATGCGTTCAACGCGACCGATGTGGCCGAATTCGACGCCCGGATCCGCCGCTATCTCGACCTGAGCGACGGGGCGCTCCTGGCCTACACCGCCGAGCCCAAGATCGACGGGTTGAGCCTGTCGCTCCGCTATGAGGGTGGGGCGCTCATCCGCGCCGCCACGCGCGGCAATGGCGAAGTGGGGGAGGACGTCACCGCCAACGCCCGCACGATCGACGACATCCCCGAACGTCTCGACGGTGCCCCCGATACGCTCGAGGTGCGCGGCGAGGTCTATATGTCGCATGCCGATTTCGCCGCCCTGAACGACCGTCAGGCCGAGGCCGGGGCGAAGACCTTCGCGAACCCCCGCAACGCCGCGGCCGGCAGTCTGAGGCAGCTCGACTCCGCGATAACGGCCGCGCGGCCGCTGCGCTTCTTCGCGTATGCTTGGGGCGAGGTTTCCGAACCCCTGGCCGATACGCAATCCGGTGCCCTGGACCGTTTGGCGGCCCTTGGTTTCGTGACCAGCCCGGAAACGCGCCGATGCGAAGGCCCGGGCGACCTGCTGCGACGCTACGCGGAGATCGCCGCCGCGCGGGCCGAGCTGGGCTATGATATCGACGGCGTCGTCTACAAGGTCGACGACCTGTCCTATCAGGCCCGTCTCGGGTTCCGCTCGACAACGCCCCGATGGGCCATCGCGCACAAGTTTCCCGCCGAAACCGCGTGGACGCGGCTCGAAGGTATCGACATCCAGGTCGGCCGCACCGGCGCGCTCTCCCCGGTGGCGCGCCTGCGGCCCGTCACAGTGGGCGGCGTCGTGGTGTCGAATGCCACGCTTCACAACGAGGACTACATCGCCGGCACCGATGCCGGGGGCGAGGCGATCCGTGTGGGCGACCTGCGCATCGGCGACCGGGTGGAGATCTACCGCGCTGGCGATGTCATCCCCAAGGTGCGCGACGTCGATCTCTCGGCCCGGCCGCCCGACGCCGTACCGTACATCTTCCGCACCGATTGTCCCGTCTGCGGCAGCCCCGCCCTGCGCGAGCCCGGCGAATCGGTTCGCCGCTGCACCGGCGGCCTGATCTGCGCGGCGCAGCGTGTCGCGCGGCTGAAGCATCTGGTGTCCCGCGCCGCGCTGGATATCGACGGCCTCGGCGACCGCGAGGTCGAGCGGTTCCACGAGCTCGGTTGGGTGCGGGCGCCCGCCGACATCTTCACCCTCCGGTCGCTTCACGGCGACGGACCCGACGCGCTCGCCCAGCTCGACGGCTGGGGCGAAACCTCGGCGGGCAACCTCTTCGCCGCGATCGAGGCTGCGCGGACCCGCACGCTGGCGCGCGTCCTCTTCGGATTGGGCATCCGGCATCTCGGGGAAGTCGCGGGCCGCGATCTGGCCCGTCATTTCGAGACTTGGGACGCCTTCGCGGTCACCGTCGATGCCGCCACGCCCGCCGCGCATGCCCACCGCTGGGCGGAGGAGGCGGCGATGGCCGAACGCGCCCGGGCCAAACGGACCGGGGAGCGCGCGGCCCTGGCGCGCGTCCGGCAGGCCGCCTGGGCGGACGTGTCGCCCGAGGCCCGCGCCGCCTGGGACGACCTGACCGGCATCGATGGCGTCGGCGCCACGCTGACCTTGGCCATCTGCGACGCGCTGTCGGCGCCGCAGGAACGCGCCGCGATCGACGCGCTGCTGGGCGAACTGGACCCGGCTCCGCCCGAAGCGGCGGCCGATGCGGGGCCGGTGGCGGGCAAGACCGTCGTATTCACCGGCACGTTGGAGCGGATGACGCGGGCCGAGGCCAAGGCCCGGGCCGAGGCTTTGGGTGCAAAGGTGTCCGGGTCGGTCTCGGGCAAGACGGACATTCTGGTGGCGGGTCCCGGGGCGGGCTCGAAGGCGGTGAAGGCGCGCGAACTGGGCGTCGAGACGATGGACGAGGATGCCTGGCTGTCTTTGATCGGCGACGCGTGACCGGGCGCCCCGAACGCCTGTTCCCGCTTTTCGCGGGCCTCGAGACGCTGCCGGGCGTCGGACCCAAGACAGCCAAGCTGTTGGCGAACATGGCCGTCGCCGTACCCAAGGACCTGATCTTCACGCTGCCCACCGGCGGGGTGGACCGCACGCCCGTCGCCTCCATCCGCGAGGCGGAACTGCCCGGCATCGTCACCGTTCCCGTCACCATCGGCCGTCACATCCCGCCCGCCACCCGCGGCCGTCCGTACCGGATCGAGGTGGAGGATGCGCGGACGAGCTTTCAGGTCGTCTATTTTCGCGGATCCGCCGACCTGCATGCGCGCGTTCTGCCGACGGGGCAGCAGCGCGTCTTGTCGGGAAAGGTCGAACTCTACGATGGCGTGGCGCAGATGCCGCATCCCGATCACGTGCTGACCCCGGGCGAGCGGCTGCCCGTTTTCGAACCGGTCTATCCGCTGACGGCCGGGGTCACACCCAGGGTCATGGCCCGGGCGGTCGAGGCGGCGCTGCAACGCGTCCCCGACTTGCCGGAATGGATCGACTCGGCCCTGTGCGCCGACCGGGGGTGGCCCGATCTCGCCACGGCCTTGGAGGAAGCGCATTATCCGACCGGCGCCCCCGACCTGTCGCCTGCGACGTCCGCACGGCAGCGGCTCGCCTATGACGAACTCTTCGCGCATCAGCTGACGCTGGCCCTGGCCCGCGCGACGGAACGCGAACGTCCCGGTCTTGCCAGTTCCGGCGACGGGCGGCTGCGGCAACAGGTGCTGGACGCCTTGCCATATCGGCCGACCGGCGCGCAGCAGCGGGCCGTGGACGAGATCGCGCGGGACATGGCGCGGCCGCGACGGATGAACCGTCTGCTGCAAGGCGACGTCGGCTCGGGCAAGACGCTGGTCGCGCTGATGGCGCTGCTCACCGCGGTGGAGGCCGGAGGGCAGGGCGTGCTGATGGCCCCGACCGAGATCCTGGCACGGCAGCATCTGGAAGGCTTGCGCCCGCTGGCCGAGTCGGCGGGCGTGGTGCTGGAGTTGCTGACTGGGCGGGACAAGGGGCGGGAACGGCAGGCGAAGCTCGACGCGCTGGCCCGGGGCGACATCGCGATCCTGGTCGGGACCCATGCCGTGTTCCAGCGCGACGTGGCCTTCGCCGATCTGCGCCTGGCCATCATCGACGAGCAGCACCGCTTCGGTGTCCGGCAGCGCATGCTGCTGGGCGAGAAGAACGCGCGGACCGATGTGCTGGTGATGACGGCGACGCCGATCCCGCGATCCCTGGCGCTGACGCAATACGGCGACATGGATCTGAGCGTACTGGACGAAAAGCCGCCGGGCCGGACGCGGGTCACGACGGCCACGGTTCCCGTCTCGCGGATGGATGACGTCATCGCCAAGCTGCGTGCGGCCGTGGCCGATGGGCGTCAGGCCTATTGGGTCTGTCCGCTGGTCGAGGAGTCGGAGGTTGTCGACACCACCTCCGCCGAGGAACGGTTCCGAACTTTGCGCGCCGCGTTGGGTGAGGGAACCGTGGGCCTTGTCCATGGACAGATGCCCCCGGCCGACAAGGATGCCGCGATGGAACGGTTCGTCGCCGGCCGGACCGCTGTGCTGGTCGCGACCACGGTGATCGAGGTCGGCGTGAACGTTCCGAACGCCTCGATCATGGTCATTGAGCGGGCCGAGACGTTCGGGCTGGCGCAGCTGCACCAACTCAGGGGCAGGGTGGGGCGCGGGGCCGCGGCATCGACCTGCCTTCTTCTCTACCGCGCACCCCTGGGCGACACCGCCGAAGCGCGCCTGCGCATCCTACGTGAAACGGAGGACGGCTTTCGCATTTCCGAGGAGGATCTGGCCCTGCGCGGCGCGGGCGATGTCATCGGCACGGCCCAGTCGGGCCTGCCGCGGTTCCGCGTAGCCGACTTGGAGCGGCAGGCGGGGCTGATGGAACTGGCCAGTTCCGATGCGCGCGCGCTGCTGCAGCGCGATCCCGACCTGTCGAGTGCCCGCGGCAAGGCGGCCCGACTGCTGCTCTGGCTGACGGAACAGGAGCGGGCGCTGCGCCTTCTGTCCGTAGGATAGGGTCAATCCCACCGTCGGGAAATTTTTGTTCGCTAATGTTCTAACAAAGTTCTTTACTTTGCCGTTAAGAAATGAGAACAAAGTGACAACAAGAGCAGCAGCAGCAGGTGACATCATGGCACGCAAGGTACTGAACGTTTTGACGCGGATCGAACGCGAACCGGTGACCGATGTCCTCGGGGGCATCTGGCTGGTAACGCTGATGGTCAGCCTGCTGCATCTTCCGTCCATCCTGGCTTGACGCCGGGTATTCCGTTTCTGCCTGCATCCCGAACGCCCATACGCCCCATCCTTCGGTCTCCCCGTTTCCGATGATGGGTGGTCGCCGCCCCGCCGTCCCCGCGGGCGATGCGGCTCGGTCCTGCCAGAGCGTGCCCGGGATGCTACCTGATCCGCCGCCTCCGCCCCACGGAGTGCGGCGGTTTTTTCATTGTGCTGACGACCGTTCGGCGCAGGCCTGCTCCATCGCCTCCACGGACGCATCCAGCGCGAGCAGGATCGAGGCGTGCCGGTTGCGGAAATCGCGGGCCGGCGTCAGAACTTCGAACCCGTCGAAGGGCGCCGCCGGAACCGGGCCGTTCTCCTTGAGCATCGCGCGCAATCCGTCGCGGACGGCCCGCACTTCCGCCAAGTCCCGGCCCAGGATCGCGCGTCCGCTGACCGAAGCCGATGCCTGGCCCAGCGCGCAGGCCTTCACGTCCTGCGCATAGCGGCTGATCCGCCCGTCCTCCACGTCCAGCGAGATGGTGACCGTCGACCCGCAAAGCGGCGACCGCTTGCGCACCGTTACCTGCGGATCATCCAGCGGCGTGGTGGCCGGCATGTCGGCGGCCAGTTCCAGGATCCGCCCGGAATACAGCTTCACGAGGTTGGCTTCGGACATCTGCGGCTTCCTATCGACGCTCACGCGGATTACGTAGCGGCCCGAGCCCGCAATGCAAAGGTGCGCCGCATGACCTTCGACCCCGCCAGCCTGCGCTACGATGCCGCCGGCCTGATCCCCGCCATCGCGCAGGACGACGCGACGGGCGAGGTCCTGATGATGGCCTGGATGAACGCCGACGCCGTCGCGCGGACGCTGGAGACGGGGCGCGTGACCTACTGGTCCCGCTCCCGGCAGGCGTTCTGGGTCAAGGGCGAAACCTCGGGGCATGTGCAGCGGCTCGTCGACCTCCGCATCGACTGCGATCGCGACTGCCTTCTGCTGCGGGTCGACCAGACAGGCCCCGCCTGCCATACGAACCGCCGGAGCTGTTTCTACACGGCCGTGCGCGACGGGGACGAAGTCGAGCTGATGGCTCCGGAGAATTGAACCCTCTGCCGACAGTTTCGGTGCGCGTCCGTCCAACCGCGCCAATCCTTCGGGGAAAACAGGTCGTCCGCCTCTTGAACCGTTACCGCTAACAAGGCATTGGTCCCGGAAAGGAGATCGCCATGCCGCTCGATGCCCGCCTGGATGAAATCACCGACCGGATCCGCGAACGCTCGCAGCCGACCCGCGACGCCTACCTGACCCGCATGCACGCCCAGGCCCAGCAGGGGCCGCGTCGCGGGCATCTGGAATGCGGCAACCAGGCCCATGCCTATGCCGCAATGGGCGACATGAAGGATGATCTGGTGGCCGAACGGGTGCCGAATATCGGGATCGTCACGGCCTATAACGACATGCTGAGCGCGCATCAGCCGTTCAAGGACTACCCCGACCGCATCAAGGCCGCCGCCCGCACGGTCGGCGCCACAGCGCAGGTCGCGGGCGGCGTGCCGGCG
This sequence comes from Jannaschia sp. S6380, assembly GCF_023015695.1. Lineage (NCBI taxonomy): Bacteria > Pseudomonadati > Pseudomonadota > Alphaproteobacteria > Rhodobacterales > Roseobacteraceae > Jannaschia > Jannaschia sp. S6380. The sequence goes on from NZ_JALKAS010000001.1 coordinate 541,272, forward strand.
ATGTGCGACGGCGTCACGCAGGGCCAGCAGGGGATGGAGCTGTCGCTCTTCTCGCGCGATGTGATCGCCTTGGCCACGGGGGTCGCCCTGTCGCATAACACGTTCGACAGCGCGCTCTATCTGGGTATCTGCGACAAGATCGTGCCGGGGCTGGTGATCGCGGCGGCGACCTTCGGCTACCTTCCCGGCATCTTTGTGCCCGCCGGTCCCATGACGACGGGCCTCGGCAACGAGGAGAAGGCCCGCACACGCCGCGAGTTCGCCGAAGGCAAGATCGACCGCGCCGCCCTGATGGCGGCTGAGATGGCGTCCTATCACGGGCCGGGCACCTGCACCTTCTATGGCACCGCCAACTCCAACCAGATGCTGATGGAGTTCATGGGCCTACACCTGCCGGGCGCCAGCTTCGTCAACCCCGGCACGCCGCTGCGTGATGCGCTGACCGACGCCGCCGCCCTTCGCGCGACCGAGATCACGGGGCTGGGCAACGATTTCACCCCGGTCTGCGACGTTCTGGACGAAAAAGCTTACGTGAATGGCCTCGTGGGCCTCATGGCGACGGGCGGTTCGACCAATCTGGTGCTGCACCTGATCGCCATGGCCCGCGCCTCGGGCGTGGTGTTGACCTGCGCCGATTTCGATGCCGTCTCGGACATGACGCCGCTGATGGCGCGGGTCTATCCGAACGGTTTGGCCGACGTGAACCATTTCCACGCCGCGGGCGGTCTGCCCTATATGATCGGACGATTGCTCGATGCGGGCCTGCTGCACGAGGACGTCACCACCGTCGCCGGCAAGGGGCTGTCGGCCTATGCGTCGGAACCCAAGCTCGACGGCGGCCGCATCGCCTGGGCGCCTGGCCCGACCGAAAGCCAGAACGACAAGATCCTGAAGCCGCCGCACGACGCATTCGACCATCATGGCGGGCTGAAACAGGTGCGCGGCAATCTCGGCTTGGGCGTGATGAAGATCAGCGCCGTGAAGGAAGAGTTCCACGTGATCGAGGCGCCCGCCCGCGTCTTCCACACCCAGCAGGCCGTCAAGGACGCGTTCCAGGCGGGCGAATTGAACGGCGACCACGTCGTCGTCGTTCGCTACCAGGGGCCGAAGGCCAACGGCATGCCCGAACTGCACGGCCTTACCCCCGTCCTGTCGATCCTGCTGCAAAAAGGCCACCGCGTGGCCCTCGTCACCGATGGCCGTATGTCGGGCGCCTCGGGCAAGGTGCCCGCGGCGATCCACGTCGCGCCCGAGGCGCTGGATGGCGGGCTGATTGCGCGGGTGCGCGACGGCGACTTGATCCGCGTCGATGCCGCCGCCGGCAAGCTGGAGGTGCTGACCGATGGCGTCGCCGACCGCCCCCTGGAACATCCCGACCTCGCATCCAACGAGACCGGGCTGGGCCGCGAGCTGTTCAAACTCTTCCGGGCCACGGCCGGTCCGTCCGACCAGGGCGCCGGCGTCGTCATCTGACGCGCCGATCCCGAGACCGCGAAAGGAACCATGATGACCCCACAGGACCAGTCCCGCGCGGCCCGCGACATTGCCGGCCGAGCGCCGGTCATTCCCGTCCTCGTTCTCGACGATGCGGACCATGCCCGCCCGCTGGCCGAGGCCCTCGTCGCCGGTGGCCTGCCCGCGCTGGAGGTCACGCTGCGGACGCCCGCCGCGCTCGACTGCATCCGCGCCATGGCCGAGGTGGAGGGCGGCATCGTCGGTGCCGGCACGCTTCTGACGCCCGAGGACGTGCGCGCCGCCAAGGCTGCCGGCGCCCGCTTCGGCGTCTCGCCGGGCGCCACCGACCGCCTGATCCAGGCCTGCATCGACGAGGATTTGCCGCTCCTGCCCGGTGCGGCGACCGCGACCGAAGCCATGGCCCTGCTGGAGAAGGGCTTCGACATGCTGAAGTTCTTCCCCGCCGAGGCATCCGGCGGCGCGTCCGCACTCAAGGCCATCGGAGCGCCCATCCCGCAGATCGCCTTCTGCCCGACCGGCGGCGTCAGTCTTTCCAACAAGGCCGACTACCTTAGCCTGCCCAACGTCGTCTGTGTCGGCGGCAGCTGGGTCGCCCCAGGGGACAAGATGCGGGTTGGCGATTGGGACGCGATCGAACGCCTGGCCCGCGAGGCGCGGGCCTAGCGCGCACCGTCCTCCAGGTAGCCGTCGACCTCGCCCGATCCGATACCGCCGAGCTTGCTGTAGTCGCCGGCCAGGAACATCGGCTGCACGGCGTCGCGGATCACCTGATGCGTCGCCCGCGCCAGCGACGACCCCAGAGAAATGCGGGCCACGCCCGCCGCCGCGAATTCCGGCCCGGTGACTTGCGTCCAGGGCCCCGCGGCCAGTGCGTTGACCGGCAGGCCCACCGCCCCAACGATCCGTTCAAGATCGGCCATTTCCCCCGGCATCGGACAATAGAGGACATCGACGCCTACGGCCTCGAACGCCTGCAACCGCCGGATCGCCTCATCCACATCGTAGGCGCGGTGCATCACCCCGTCGGCCCGCGCGCAGAAGACGAAATCGTGCGGCGCCCGTCGGGCCGCCTTGGCCGCCGCCTCCATTCGCGCGACCGACGCCTCGAACGCATAGGGTTCGCCCGCGCCGTCCACATCCTCGATGCAGCATCCCGCCAGCCCGGCCAGCGCGGCCATCTCCACCGTCGCGCCGCAATCCGCCGGATCGGGGCCATAGCCATCCTCCAGATCCGCCGAGACCGGGACCGCGACGTGATCGGCCAGGTCCTTCGCATGCGCGATCGCTTCCTCGCGCCCCACGCGCCCGCCATCGGGCAGGCCGCGCGTGAACGCGTATCCGGCAGACGACGTCGCCACCGCCTTCGCACCCAGGGCCACCAGCATCCGGGCCGATCCGACATCCCAGGCATTCGCAAGGATGAACGGGTCGCCGGGGACGTGCATGTCGCGAAAGCGGGTCATCGAAACTCTCCTGTTGGGGCCGGCATGACCGGACACCTTGCGGCCCCATCTGTCAAACGCTTGGCAGGCGGGGGCCGCCATGCTAGGCGCGGGTCTATGGGCACGCGCATCTGCATCACCTGCATTTCCACCGCCCGCTGAGATTTCGGCGGGCGCGAGGGTGCCCGCGACCGTTCTCCCGGCCATCCCCGACCCGCAAACACGAGGAGAGGTCCGATGGATCGGCCCGAGATACGCCTGCGCAATTCGATGACCCGCCGGGTGGAGACGTTCGCCCCGATCGACCCGGCGAATGTGCGGCTCTACCTCTGCGGTCCGACGGTCTATGATCGCGCGCATCTGGGCAATGCCCGCAACGTGATCCTGTTCGACCTCCTGTTCCGCCTGCTGCGCCACGACTACGGCGCGGATCACGTGACCTACGTGCGCAACTTCACCGACGTGGACGACAAGATCATCGCCCGCGCCGACGAGACCGACCGCGACATCGCCGACATCACCGCCGAGACGACCGGCTGGTATCTGGACGACATGGCCGCGCTCGGCACGTTGGAGCCGACCCACATGCCGCGCGCCACCGACCATATCGGCGACATGGTCACGATGATCGAAGGGCTGATCGCATCCGACCATGCCTATGCCGCCGAAGGCCACGTGCTGTTTTCCGTCGCGTCCTATGAGGGCTACGGCGCGCTCTCGGGCCGGTCGGTCGACGACATGATCGCCGGCGCCCGGGTCGAGGTCGCGCCCTACAAGCGCGACGCGATGGACTTCGTTCTCTGGAAACCCTCGGGCGAGGGCGAGCCCGGCTGGGACAGCCCCTGGGGCCGCGGCCGCCCCGGCTGGCACATCGAATGCTCGGCCATGTCGAAAGCGATCCTGGGTCCGCATTTCGACATCCATGGCGGCGGCAACGACCTGATGTTCCCGCATCACGAGAACGAGCGCGCGCAATCCTGCTGCGCCGATCCCGGCGCGGGCTTCGCAAACATCTGGCTGCACAACGAGATGCTGATGGTCGAGGGTCGGAAGATGTCCAAGTCGCTTGGCAACTTCTTCACCGTCCGCGATCTGCTGGACCGGGGCATCCCCGGCGAGGTGATCCGCTTCGTGTTCCTCTCGACGCACTACTCCAAGCCGATGGACTGGACGGAAGGAAAGGCGCGGGAGGCCGAAGCCACCTTACGCAAGTGGCGGGCGCTGGTGACCGATGGGGGTGTCATCGACGATGCGGTCCTCGCCGCCCTGCGCGACGACCTGAACGCCCCCGGCGCCATCGCCGAGTTGCACCGTCTGGCCAAGGCCGGCGACGGCGCCGCGCTGAAGGCGTCTGCGGGGGTTCTCGGCCTGCTTGGCGAGGATATAGGCTCCTGGGCCGCCGAGGGCGATGCCCCCCTGGTCGAGGCAGTGCTGGCCGCCCGGCTCGAAGCGCGCGCGAACAAGGACTGGGCAAGGGCCGACCGGATTCGCGACGCGCTTCTCGCTGCGGGCGTGGTCGTGACCGATGGCAAGGGCCGGGGGTGGGACGCCGGTCCCGGCTTCGACCCCGCGAAACTGGAGGGGCTGGTGTGATCCCGGACATGCCGGACGCGGATCGTCCGTCGGCCACGTGCCACGAATACCTCGATCGGAGGGTCCGATGACCGACCGTCTCTACCTCTACGACACGACCCTCCGGGACGGGCAGCAGACGCAGGGCGTCCAATTCTCGGCCGCCGAAAAACACGAGATCGCGGCCCTCCTCGACGCGCTCGGTCTCGATTACGTCGAAGGTGGCTGGCCCGGCGCCAATCCCACCGACAGCGAGTTCTTCGACGACGCGCCCCGCCTGCGCGCCACGATGACCGCCTTCGGCATGACCAAGCGCGCGGGCCGGTCCGCCGCCAATGACGACGTGCTGGCCGCCGTCCTAAACGCCCGCACGCCCGCCGTTTGCCTTGTCGGAAAAACGCATCCTTTTCACGTGGAAACCGCCCTCGGCGTCACATTGGAGGAGAACCTGGAGGCCATCCGCGACTCGGTCGCGCATCTCGTGGCCGAGGGGCGCGAGGCGCTGTTCGACGCGGAACATTTCTTCGACGGCTACGACAGCGACCCCGAATACGCGCTGGCCTGCGCGCGGACCGCGCTCGACGCCGGCGCCCGTTGGGTCGTGCTCTGCGACACGAACGGCGGCACCATGCCCGCCCGCATCGCCGAGACGGTGCGCGCCGTGATCGACGCCGGCATCCCCGGCGACCGCCTCGGCATCCATACCCATAACGATACCGAACAGGCCGTCGCCGGAACCCTCGCCGCCGTCGATGCCGGCGCCCGGCAAGTGCAGGGCACGCTGAACGGGCTGGGCGAACGCTGCGGCAACGCCAACCTGACCGCGCTGATCCCGACGCTGCTGCTCAAGGCACCCTATGCCGAGACCTACGAGACCGGTATCGATCGGGCCGACCTGCCGCAGCTGATGCAGGTCTCGCGGCGCCTCGACGACATTCTGAACCGCGTCCCCCGGCGTGAGGCGGCCTATGTCGGCGCCTCGGCCTTCGCGCACAAGGCGGGCCTGCATGCGAGCGCGATCCTGAAGGACCCCACGACCTACGAACACATCCCGCCCGAAGCGGTCGGCAACGCCCGGATCGTGCCGATGTCGAACCAGGCCGGCCTGTCGAACCTGCGCAAGCGTCTGGCCGATCTGGACCTTTCGGGGGATGACGACCAGATGCGGCGTATTCTGACCCGCGTGAAGGATCGCGAGGATCGCGGCTATGCCTACGACATGGCGCCCGCGAGCTTCGAGCTGATCGCGCGGGAGGAACTGGGCCTGATGCCCGACCTGTTCGAGGTGAAACGCTATCGCGTCACCGTCGAGCGGCGGAAGAACAAGCGCGACCGGATGGTCACCCTGTCGGAGGCCGTGGTCGTGGTGAAGGTCGATGGCGAAAAGCGCCTGTCGGTCAGCGACAGCCTCGACGAGGCGGGCAGCGATCGCGGCCCGGTCAACGCGCTCTCGAAGGCGCTCGCCAAGGATCTGGGCCGGTATCAGGACGCCATCGCCGACATGCGCCTGAAGGATTTCCGCGTCCGCATCATGCAGGGCGGGACCGAGGCCGTCACCCGCGTCCTGATCGACCACGAGGACGATGCCGGCCGCCGCTGGTCCACCGTCGGGGTCAGCCCGAACATCGTTGATGCGAGTTTCGAGGCACTGCTGGACGCAGTGCGCTGGAAACTGGTGCAGTGACCCCGGACGAAGGCATCGCCGCCTGCGCGGGGCTGGTGCAGCGCGGCGACCCAGGCCGCTTTCGCGCCGTGATGGCCGCGCCGGTCGACCTGCGCCGGATGCTGTTCCCCCTTTACGCCTTCAACCTCGAGGTGGCGCGCGCGCCGTGGCTGACGCAGGAGCCGATGATCGCCGAGATGCGCCTGCAATGGTGGCGCGACGCCCTGGCCGAGATTGCGGGTGGTGGGCCCGTCCGGCGGCACGAAGTCGTCACGCCGCTTGCCGCGACGCTCGACGCGCAGGGCACGCGCGATCTGGACGACCTTGTCGATGCCCGCCGTGCCGATATCGACGGCCCCCGGTTCGACACGCAGGCCGACCTGGTCCGCTACCTCGACCGCACCTCGGGCACGCTCCTCTGGACGGCTGCGCGACTGGCCGGGGCCGGGGACGAACCCGCCGCGCGCGATGCGGGCCTGGCCCAGGGGATTGCGAACTGGCTGGTCGCGGCGCGGGAGCTGACGGCCAAGGGGCGTCATCCCTTGCCGCCGGGCGACGCCGCGGCGCAGGTGCGCGAACTGGCGGAGACGGGCCTTTCGGCGCTCGGCCGGTTCAGGCAGGCGCGCATGCCAAGGGACGCGCGGCCGGTGCTTCTGGTCCTGTCGGATACGCGACCCTTGCTGGAGGCCTTCGCGCGACGCCCGGGCGAGGTGCCCCGGCTGAACCCGCTGCGAAGCTATCTCCGCCTCGCCTGGGCCGCGGCCCGGCGCTGACGGTTCAGGCCTTCTCCGCCCGCAGGTACGCCCGCATTCCGTAGATCAGGGGCGCGCCTTCCTCGGCCACGCGCACGGCCCGGACCGCACCGATGATGACGTGATGCGTGCCTACCAAATCGGCGCTCTGCACCTCGCAATCGAAGCCCGCAAGGCCATGCAGGACCGGGGCGCCCGTTGCCAGCACGTCCCAGGCCGTGTCCGCGAACCTGTCGCCGCCCGGCGCGTCGGTGCGGCCGGCGAACGTGTCCGCCACGTCCTGCTGATGCGCCTCCAGCACGTTCACCGCGAAGCAGCCATTGGTCAGGATCGGCCCGGCCGCCGACGCGCCCCGGTTGATGCAGACCAGCATCGTCGGCGTGTCGCCATCGGCCGACACGCTGGTCATCGCGCTGACCGTGACGCCGGCGCGGCCGCCCGGACCATCGGTCGTGACCACGCTGACCGTCGCGGCGGCGCGGGACATGGCGTGGATGAACTGGGTGCGCAGGTCGGTGTCGGACATGCTGGTGACCTAACGCATGGGGCAGGGGTGTCGAGAGGCTTTCCCTTTCGTCCAGCCCATGATGTGGTCGCGGCCAAACGGAAGGGAGGCGGCTATGGCATTGCAGGACGCGCGCGATCAGGTGGACGGGGCGTTCACGCGCAAGGACCCCAGGGGCCTGAACTTCGAGAACGCGTTCGGCGGCGCCACATCGATCTTCCGCCGCGCCTATACCAAGGATCTGGCGGGCTATGACCTCGCCATCACAGGCGTGCCCTTCGACCAGGCGGTGACGCATCGGCCCGGCACCCGCTTCGGCCCGCGCGCCATCCGCGAGGCGTCCGCGCTGCAACCCTTCGATCCGCCCTATTACTGGGGCTATTCTCCGCTCGACGAGTTCGCGGTGGCCGATTACGGCGATGTCGGGTTCGACTATGCCAAGGTCGCCGATTTTCCAGGTGCGCTGCGCGATCACGTGCGGGGGATCCTGGCCCACGATGCAGGTTGCATCGCCATGGGCGGGGATCACTATGTCAGCTTTCCCATCCTGCAGGCCCATGCCGAGAAATACGGCCCCCTCAGCCTGATCCATTTCGATGCCCATTCCGACACCTGGCCCGACGACGACATGGACCGGATCGACCATGGCACGATGTTCTACAAGGCGGTCAAGACGGGCGTGATCGACCCGGCGACCAGCGTTCAGGTCGGCATCCGCACGGTGAACCCTGACACGATGGGTGTTACCACGATTGACGCGCGCGCCGTGCACGAGGCCGCGCCGGGCGAGGTCGCGCGCCGCATCAAGGCAGTGGTGGCCGACCGACCCGCCTACCTGACCTTCGATATCGACTGCCTCGACCCCGCCTTCGCGCCCGGCACCGGGACGCCGGTCTGGGGCGGGCTGTCGAGCGGGCAGGCGGCGGCGATCCTGCGGGACCTGGCGGGGGTGAACCTCGTCGGTGGCGATGTGGTCGAGGTCTCGCCACCCTATGACACGACCGGGGCCACCGCCATCGCGGGGGCGCATGTGGTGATGGAATTGGTCTGCCTCTGGGGTTGGACGCGCCGGGTGGGGCAGGGGGATCGGACCTAGTCGCCGCCCCGCAGGCGCAGCGCGGCGCAGCCCAACGCGTCGCGGATCTCCGACGGCAGGACCGGCTTGCCGACGAAGGCCACTGGGTCCAGCGCCGTCAGCACGTTGCGCGTCACCGTATCCAGGTTGCCGCTGACGAAGATGCAGGGCACGTCGAACTCCCGGCGCAGCATAAGACCGGCGTCGGCGCCCGTGTCGCCGTTGCGCAACCGGAAATCCATCAACGCGACGTCGGGCCGAAGGGCCATCGCCTGCGCGCGGCATTCGGCGATGTCGACGGCGATGCCCACGACCCGATGGCCTGCCCCCTCGACCTGCATTTCCAGATCCAGGGCGATCAGCCCCTCGTCCTCGACCACGAGCACGCGCAGCGGCCGGTCGTCCTCAAGTTTGCGTTCGCCCATTGATCACATTGCCAGCGGAACCGTCAGCCGGACCGAGTGACCGGGGCCGGAACCGCTTTCCTTCGTCGCGTCGAGTTGCCGGACCATCCCCGCGATGATGCGGGTGCCCATTCCCGCCTCAACGCCCGAGAGCGGCATTCCGATCCCGTCATCGCTGACCGCCAGCAGCAGCGCCCCGTCATCCTGCACGGCCGAGACGTCGACATGCCCGGTGTCCCGCCCACGGAACGCATGGATCAAGGCATTCGTGACGAGTTCGTAGATCAGGAGCGTCAAGCTGATCGCGCGATCGATATCGATGCATACCGGATCGGCCCTACATGTCAGGCGGATTCCGTCGGGGCCCTGCGCGGCCATCGTATCGCAGAGCTTGGGAATGAAGTCGCCGATCTCGACCGTCGAGACCTGGCCTGCCCGATAGATCAGTTCATGAACGGAGGCGACGGCCTGCACCCGGCCAGCCGCGCGCGCCAGACGATCGCGGGCCACGTCGGACCGGGCCGTGCGGGCGTCGATATTGAGGATCGAGGATACGACCTGAAGCGAGTTCTTGATGCGGTGGTTCACCTCCGCCAGCAGTATGTTCTGCTTTCCAAGCAGGGCGTCGCGGTCGGACACCGCCTTCGTCAGCGCCTCCTCGCGGTGGTGGGCCGGGGTGTTGTCGATCGTCGCGCCGACGAGCCAGCCGTGGTCCTGATCGTCCTGACGGGTGACCTCGCCGAGGTTGAGGACCCATCGGACTTCCCCGTCGCTACCGATGATCCGATGTTCGATTTCGAAGGTCGTGCCCGATGGGGCGCTGGCCAGTCTGTCCAGCTCGGCCACGACGCGATCCCGGTCGTCGGGGTGGTAGCGGTCGAAATAGACCCGGCTGTCCACTTCGCCATTATGCCGGTCCAACTCGAACAGACGAGCCAGTTCGGACGACGTGATCCCGCGTCCCGTCTTCGGCGAGAATTCCCACGTGGCGAAGGAATTCACCCTGTGGCTGGCCTTCTGCCGTATCCGGCGGTCGCGCTGCTTCAGGACCTGGTCTGTCGCGTTCCAGCCGTTGTGAACGATGCCGACGACCTTGCCGCCCTGCAGGATCGGAACGTTGGTGGCGCGCCACCACTGGTTCGTGAACGTTACTTCGGAACCACGCCGGATCGGTATGGGATGGCGGAAGACTGGCATCGTCTCGCGCACGCCGCTGCACACCACCCGGTCCAGCGATGCGCGCAACCTCTCGGGTGCGTCCGACGGATCGTCGGGGTCCACGGGGAAGGCGTCGAAGATGGAATGCCCGATCACATCCTCCGCCTTCGCCCCCGTCATTTCCAGGTAGTCGTCGCTGGCGGTCTGGATGATGAAATCGAGATCCAGCCTGACGAAGGCCAGCGGCACCGCGGACAGAAGGTCCTGTTCTTCGAACGTCATCACCGGATGCTCCACGAAGCCCTTGCGCACATACCTAGCTTTGTGCCGGCGGACGGCAAAGATGCGTTTGGGGGTGGAAGGATGGTTGATCCGCCACAGGGCGCGCCGCGCGCCTTTCACAAGTGACACAAAACAGGCGAAATGTTATGTGTCCTCAGGGGGTCGCCTCGGGGGGCGTGGGGTCTGGCAATGAAGGATGTCGATTTTCGTGCGGCTTTTCTCAGGAGCCCCGCGCCGCTTCTTATTGTCGATGGCGAATTGCGAATCGTCGAGGCGAGCGATGTCTTTCGCCGCGAGGTCGGCCTTTCGACCGACGATGCGATCCTTGGCCGCAGTCTCTTCGATGTCGTGACGGTGCCGTTCGATGCCCAGGGCGAGATCGCGGCGTTGGTCTACGAGGCCATCGCCGGGCAGCGCGCCACGCGCGAGCCGGTCGTTCTGCCGCCCGGCGACGATGGGCCGTTTTCCGACAGGACCTGGCGCATGATCGCGCATGCCGTCGACGGCGCGCATCGCCCGCATCGCCGCATCCTCATCCGGATGGAGGACATCACGGACCGTATGCGCGCCGAGAGCCTGCGCGAGACGATGCTGGGCGAGATGACGCACCGCGTGAACAACCTGTTCGGCCTGCTGTCGGTCCTTGCCCGACGTTCCGCTGCCGACGAGACCGACGTGCAGGTGTTCCTCGAGAAGTTCCAGGGCCGGCTGATGGCGCTCGCCTCCGCCACCAAGCAGCTGCTCGAGAACGAACGCGGCGGCGTCCTGCTGGGCGATCTGGTCGAACGCGGCCTCGCGCCGTTCGCGCCGCGGGACGCCGGCCGGCTTCGCATCGCGGGCCCGGCACTGCACCTGAGGGCCGGGGCGGCACAGGCCATTGCGATGGGTCTGCACGAGCTTGCGACGAATGCCACCAAGCATGGGGCGTTGCGTGGACCCGACGGCCATGTCGAGGTCGTGTGGGAGAGGGACACGAAGGCGGGCGCGATCCTGCAGTGGCGCGAAGGCGGCGTCATGCCCGCATCCATTCAAGGGGCGAGGCCCGGCTTCGGCTCCACCGTCCTTCAGAAGATCGTGCCGGCCCAGGTCGGTGGCGAGATGCGGCGGGAGCCCACGTCCGACGGCCTGGTCTATCGGTTGTCGCTCGGCCACGACGCCCTGATCGCCGAGGCGTGAGCCGGCCGGCGCCGTCATGCGACGCCCCAAGCGCCGTCCGCCGTCGACGGCCCCCCGAATGGCGCGGCACCTGGTGCATCGCCGTATCGAACCCTGATACCCTCCGCCGTGGATTGCGCCGGGCCGCGGCATTCGCCAAGTTCGCGCGATATGAATGATACTCACGATACCGGCAGGTCCGCGCCGGAGGACGTCTTCGAGGCGGTCGCCATCCCCCTTGTGATTCTCGATCGCGAACACCGCATTGTGGACATGAACACCCGGTTCCGGACCATGCTCTCAGTACCCCCCGAAGTCATCGGCCGGCGCATGCTGGACGTGTTCGCCGAGACGGACGAAAGGCGTGCGCGGTTCGAGCGGGCCTACGATCGCGCGCTCCGGGGTGAGACGGTGGTGCTGGATCGGGAATACTACCGTGTGCAGCCCGGCGATGGAGACGACGAGGGGTGGGAGGATCGGTGGTGGACGGTTGGCGTCTCGCCCCTGGATCGCCGGGACGGCCGGCATATCGTCCTCGTGATCGAGGATCGCACGTCGGAAGTGCTGGCGGAGCGCATGAACGAGACGATCGCGTCCGAGCTGCAACATCGGATGGCGAACCTCGCCAGCCTGATCGGCGTCATCGCGCAACAATCGGCCCGCGGCGCCACCGATGTCGACGCCTTCGGCGAAGCCCTGATCGCCCGGATCGAGGCGCTGACGCATGCAACCCGCATCCTCAGTGGGGAACAATGGACGGGGGCGCCCGTTGCGGAACTGGTCAGCGGCGCGCTGAAGCCGTTCGAGTCCGTCCTGGGCAATCGCGTCTCGATCGGCGGGGCCGCGGTCGCGCTAACGGCGCCGGCCGCGCAGGCGCTGACGATGGGCCTGCACGAACTGGCGACGAACGCCGTCAAGCACGGGGCGCTGTCCCGCTCGGCCGGACGGCTGGCCATCGCATGGGCCCCGGCCGAAAATGGCGGTCTGGACTTGGAGTGGCGGGAGACCGGGACCGGCCCGACAGCCAATCCCGAACATGCCGGGTTCGGCACGACGATGCTGACGCGGCTGTTGCCGACGCAGCTGCAGGGTGAGGCGGAGCGGACCTTCACGCGGGACGGGATGGAGTACCGGCTGCGCATCGGGCCGGCGATGCGCGCGACCTGAGGGGCGGGTCTCGACAGGCCCGGCGCGGCGCCCTATCTAGCCTTGACCGGAGAGGAGACGCCGAATGCCGCGCGACCTGAAGATTCCCGCCGAGCGTCACCCCGAAAAGGCACGTCGCCCCGACAACCCGCAGCCCCGAAAGCCGGACTGGATCCGCGTCAAGGCGCCGGTGGGCGAGGGCTACAAGGCGACGGCCCGGATCATGCGGGAGCACAAGCTGGTCACCGTCTGCGAGGAGGCCGGTTGCCCCAACGTGGGCGAGTGCTGGTCGCAGGGTCACGCCACGATGATGATCATGGGCGAGGTCTGCACGCGGGCCTGCACGTTCTGCAACATCGCCACCGGCAAGCCGCCCGAGGCGCTGGACGTGTTCGAGCCGGGCCGCGTGGCCGACGCCGTCCAGAAGCTGGGCCTGAACCACGTGGTCGTCACGTCCGTCGATCGCGACGATGTCGAGGATGGCGGCGCCGCGCATTTCGCCCAGACGATCCGCGCGATCCGCAAGCGGTCGCCGGGCACCACGATCGAGATCCTGACCCCCGATTTCATTCGCTGCGGCCCCGAGGCGCTGGAGGAGGTGGTGGCCGCGAAGCCGGACGTCTTCAACCACAACCTGGAAACGGTCCCCGGCCTTTACCCCGAGGTTCGGCCGGGCGCGCGCTACTTTCATTCGCTGCGTCTGTTGCAGCGCGTGAAGGAACTGGACCCATCGATGTTCACGAAGTCGGGGATCATGGTGGGGCTCGGCGAGGATCGGCAGGCCGTGCTGCAGGTCATGGACGACATGCGCGCCGCGGACATCGATTTCCTGACCATCGGCCAGTACCTGCAGCCGACGCCGAAGCACCACCGCGTCGACCGCTTCGTCACCCCCGAGGAGTTCGCGGGCTACGAGAAGGCCGCCTGGGGCAAGGGCTTCCTGATGGTCTCGGCCACGCCGCTGACGCGGTCGTCCTATCACGCGGGCGATGACTTCGCCCGGTTGCGCGCCGAGCGGGAGCGGCGGCTGGCCGACGCCTGACGCGTCCGGTCCCGATGCGCCGACGGTCGTGGCCGGGTTTCGTCCCCGATTTCGGCCGCCGACCGAACGGAATGGACCGCTCGAACGCGGCTATGGATTCCGGTCCCGTTCAGATCGGACGAATTTTGCGCGTGCCCGCTCAGGGTGTCGGGACAACGTCTAGAAAACCATGGGTCGTCCGCGAGCATCCTGCCGGCCCGGAAGCGGCCCTCGTTCTCCCTGATGGATGCGCGCTCACGGATGCCGCGACCCAGCCGTTTCCAAGCTGCCTTCGACACCCTAGATCGGCCCCATGACCCGTTCGTTTCCGATCCTGCTGGTCTTGCTTCTCGGCGTCCTGCTCGGCGCGTTCGCCACGCCGCGCCTGCAATCGCTGCTGGCCCCGCCGGTGACCGTGACGCCACGTGGCGATCTGGCCGCCGACGAGGCCGCGACAATCGCGCTGTTCGAGGCGGCGCAAGGCTCCGTCGTCTCGATCGCTACCACGGCGCGGGCCCGCGACATGTTCCGGCGCGGGGTCGAGGTGCCGCGGGGGTCCGGCTCCGGTTTCGTTTGGGGCGATGGTGGTCATGTCGTCACCAACGCCCACGTGATCGAGGGCGCGACCGGCGCGACGGTGCGCCTGCCCGGCGGGCGGGCGTTGCAGGCACGGCTCGTCGGCGTGGCGCCGCGGCACGACTTGGCCGTGCTGAGGGTGAACGGCATGCGCGGCATGCGCGCGCTTCCGTTGGGAACCAGCGGCGACTTGCAGGTGGGGCAAAAGGTCTTCGCCATCGGCAACCCGTTCGGGCTCGACTTTTCGCTGACGACCGGCATCGTCAGCGCACTGGACCGGGAGCTGCCGGGCGCGAGGGGCGTGACCATCCGTGGCTTGATCCAGACCGACGCAGCGATCAATCCGGGCAATTCGGGCGGCCCGCTCCTGGACAGCGCGGGGCGTCTGATCGGGGTCAACACGGCGATCTATTCGCCGTCGGGCGCCAGCGCGGGCGTGGGTTTCGCAGTCCCGGCGGATACGGTGGCGCGTGTCGTGCCGCAGCTGATCGCGCGGGGCCGCTACCGGCCGCCCAGCCTGGGCATTCAGGGCGATCCCCGCGCCGACGCCTTGCTGCGCGCGAATGGGGCGGACCCGGGCGTGTTGGTCCTGGACGTGATCGCCGGCGGTCCGGCCGAGGCCGCCGGCATCGCGCCCGCGCGGTTGACCCCGGCGGGCCTGATCCCCGGCGACGTGATCGAGGCGATCGACGGTGCCGAGGTAGCCAGCCTGGACGACCTGCTAGCCGAACTCGACCGCAAGGCGGTGGGCGACACGGTCCGCCTGCGCCTGCGCAATGGCGACGACCGGCGCGAGGTGGAGGTGGCTCTGGGCCCCGGCGACTAGCGCCGGGCCCGCCAGGCGGCCCAGTCCTCCGGCGTGTCGAGGTCGGTCGTTGCGGCCCGGCCGGGCAGGGCCAGCGTCGCGACCCGGTGGCGTGCCAGGATCGGTTTCGCGCCGGTATCGCCCGACAGGTCGGAAAGTGCGCCGAAATGCGTGCGGTCGAATACGACCGGCTGCCCCGGTCGGCCATCCGCGTCCGTCGCACGCAGGATCGTGGCATCGCTGTTCCGCCAGGCCGTAGCCAAGGCGTCGAACGCGGCCGCGTCGATCTCTGGCATGTCGGCCAGATGGATCAGGACGGCTTCCGCCCGGCAGGCCGCGACCCCGGCGCGGATCGAGGCCGACATCGCGCCGGCGTCCAACTCGACCAGGCGCGCCGGCGTATCGCCCAGCCAGGCGCGGCGGGGCGAGTTCCGGGGCAGCGTCACGATCACCTCGTCCGAGACGGCGCAGGCGGCCCGAACGGCGCGCAGCAGAAGCGGCGTGCCGTCCACCTCCTGCAGAAGCTTGTCGTCGCCGCGCATCCGCGACGAGGCGCCGGCGGCGAGGATCAGAATGGCGGGTGTGGGGCGCATTCGTGGTTCCGTATCGTGCAGCCCCTTGTCGCGGACGGCGCGCCCAAGGTGGGCGAACGCGGCTCGGCGGGCAAGCATCCGCCTTGAACGGCGCGCCGAAATGCCCGAGGGTCGTCGGGACGGATGGGGGAATATGACAGTGCCGATCGACAGGATGACCGCGATCATCGTTCTGGGTCTGGGCGCGCCGGCGCTGGCCGCCGATGGCGTGGCGGGCGAGGCGCTCTATCAGGATGTCTGCCGCAACTGCCACGGCCCCAAGGCGCAGGGCATGGCCAGCTTCCCCAAGCTGTCCGACAAGGATGCCGACTATGTCGCGATGCGGCTGGAGCAGTACCGCGCCGGCGAGACCGTGGGCCCGAACACCGCCCTGATGGCCCCCCATGCACAGGATCTGACCGACGTGGAGATCGCCGATCTGGCGTCCTACGTCACGACCGCATTCGACTGAACCCGCGAGGACGGCGACGCCGCGACCATTCGCCCAAAGGCGGGCACCGTCCGCCGGATGGGGGCGAAACCTGTTGTCGGATCAAAGAATCTTGACCTAAGGTAAAGGACCCCGGGCCGCGGTTCGGGGCAGCGGGCGCGCCGGTCTCACGCGCCGGTCCCCGCATCGATTCCAGGGAGGATACCATGCCGAACCGAAACCGTATCAGAGCCACGGACTGGCTCATCCCCGTGATGGCCGGAAGCCTTGCCTTCGCGCTGCCTGCGCATGCGCAATCGGGGCCGAACACCACCAGCCTGCAACACACCGTCGTGCTGTCCGATCTGGAAAGCCCCTGGGACATGGCGTTCCTAGACGACGGGACGATGTTCTTCACCGAGAAGTGCAAGGGCCTGTCGGTCCTGATGCCGTCGGGCGATCTGAACGCGCTGCTGGGGATGAGTGAGAGCGAAGGCTATGCCTCGACCGCCGACGACCTGTTCTGCGAGGGCCAGGCCGGCATGATGGGCGTGGCCGTCGACCCCGACTTCGCCGAGAACCGCCGCATCTACGTCTATTCGACCTCCAACATGTCGGATCCGCATACCAACCGGCTGATGCGGCTGGTCGTGAACGATGATTTCTCCGACGTGTCGGATCGCACCGACATCGTCGACGACGTCCCCTACAAGATGGAGGCGAGCGACCATCCCTTCGGCGGCCCCGGTGCGCATAACGGTGGCCGCGTGCGGTTCGATGCCGACGGCGCGCTGTGGCTGACCACTGGCGACAACCACAACGAGGAGGTGCCGCAAAGCCCCACGATGATGGGCTCCAAGGTGCTGCGGATGGACACGGATGGAAACGCCCATGCCGAAAACACACCGCCCGAAGGGTTCGACCCCCGGACCTATACCTACGGGCATCGGAACGTGCAGGGCATCGCCTTCCACCCCGAAACCGGAACGCCGATCACGGCCGAACACGGGCCCTGGCACTCCGACGAGATCACCGTCCTGCAGAACGGCGGCAACGCCGGTTGGGACCCGCGCGACAACATGGCCGGCCGGGGCGACTGCCCGGACGGCTATTGCGGCTACATGCCCAACCAGGCCGAGGGGATGAACCGGTTCGAGCGGGCGTCCTTCATGCCGATGACGGATTTCGAGACCTATCCCGACGCGATGCCGCCCATCTGGGACAACAACGGCTGGTCGCAGGGCACGTCCTCGGCCGCGTTCCTGGAAGGCGAGCAATGGGGCGACTGGGACGGCACGATGGCCGTCGGCATCATGGGCATCGGCTTCGGTGGCACGCCCATCGGACAGCGCATCGACGTGATCGAGCTGTCGGATGACGGGATGGAGGTCGTCGACGTGACCGAGATGACCCTGCCGATGGAGGCCGGACGCTTCCGTTCGCTGGTCCTGGGGCCGGATGGCAGCCTCTATGCCGCGGTGGACGAGGGGACGATCCACAAGCTCACCCCCGGCGGCTGAGCCGAGCTGGGCCGTGCCGCGCGACGGCGCGGCCCTCACTCGCCCCGGATCAGGGCCTCGGGCAGCGCATAGCGTTGGTCGTCGACCCGGATCAGGTGCATGCCGTCCACGACCTTCCAATCCGTATCGGTCCCGTTGCCGGACATCGTCGCATCCGCCCGCAGGAACTCACTCCGCGCGAATTGCAGAAACCGCGCGAACCCGTTCGGGAACGTGACCCGCGCGGTGGCCGATCCGTCCGAACCCCGGGCGACGGCCACGTCGCATTCCATCATCGCCTCGCCGGCTTCCTGCGCGCATGGGATGCGGGCGTGGATATCGAAATCGCCGCGGCGGGCCCGGCGGAAACTGTCACCGGCCTCGTCCTGAACCGGGATCGGCCGTGCCAGGGGCAGTGTCGCCAGATCGCGTGCCGGCACCATCGCAGGGGCCGCGGCCGGCAGGGCGAGAAGAAAGGTGACGAAAGGCAGGGTCTGGCGCATGACCGGTCCTCCTCCTCGGGGTGGGGCGCGGGGGCCCTGGTGGCAGAGGCGGTGGGATTCGAACCCACGAGACGCTCTCGCGCCTGCCGGTTTTCAAGACCGGTGCCTTCGACCGCTCGGCCACACCTCCGACGACGGTGTCGCTACACCGGGGGGGCGCGATTGGGAAGTGTCATGGATCTGTTACCTTGCCGGCCTAGCGGCGCGGTGCGGCATGACGGGGGATGGATGCGATGAAGGTGCTTCTCAACGGGCTGGGCCGGATCGGCAAGCTGGTTTTGCGCGACCTGATCGACACGCCCGGCGGGGTCGAGGTCGTCGCCGTGAACGACGCCGCCGGCGATGCCGAACAGCATGCCCTGCTGATGGAGTTCGACAGCGTCCACGGCCGCTGGATCCGCCCCTGCCGGGCCGAAGGCGACCGCCTGCACCTCGGCGACGCCTCCGTCCCGCTGACCGGGCACCGCCGGATCGAGGATCTGCCGCTCGGGGGCATCGACGCCGTGCTGGACTGCACCGGCGCCTTCAAGACCGACGCCGCGGTGGAACCCTATTGGGCCGCAGGCGTGGACCGCGTGCTGGTTTCGGCCCCGATCAAGGGCGACGCTGCGTTGAACCTCGTCTACGGGGTGAACCACGACCGCTACGACGGCACGCAGCGCCTCGTCACGGCGGCCAGCTGCACGACCAACTGTCTGGCGCCCATCGTCCACGTGCTGCGCGATATCGGAATCCGGCACGGCAGCTTCACCACGATCCATGACGTCACCAACACCCAGACCATGGTCGACCGGCCGCACAAGGATCCGCGGCGCGCGCGCTCGGCGCTCAACAACCTGATCCCGACCACGACCGGGTCGGCCCGTGCGATCATGGCGATCTTCCCCGAGATGGAGGGGCGGCTGACGGGCCATGCCGTCCGCGTGCCGCTGCTGAACGCGTCGCT
Organism: Jannaschia sp. S6380; assembly: GCF_023015695.1. NCBI lineage: Bacteria > Pseudomonadati > Pseudomonadota > Alphaproteobacteria > Rhodobacterales > Roseobacteraceae > Jannaschia > Jannaschia sp. S6380. Next base: position 560,254 of record NZ_JALKAS010000001.1, read on the forward strand.
GACGGATTGCGCGTTCGAGATGGCGCACGAGGTTACGGCCGAGGGCATCAACAACGCGTTTCGCCGGGCAGAGGCGGGGGCCCTCGCCGGCATCCTCGGGGTCGAGGATCGCTCCCTGGTGTCGTCGGACTTCCTCAACGAGCGGCGCTCGGTCGTGATCGACGCGCCGTCGACGGTGGTGGTGCAGGGAACGCATCTGAAGCTCTATGCCTGGTACGACAACGAATACGGTTATGCCGTCCGCCTGGCCGACATCGCGCGGATGATGGCCGGATGACATCGCTCCGGGGCTATGCGGCCGTCACCGCGGCCTATTGGGCGTTCATGCTGACCGACGGCGCGTTGCGGATGCTGGTGCTGCTGCATTTCCACCGGCTGGGCTTCTCGCCGCTGCAACTCGCCTGGCTCTTCGTCCTCTACGAGGTGGCGGGCATCGTCACCAACCTGACCGCCGGATGGCTGGCCGCGCGCTTCGGCCTGGCCTCGACGCTGATCGCCGGGCTGGCACTGCAGATCGTGGCGCTGGCGGCCCTGACCGCGCTCGACCCGGGCTGGACGATCGCGGTTTCGGTCTGGTTCGTGATGCTGGTGCAGGGCGCATCGGGGGTGGCCAAGGACCTGACCAAGACTGCGTCGAAATCGGCGGTGAAGCTGCTGGCGCCGGCGGGGCAGGGGCTGTTCCGGTGGGTCGCGGTCCTGACCGGGTCGAAGAACGCGATCAAGGGTGCGGGCTTCTTCGTCGGCGCCGGCCTTCTGGCGGGCGTGGGGTTCGTGCCGGCCCTTTGGCTGATGGCGGCGACCCTGTCGCTGGTCCTGCTGGCCATCGCGATCTTCCTGCCCGCGGGCCTTTCGATCCGCGACAAGGGCGCCCGCTTCGCCCACGTCTTCAGCACGGACGCCCGCATCAATCGCCTGTCGCTGGCCCGGATGTTCCTCTTCGGCGCGCGCGACGTATGGTTCGTCGTGGCCCTGCCGATCTGGCTGGCGGCGACCTTGGCGCAGGGCATGTCAGACGACCGCGCGTTCTTCCTGACCGGGGGTTTCATGGCGCTCTGGATCGTGGGCTACGGCGCGGTGCAGGCGGCCGCGCCGCGGATCATGGGGCAGGGCGATGCAGGGCGGGCCGGTATCTGGGCGCTGGCGCTGGCGGTCGTGCCCTTCGCGCTCGCGCCGGTCGCGCTCGGCTGGTCGGGCTCGATGGCGGTCGTGCTGGTGGGGCTGCTGGCGTTCGGGGCGCTCTTCGCGATGAACTCGGCGTTGCACTCCTTTCTGATCCTCGACTTCGCGGGCGCTGCGCGGGTGACGATGGATGTCGGCTTCTACTACATGGCGAATGCCGCCGGGCGTCTGCTGGGCACGGTCCTGTCGGGACTGACCTATCAGCTGGGCGGGCTTTCGCTCTCGCTGGCGGCGTCGGCCGTGATGCTGCTCGCCTCGTCCCGGATCGTCGGGCGTATTCCTGCCCGTGCGTGACGCAGCGTTCACTTGACGGGTCCGCCCCCTCGGCTCACATCTTCGTGGGTTGTCGCCCATGCCCCCGCCGGGCATGCGATAGGTCAGTCCGTCCCGCAGCCCGAGGGTTCATGTTCGACGCCAGGATCCGTCCCCTGATCGACCCGCCGCTTGATCGTGCCGGCCGCCATCTGGCCCGGTGGGGCGCCACGGCCGACGCGATCACGTTGACGGGTCTGGCGCTGGGCCTGATCTCGGCCGTCTGCATCGCGCTCGGGGCGTTCGGCTGGGCGCTCCTGCCGCTTCTGGTGTCGCGGGTGCTCGACGGGCTGGACGGGGCGGTCGCGCGGGCGACGCATCCGACGGATTTCGGCGGCTATCTCGATATATGGGCCGACTTCGTCTTTTACGGCGCGGTGCCCTTCGCCTTCGCCGTGGCGGATCCGGCGAACGCGCTGCCGGCGGCGTTCCTTCTGCTGTCGTTCTACGTCAACGGAACCAGCTTTCTGGGCTTCGCGGTGCAGGCCGAAAAGCGGGGCCTGACGACACGGGCCCAAGGCCGCAAGTCGCTCTACTATTCCGTCGGACTGCTGGAGGGGGCCGAGACGATCGCCTTCTTCGTGCTGCTGTGCCTGCTGCCGAACCAATTCGCGCCGCTGGCCTGGGCGTTCGGTGGCCTGTGCCTGCTGACCGCGACCGCACGCGTCATGAACGCCCGCCACATCCTGAGTTGAGAGAGACATGAGACTGATCCTTGCCCTGACCGCGTTGCTGACCCTGCCGGCGCAGGCCGATATCGACCCCGCCGACTGGGATGCCGTGACCCGCGCGGCCGAGGGGCAGACGGTCTATTGGCATGCCTGGGGCGGGTCGTCGGCCACCAACGACTTCATTTCCTGGATCGGCGACCGCGCGGCCGAGGAAGGCGTGACGCTGGAACACGTCAAGCTCGCCGATACGGCCGATGCGGTGGGCGCCGTGCTGACCGAACGCCAGGCCGGGCGCGACAGCGGCGGCTCGGTCGACCTCATCTGGATCAATGGCGCGAACTTCGCCTCGATGAAGGCGAACGACCTCCTCTTCGGGCCCTTCGCCGAGCAGCTTCCGAACTGGCGCTATGTCGATGTCGACGGCAAGACCGTCACGACCGACTTCACCGTCCCGACCGAGGGCTACGAGAGTCCCTGGGCCATGGCGCAGCTCGTCTTCGTCCACGATACGGCACGGGTCGAGGATCCGCCGAAATCGGCCGAGGCCCTGCTGGACTGGGCCGGGCGGAACCCCGGGCGCTTTACCTATCCGCAGCCGCCGGACTTCCTGGGCACGACCTTCCTCAAGCAGATGCTGATCGAGACGGTCGAGGAGGCATCTGTCCTGCAGGCGCCGGTGGGCGACGACTATGCCGAGGTGTCGGCGCCGCTCTGGGATTTCCTCGACCGGCTGACGCCGCTTTTGTGGCGCGAGGGGCGCGCCTATCCCGAGACCGGTCCGCGGATGCTCCAACTCATCAACGACGGCGAGACCGACCTCGCCTTCAGCTTCTCGCCCGGCGAGGCGACCGCGGCGATCGCCAATTACGAACTGCCCGAGACGGTGCGGACCTATGTGCTCGATGGCGGCACGCTGGGCAATGCCAGCTTCGTCGCGATCCCCTATAACGCCAACGCCAAGGAGGGCGCGATGGTCGTGGCGAACATCCTGCTGTCGCCCGAAGCGCAGCTTCGCGCGCAGACGCCCGACATTCTGGGCTATGGCACCGTCCTCGACATGGACAAGCTGCCCGGGGCCGACCGTGCCGCCTTCGATGCGCTCGACCTCGGGATCGCGACGCTGACGCCGGCCGAACTCGGCCCCGCCCTGCCGGAGCCGCATCCCAGCTGGGCCACCCGCCTGGCCGAGGATTGGGTCGCGCGCTACGGCGTCGCCCAATAGGTGCTGCGCCCGCTTCCGCTCCTGACGACGCTCGTTCTGGCCGGCCCGGTGGCCTTCGGGTTACTGGGCACGGTCCTTCCCGCCTTCGGATACCTCGTTCCCGGGGCCGATGCGCCGATGCAGGCGGCACTCGGCTGGCGGGGGCTGCCGCGCGCGCTGGGGGTGGCGATCCTGTCGGGCGTGCTGTCCACGCTGGGCGCGCTTTCGGTCGCGGCGCTGATCCTCGCGGGCTGGCACGGCACGCGCGCCTTTCGCTGGCTGGAACGCGCGCTCTCGCCGCTCCTCGCGGTGCCGCACGCGGCAGCGGCCCTCGGGCTCGCGTTCCTGATCGCGCCATCAGGCTGGATCGCGCGCATCCCGGCGGTGGCCCTCGGGTGGGAACGGGCGCCGGACCTGCTGATTCTGAACGATCCGTGGGGCCTGTCGCTGACCGCCGGTCTGATCGCGAAGGAACTGCCGTTCCTGTTGCTGATGATGCTGGCCGCCCTGCCGCAGGCGAATGCGGGCCCCCGGCTGCGCGTGGCGCGGTCGCTGGGCCAGGGGCGCGTCGCGGGGTGGTTCAAGGCGGTGTTCCCCGGCGTCTACGCACAGGTGCGGCTGCCGGTCCTGGTGGTGCTGGTCTACGGCATGACCAATGTCGACGTGGCCGTCATCCTCGGGCCGTCGACGCCTTCGACCCTGGCGGTGCAGGTGACCCGCTGGATGATGGACCCGGACCTGAGTTCGCGCGCCGTCGCCGCGGCCGGTGGCGTGATCCTGTTCGCGGCGACGCTTGCCGTCCTGGCCCTGTGGTTCGCGGGCGAGAGGCTGGCCGCGCGGCTGGGCCGGCGCTGGGTCGTCTCCGGCGGCGGGGCGCCCGAACGGGTGGCACGCGGGGCGGGCCTCGCATTGGCGGCGGGGTCGGCGGCGATGGTGCTGGCCGGCTTGGCGGCGCTTGCCGTCTGGTCGGTTGCGGCGCGCTGGTCCTTTCCCGACCTGGCACCCGAGGCGCTGACCTTGCGCAGCTGGGCGCGCTTCGGCCCGTCCATGGTCGATGTGGCGCTCGACACCGTCGCGCTGGCCGGCGCGGCGACGCTCGCGTCGCTCGTCCTCGTGGTCGGGTGCTTGGAGGCGGAGCATCGCTTCGGGCTCACGCTCGGCCAGCGGGCGCTCTGGCTCCTTTACCTGCCGCTTCTGGTTCCGCAGGTCGCCTTCCTGCCCGGGTTGCAACTCCTGCCGCTGTCGCTGGGCTTCGGGCCCTCCTGGGGGCTGGTTCTGGCCGGACATGTCGTGTTCGTCCTGCCCTATGTCTTCCTGTCCCTTTCCGGCCCGTTCCGGGCCTGGGACATCCGGTTGGCGCGGGTGGCGTCGGGCCTCGGCGCATCGCGCAACCGCACGCTCTGGACGCTGCGCCTGCCGATGCTCGCCGGGCCGCTGCTGACGGCCGCGGCGATCGGCATCGCGGTGTCGGTGGGTCAATACCTGCCGACGCTGCTGCTGGGCGGCGGGCGGATCGCGACCCTCGTGACCGAGGCGGTGGCCCTGTCCTCCGGCGGGGACCGGCGCGCGATCGGGGTCTGGGGCCTGGGCCAGACCGGCGCGGCGCTGCTGCCCTTCGCGCTGGCGCTGATCGTGCCGGCCATCCTGTTCCGCAACCGCCGGGGTCTGCGCCATGGCTGACGGCCTGCGGATCGAGGATGTCGCGGTGATGCACGGGTCCGACACGTTGCTGCGGCTGGATGCCCATGTCGCGCCCGGCCGGGTGTTGACGCTGATGGGGCCGTCGGGCTCGGGCAAGTCCACGTTGCTCAGCGTCGTCATCGGCGACCTCGCGCCGGCCTTTTGCGCGACGGGCCGCGTGATCCTGGACGGCCGCGACCTGACCGGCGTTGCGCCCGAAGCCCGGCGCGTCGGTCTGCTGTACCAGGATCCGCTGCTGTTTCCGCATCTCGACGTGGCCGCGAACCTGGCCTTCGGGCTGCCGCGCGGGGGCGGGCGGGCCGAACGTTGCGCGACTGTCGCCGCCGCGCTGTCCGAGATCGGGCTGGCCGGGTTCGGCCCCCGCGATCCCGCCACGCTGTCGGGCGGGCAGGCGGCCCGTGTGGCGCTGATGCGCACGCTCCTGTCGCGCCCGCGCGCCTTGTTGCTGGACGAGCCGTTCTCCAAGTTGGACGCGGATCGGCGCGGGCAGATGCGCGACCTCGTCTTCGCCCGTGCACGCGGGGCTGGCGTGCCCGTGCTGATGGTGACCCATGACGCCGCAGACGCCGAGGCCGCACAGGGCGAAGTCGTGACGCTCTAGCGCCGCCGCCGCTGGCGCGCGCGCCCCTCGGATGCGGTGTTGAAGCTGACATCGGGCAGGGCGGGCAGGTGCGGGAAGGGCGCCGTCGCGTGCGGGATCGCGTTGGCAGCCACGAAATGCTCCTGAAAGCGGGGCGCGATCGCCGTCTCGACCTTCTCGACGCGACGCACCAGGTCCTCGACATGGCCGCGGGCGGACCGGTTGCACAGCGCCATCCGCGCGCCATGCCCGGCGGCGTTGCCCGCGCTCGTCACCGCGTCGAGCGGGGTATCGGGGAACATCCCCAGCACCATCGCGTGTCGGGGCGAGATATGGGCCCCGAACGCCCCCGCCAGCCGCACCCGCGCCACGGTATCCACGCCCGCCTCGTCCATCAGCAGGCGCGCGCCGGCATAGAGCGCGGATTTCGCCAGCTGGATCGCGCGGATGTCGCCTTGCGTGACCAGGACACGCCGTTCGCCCTCGTCCCGCGATCCGTCCCACAAGAGGTAGGCATGCGTGCGTCCCATGCTCTCGCAGCGCGGCGTGCCGACCTGGTCGGCCGATCCGATCAGGCCCGATGCGTCCAGGATGCCGGCCATCCGCATCTCGGCCACCGCCTCGATGATGCCGGACCCGCAGATGCCGGTGATGCCCGTCTCGGCTGTCGCGGGGCCGAAACGCGGATCGTCGGACCAGTATTCGCACCCGACGACGCGGATACGCGGCTCCTTGGTGACGGGATCGATCTCGACGCGTTCTATCGCGCCTGGCGCGGCGCGCTGTCCGGCGCTGATCTGCGCGCCCTCGAACGCCGGACCCGTGGGCGAGGAGCAGGCCAGGATCCGTTCGCGATTGCCCAGCAGGATCTCGGCATTGGTGCCGACATCGACGATCAGCGTCAGCTCGTCCTGGCGGTCCGGGGCCTCCGACAAGGCGACGGCGGCGGCGTCGGCGCCGACATGGCCCGCGATGCAGGGCAGGAGATAGGCGCGCGCGCCCGGCGCGACGGAGGTCAGACCGATCTCGGCCGCCGCCAGCCGCATCGCGTCGGACGTGGCCAGCGCGAAGGGCGACTGGCCAAGCTCCACCGGGTCGATGCCCAGAAGCAGGTGATGCATGACCGGGTTGCAGACCACGACCGCCTCGACCACGTCGCCCGGTGGGATGCCTGCCTGGCCGGCCAGGTCGACCGCCAGCGCGTCGATCGTCTCGCGCACGGCGCGGGTCATCTCGACATCGCCGTCAGGGTTCATCATGGCATAGCTGACCCGGCTCATCAGATCCTCGCCGAACCGGATCTGGGGGTTCATCACCCCGCCCGAGGCCCGCACCTCGCCCGTCGACAGGTCACACAGATGCGCCGCGATCGTGGTCGAGCCGAGGTCGATGGCAAGGCCCAGCAGAGGTGCCGTACGCAGGCCGGGAAACAGGTCCACGATCCGGCCCTCGTCATGGTTGACGGCGACGGTGACCTGCCAGTCGCCCTTGCGCAGCACAGGCTGCAGCCGCCGCAAGAGGGCCGGGGACATGCGCAGGTCGTGCAGATCCCACTGCGCCGCGAGCGCCGCCTTCACCCGCTCCAGATCGCCGGACGGGGCGTCCATGTCCGGCGCTTCCACCGTAACCATGTGCAGGCGCGTGGCCGGGTCCATCACGATGGGCGCCCCGCCGGCCTCCTTGCGGACGACTTGGCGGTGGACCTGGCTTTCGGGCGGGACGTCGATGACCACGTCGCCCTGCACCTGAGCCTGGCATCCGAGGCGCCGCCCCGGCTTCAGTCCGCGTTTCTCGTCGTAGCGGCGTTCGACGGCGTTGAACTCCGACAGCGCGTCATCCGCGATCGTGACGCCCAGCTTCGGGAAGGCCCCGCGCCCGGGCTGGACCTGGCAGCGTGAACAGATGCCCCGCCCGCCGCAGACGCTGTCCAGGTCGACGCCCAGGGACCGCGCGGCCTGAAGGACGGGCGTGCCCGTCGCGAACCGGCCGCGTTTGCCCGAAGGCATGAAGATCACCTGATGGTCGGTCATGCCCGGCCCATCTTCGCGCGGGTCCGCCCCCGGTTCTCGGCTGCCTCGCCCACGGCCGTTCAGGCGCGGCGGCGGCCGCCGCGGCGTCCGCCCGACCTCGCCCCCGACGCCGCGGCCGCACGCGCCGCTTCGGCGAAGGGCGCGCCCTCCCTTACGGCATCCAGAACGCGGGTGAAGCCGATCCATTTTCCGCCGTTCGGGTCCTGGTTCATCAGAAGGTTGGCGGCGTTGATCGCCTCCATCTCCTGCGCGCGGACGGGGTTCATGATCGCGCTCGTCATGCCGGCGCCGATGGCCATCGGCAGGAAAGCCGCGTTCACACCATGCCGGTTGGGCAACCCGAAACTGATGTTGGACGCGCCGCAGGTCGTGTTCACGCCCAGCTCCTCGCGCAGGCGGCGGACGAGGGTGAAGACCTGGTGCCCCGCCGTCGCCATCGCGCCGATCGGCATGACCAGCGGGTCGACCACGATGTCATGCGCGGGGATGCCGAAATCGGCCGCACGCTCGACGATCTTCTTCGCTACGGCGAAGCGCACGTCGGGGTCTTCGGAAATGCCGGTGTCGTCGTTGGAGATGGCGACGACAGGCACGTTGTATTTCTTGACCAGCGGCAGGACCAGGTCCAGCCGCTCCTCCTCGCCGGTGACGGAATTCAGGAGCGGGCGCCCTTCGGCCGCCTGCAACCCGTTCTCGAGCGCGCCGGGGACGGAGCTGTCGATGCAGAGCGGCACATCCACCAGCGCCTGCACCCGCTCGATCAGCTGCTTCATCAGGGCCGGCTCGACGAAGTTGTTGTCGGCGTAGCGCGGATCCTCCGCCATCTTGTTGGTGAAGACCGCACCGGAATTGACGTCGAGGACCATGGCCCCGCAGGCGACCTGCTCCAGCGCGTCACGCTCCACGGTCGAGAAATCGTCCATCTCCAGCTCGGCCGCCAGCTTCTTGCGGCCGGTCGGGTTGATGCGCTCGCCGATGACGCAGAACGGCTCGTCGAAGCCGATCACGACGGTCTTCGTCTTCGATTCCAGTACGGTACGCGTCATTCTTCATCCTTCGAATGCTCGGAGAGCCAGGTGGCGGAGGTCTTGATCCCGCCCAATGGGAAGATGTGGACCGACTCGATATTGAAATCGGGGTTGGCCGCCTTGTGCCATGCCAGCTCCGACACGAATTCGGTCGGCGCGTAGGGCAGCAGCAGCTTGGTCACATCCATGGCCCGCTTCTGCAACACGCCCAGCGAAGGGCCGACGCCGCAGGCGATGGCGAACTTGATCAGCGTCTGCAGCTTGGCCGGACCGGCCACGCCGATATGCACCGGCAGATCGATGCCCGCGGCCTTGATCGCGTTGGCCCATTCGATGACCGGTCCCGCCTCGAAGCAGAACTGGGTCGCGATGGCCATGCGGGCATCCGTTCTCTCCGAGAATTTCTGTTTCCAGGCAAGCGCATCCGAGACGTTCTTCATGCCGCCGTCGCGGTCGATGTCGCGGTTCCCCTCGGGGTGGCCGGCGACGTGCAGGCGGTCGAATCCGGTAAACGCGCCGGTCTCCAGCAACTGCATCGAGGTCTCGAAATCACCCGCCGGGGTGGGCACGCCGCCGGCCAGGATCAGGCCCTGCCGCACGTCCGCCTCGCCGCGATAGCGCGCGACCCAGTCCAGCAGGGTGGCCCGGTCGGCGATGATGCGCGCGGGGAAATGGGGCATCGGCTCCATCCCCTCGGCGCGCAGGCGGGCGGCGGTCGCGACCATGTCGGCAATGGGGGTGCCGTCGATATGGGCGACGTAGACCCGCGTGCCGGCGGGCAGGATGGCGGCGAAATCCTCCACCTTCTCGGCGGTGCGGGGCATCACCTCGACGGAGCAGCCATGCAGGAAATCCGCGAGGGCCTCGTCCTTCGGCTCGGGGGCGGGCGCGGCGGCGCGGCGGAAGCCCAGGATCGACATCAGCTTTCGCCCTCCCTGCCGCCAGCCATCGCCACGTCGCGCAGACGGTCTTCGGTCCATTCGGCCTCCAGGCGTTCGGCACGGGTGCGGGCCGCGTCGTCGTCGGCGCCGGGCATTTCCCCCTCGGGGACCTTGCGCCAATCGGCAAGGTAGGCGTCCGTCTCGGACGCGCCCGAGCGCATGGCGGCGCGGTCGATGGCCTGCTCGAACCGCTCGCTCAGCTGGACCTTCGCGGCGCGGCGGCCGGTGCCCGCGATGACCTGCGCGGGAATGTCCCGCCAATAGACGACCGTGACCTGTGCCATGATGCCTCCCTTGTCCTTCCTGCGGATATAGGAGCGGTGCCCCGGTCGCCGTCGCCCGATCCCGACTTGGTTCCGCCCGATGGCGACACCGACCGGGATAGGCCCGCGACGCGCCGGGCGCGAGGGGGCGAAAGGATCGAATCCTTCAACACCGACATGAAGAATCCTTGTGCGCGAGGGTGTGCCGGGCATACCATGATCGCAACCTGACATACGGAGGCGGCGATGCCACCGGAAGATCCGGCCAAGCGGCCGGGGTCCTACGCCGGCATGCCGCGTGCCGCCGGACCCCTGTCCCGGCCGAACCAGACCGTCGAACCGGCGACCGACCGGCCCGACCCCGCGGAGCTCTATGCCGCGCTCGATCTCGGCACCAATTCGTGCCGGATGCTCATCGCGCAGCCCAAGGGCAGCCAACTCCACGTCGTCGACAGCTTCTCCAAATCCGTCCAGCTCGGCAACGGGCTGGAATCGTCGGGACGCCTGTCGCGGTCGTCCATGGCGCGCACCATCGGCGCGCTCAAGATCTGTCGTCGCAAGCTGGAAACGCATGACGTCCGCCGCATGCGCCTCGTCGCGACCGAGGCGTGCCGCAGGGCCACCAATGCCGACGAGTTCATCGACCTCGTCCACCGCGAGACGGACCTGCCGCTGCAGATCATCCAGCCCGAGGAGGAAGCGCGGCTCGCCGTCGTTTCCTGCGCGCCGCTGGTCTCGGCCAAGACGGAGCAGTTGCTCGTCGTCGACATCGGCGGCGGTTCGACCGAGCTGGTCTGGATCGACCTGACCCGCGTGCCGCGCCACGACCGCGCGCGGGCGATCATGCGCCTGCATGCCGGCTTCAAGGGCAGCGCGGACGATCCGTTCCCTCGCGCCAAGGTCGTCGACTGGATCAGCATCCCGCTGGGCGTCGCCACGCTCAAGGATCAGTTCCGCGACGTGACCGACGACGCCGCGCGCTTCGCGCTGATGTCCTGGCATTTCGAGGAGTGCCTGGCCGAGTTCAGCCCCTATGCCGATGCCGAGGGCGACGCCGATCCGGGCTTTCAGATCGTGGGGACCAGCGGCACCGTCACCACGGTCGCCGCCACGCATCTGAACCTGCGCCGCTACGACCGCAACAAGGTCGATGGCCTGCGGATGACCACGCAGCAGATCGACAAGGTGATCCGCGGCTACCTGGCACTCGGACCCGACGGACGGCGCAACGACCCCCGTATCGGCCGCGACCGGCACAGCCTGATCATGTCGGGCGCGGCCATCCTGCAGGCGCTTCTGCGGGTCTGGCCCACGGACCGGCTGTCGGTGGCCGATCGGGGCCTTCGCGAGGGGCTGCTCTACGCCCAGATGTCGGCGGACGGCGTGCTGGACGACGGTCCCTTCTAGGCATCCGCGCCGAAACGGCTTATCTGCGCCGGAATGGTCAAGAAACCCACCAAGAACACGTCCGGCCGGGGGCGCCGCGACCTGACCGTCAAGGTCAAGACGGCGCGCGGGCGGCGGCTGTCGTCGAAGCTGTGGCTGGAGCGGCAGCTCAACGATCCCTACGTCGCCCGCGCCCGGGCCGAGGGGTATCGCGGCCGCGCGGCCTTCAAGATCATGGAACTGGACGACAAATACGGCTTCCTCGTCCCCGGCGCGCGCGTCGTCGACCTCGGCTGCGCGCCGGGCGGCTGGCTGCAGGTGGCGGTGCCGCGCCTCAACGCGGACGGATCCAACCCGAAGAAGAAACAGGGCCGCATCATCGGCGTGGACCTGCAGGAGGTGGAGCCCGTGCCGGGTGCCGAGATCCACGTCCTCGACTTTCTGTCCGAAGGGGCGGACGATGCCATCAAGCGTTGGCTGGGCGGCCCGGCGGACGTGGTCATGTCCGACATGGCGGCGTCGTCCTCGGGGCACAAGCAGACCGACCATCTGCGGATCATCGCGCTTTGCGAGGCGGCGGCGGAGCTGGCCTTCGACGTCTTGGCGCCGGGCGGCACCTTCGTCGCCAAGGTGCTGGCCGGCGGGGCCGAGGGGGACCTGCAGAAACGGCTGAAGCAACGGTTCGAGAAGGTTGCGAACGTCAAGCCCGGCGCGAGCCGGGCCGACAGTTCCGAGAAGTTCGTCGTGGCGCAGGGCTTCCGCGGCCGGTCAAGTGAGGATGATGGCGCCCGCGACGACCAGGATGCAGACCCAGCCTGACGTGAACAGGATGGGGCGCAGCGGCATCCGCGCCGTGCCGGTGATCATGCCCGCCGCATGGGCGAGGCGCAGCGCGAAGAAGAGGCCGGTCGCCCAGACCGTTGCGGCATTCGACACGCCCGCCGCATGGGCGATCAGGACCAGGGCCAGCATCGGCAGGAACTGCTCCAGCAGGTTTAGATGCGCGCGGAAGGCGCGGCGCACCCAGGGCCGCTGGAGGTTCGGGTCCATCGGCGTGACGAAGGGATCCGTCCCCTCGGGCCAGGTGCCCTGCGGCGCCGTGCCGACGCCGACGATGAACGGGATCCAGAGCGATCCGGCCAGGATCGCCGTCCATGTCATCCACCAGAGTTCGGGCGTCATGCCTCGACCGCCGCGAACTTGGCCGGCTCGCCGTTCTCCAGCCAGGTCTTCAGCCCCGAGGTGATACGCTCCCAGCCGTCGGCATAGCCTTCGCCGCCGGGCGGGATGTCGTAGTGCTCCAGCGTCAGCCGGCACTGATCGGCGCCGGGCTCGATGATCCAGACGAATTGCGATTTCGGCACGTCGGGGGCCCAGCGCGGCTCGAACACCGACTCGATCCGTGTCTTGGGGTCCAGCTTGGTTTCGCGGCAGATCAGCATCTCCTTCCCGTCGGGTGCGACATAGGTCAGTGCGTCGCCGTCCCGGCTGACCTCGCTGGCGTGGAAGTGATAGTTCGCCATCTGGTCCGCGTCGGTCAGCGCATCCCAGAGCGCGTCCTGGGTGCAGCGGATATAGGTGCGCAATACGTAGTCGGGTTTCGTGGTCATGGTGCCCTCCAATCGAGCCTTGAGATCGAGCACCCCCCTGACGGCGGGCGCCACCTTGTAGGGTTCGATCCAGCGTCCGATGGCTTCCGCCAGGGGTACCGCGTTCAGGTAGTGATGCGTGAAGCGCCCGCACTTCACGCGTGTCACCAGCCCGGCCTCTTCCAGCACCTTCAGGTGCTTGGCGACCCCGAAGCGCGACAGCGGCAGCGCCGCCTCCAACTGGGACAGCGTCTGCCCGTCCCGCCCGCGCAGCGCGTCGAGCAGATCGCGCCGCGACGGGTCGGCGAGGGCCTTGAAGACCGAATCCATGACATCAGTTAGGTGACTATATGGTCACGTGTCAATAGATGTGACCATATGGTCACCTGTCAGTCGTCCGGCGCCTCGTTGCCGCGGATCCGCTTGTCCCGCTCCTCGTCGATGGCGAAATCGTCCGCGCCCTCGGCCGGCTTGTCGTATTTCGTCCGGCCGCCCTCCGGCTTCTCGACCGCCTCGCTTTCGCCGTAGGGGTTCTTCTTGGGCGCGCCGGGGGCGTGTGGACGTTCGGGGATGGGCTGCTGGGGGGCGTCGCGTTCGGCCATCGTCTCTCTCCATCGGTTGCGGAGTTGAAACGCGGCGCGGGGCGGATCGGTTCGCGACCGTTTGCGCATGCGTGGTCGCGGGCCTACCAAAGGGGCAGGTTTCGCAGCGGAGGTCCGTCATGTCGCAGTCCATCAACCGTGCCGGGCACCGTCTGGCCTACCACGTGACCGAGGGGCGCGGCCCCGGGGTGGTCTTCCTCGGAGGGTTCAATTCCGACATGAACGGCACCAAGGCGCTCGCGCTCGAAGCCTGGGCGCAGGGCGAGGGACGCGCGTTTCTCCGCCTCGACTATTCCGGGCACGGCGAGTCGGGCGGCACGTTCGAGGCCGGCTCGATCGGCGACTGGTACGAGGACGCGCTGGCCATGATCGCCCACGCGACCGAAGGCCCGCAGGTGCTGGTCGGCTCCAGCATGGGCGGCTGGATCGCATTGCTGATCGCGCGCCATCACCCCGCGCGCGTCGCGGGCCTCGTCACCATCGCGGCCGCCCCCGATTTCACCGAGGACGGATATTGGGCCGGCTTCACCGACGCCCAGCGCGTGACCCTGTTCGAGAAGGGGCGCGTCGCCGTCCCCTCCGACTATGGCGAGCCCTATGTCGTCACCCGCCACCTGATCGAGGAGGGACGGACGCGCCTGGTCCTGCGCGACCCGCTGTCGCTGCCGTTTCCGGTGCGCATGTTGCAAGGCACCGAGGATGCGGCCGTCCCGACGGCCACCGCGCTGCGCCTGCTGGAACACGCGGACGGGCCGGACATGCGCCTGACGCTGGTGAAGGGCGCGGATCATCGCTTCTCGGAGGATGAGAACCTCGCCATGATCCGGCACAGCGTGACCGAGGTGTTGGACCGCGCCCGCGGTTGACGCGGGCCGCCCGCCGGGGCCTGATCGTGGACAGGGGGGGTGGCGTCATGCGGCGGATCGGAACTTGGGCGGGCCGTCTGCTGGCGCTGGTCCTGCTGGCGCTGGCGGCGCTGTGGCTGTTCGGCCCGCGCGAGGCGGTGGACACCGACGTGGCCTTCGATGCGTCCAGCATGCCCGACGACCTGGACGGCTGGCTCGCCGATCGGGAGGGGCAGGTGCCCGACCTGGACCCGGAGGCGCGCAAGCGGATCCTCTGGGCGGGTGCGCCGGGCGATGTCACCGATCTGGCGATCGTCTACCTTCACGGCTTTTCCGCCACGTCGTGGGAATTGCGGCCCGTCCCCAACATGCTGGGCGAGCGGTTGGGCGCGAACGTCTATCTGACGCGGCTGACGGGCCATGGACGGACCGGCGCCGCGCTGGCCCGGGCGGATGCCGGTGACTGGGTCGAGGATCTGGCCCAAGCGATGGCCATCGGTCGCGCCATCGGGCGCCGCGTCGTCGTCATCGGCACCTCGACCGGGGGCACGCTCGCGGGGGTACTGGCGACCGATCCGGACCTTGTCGATGCGGCGGACGGGCTGGCGGGCGTGGTCTTCGTCTCGCCGAACTTCCGCGTCGCGAACCCGGCCGCCCGGCTGCTGTCCTGGCCCCTGGCGCGCCACTGGCTCCCCCTCGTCGCCGGGCGGACGCGCAGCTTCACGCCGATGAACGCGCGCCACGCCCGCCACTGGACGACGGAATATCCGACGCGCGCCCTGCTGCCGATGCAGGCGCTGATCGACCATGCGGACGGCCTAGACTGGTCCGCCGCGCGCAGTCCGGCGCTGTTCCTGTTCGCGCCAGAAGACACCGTCGTCGACCACGCCGCGACCGAACGCGTCGCCGCCGGTTGGGGCCCGCCTGCCGCCGTCCGGCGGGTCGCCGTGCCGCCGGGCGACGACCCCGACGCGCATGTGATCGCCGGCGACATCCTCAGCCCGGGTGGTACGCAGACCCTGACGCCCATCATCGCCGAATGGATCGCCGATCTCTGATCGTCACTTGCATAGGTATGCAAAATCCGCTTGGAGGGGGAGGGCGACCCGGCATGGCCTCCGGGTCGACGGCATGCGTTCCGGGGAGGATGGAAATGGCGGATCACCTCAAGACGGCGAAATCGGACAGCGAGCGGGCGGAGGACGACGCGAAGGTCCGCGCCAGCGTCGAGCAGATCCTTCAAGATATCGAGGCCCGCGGCGATGCCGCCGTGCGCGAGCTGTCGCAGAAGTTCGATGACTACGCGCCCGACAGCTTCCGCCTGAGCCGGGACGAGATCGATGCCCTGATGGCCGAGCTGTCCGAACGCGAACTGGCCGACATCCGCTTCGCGCAGGAACAGGTGCGCAACTTCGCCCAGGCGCAGCGCGACTCGATGCTGGATATCGAGGTCGAGACGATGCCCGGCGTGATCCTGGGGCACCGCAACATCCCCGTGCGGTCCGTGGGCTGCTACGTCCCCGGCGGCAAGTTTCCCATGGTCGCCAGCGCCCACATGTCGGTCGCGACCGCCGCCGTCGCCGGTGTCCCGCGCATCGTCGCCTGCACGCCGCCCTTCAAGGGCCGGCCGAACCCGGCCGTGATCGCGGCCATGCATCTGGGCGGCGCGCACGAGATCCATGTCCTTGGCGGCATCCAGGCGGTCGGCGCCATGGCCATCGGCACCGAGAGCATGGATCCCGTTCACATGCTGGTGGGTCCCGGCAACGCCTTCGTGGCTGAAGCCAAGCGGCAGCTTTACGGCCGCGTCGGCATCGACCTCTTCGCTGGACCGACAGAGACGATGGTCATCGCCGACGACACCGTGGACGGCGAAATCTGCGCCACCGACCTGCTGGGTCAGGCGGAACACGGCTACAACTCGCCCGCGGTGATGCTGACCACCTCGCGCAGGCTGGCCGAGGACACGCTTGCCGAGATCGAGCGCATCCTGAAGATTCTGCCCACCGCCGACACCGCCCGCGTCTCGTGGGAGGAGTACGGCGAGGTGATCGTCTGCGACGATCATGACGAGATGCTGCGGCTGGCCAACGATATCGCCTCCGAACACGTGCAGGTCATGACCGATCGCGATGACTGGTACCTCGAGAACATGCACAGCTATGGCGCGCTGTTCCTCGGGCCGCGCACCAACGTGGCCAATGGCGACAAGGTCATCGGCACGAATCACACGCTGCCCACCAAGAAGGCGGGCCGCTATACGGGCGGACTCTGGGTCGGCAAGTTCCTCAAGACGCATAGCTACCAGAAGGTCACGACCGATGCGGCGGCCACCCTGATCGGGGAATACGGCTCGCGGCTGTGCATGCTCGAAGGGTTTGTGGGCCATGCCGAACAATGCAATGTCCGCGTGCGCCGTTACGGCGGGGTGAACGTGCCTTACGGCGAAGGTGCGCCGCACCGCGACGCCGCCGAATAACGCCTGGACCCGCGACATGCTGGAGCGATTGGCCGATTGCGACGCCGCCACGATGCGTCAGGTGGTCGAGGGCGCTATCGCCGCCCACGCGCCCGTCCACCTTTGCCACCCGTTCGGTGACGTCACAGGGGGTGCGGGTTTCATCGGCGCCGCGCTAGATCCGCTGTGGCGGGCCTGGCCGGACGTCGAACGGCGGATCGACATCTCGATCAGGGGAACCGACGCACATGGCGAGGTTTGGCTGGGGCAGGCGGGACACTACGCCGGGCGCTTCGCCGCCCCGTTCCTCGACATTCCGCCCACCGGCCGCCTGGCCTTCCTGCGCTATCACGAATTCTACCGGATCGAGGACGGACACGCGGTCGAGGTGCAGGCCATCTGGGACCTGCCCGACCTGATGCTGCAGGCCGGCGCGTGGCCGATGGGGCCGGCGCTCGGGCGGACCGGCCTCGTCCCCGCGCCGATGACGCAGGACGGGCTGGACCCGCAGGGCGACGGGGCGCATGCCTTGCGCGTCGTCGGCGACATGCTGGACCGCCTGCATCTCAGTCCGCAGGGCGAGGCGGCGATGGACCTGCCCCGCGCCTGGCACCCGCGTTGCAGTTGGTATGGCCCCGGCGGCATCGGCACCGCGCGCGGCATCCGCGGCTTCCGCGACCATCACCAGATCCCGTTTCTCGACGCCATGCCCGACCGGCGCGGCCATGTCGACAAGGGACATTTCTTCGGCGCGGGCGATTACGTCGCCTTCACCGCCTGGCCGGGGATGAGCATGACCGTCTCGGGCGGTGGGTGGCTGGGCATCGCGGGCGCGGGTCAGCGCATAACCATGCGGTCGCTGGATTTCTGGCGCGTCGAGGGCGACCTGATCCGCGAGAACTGGGTCTGCGTCGACCTTCTGCATGTCTGGGACCAGCTGGGCGTCGACGTCCTGTCCCGGATGCGGCAGCTTGGCTAACCGGCGAAGAGCAGGAAAGACCAGTCGGACGGCCAGACCATCCATACCCCGATCAGCGCAGCGATCCAGGCCGCCCAGGCCAGGGCCATGACCCGACCGTCCCGCAGCAGAAGACCCAGCCCGAACAGCACGATCGTCGATGTCGGGATGGATGAGGCGAAGGGGACGACCTCCAATGGCGGGATCGTCAGGCAGAGCAGCAGGATCGCTGCCGCCGCGATACGCGGTGCGGGCGGATCGGTCAGCACCGTCAGATGCCGGCCCAGATGCCGGTCCGCCCAATCCGCCGCTGGGCGCAACTTCTCGACAGCCTTGCGCAGACGTTCCGATTTGACGTTCCGGTTCTCCAGGAAACCGGGCAGCCACATGTCCTCGCGGCCCATGACGATCTGGACCGCGAAGATCGCGACGATCAGACCGATCAGTGTTGGCACGCCGGGGATCCCGCCGATCGGCGTCAGCTCCAGCGACGCGGGGATCGCCAGCAGGGCACCGGTGCCGCGATGCCCGATCTCGTCGTTGACGTGGCCCACGGTCACGCGGTCGCGATTTTCGGCGGCGTGGTCCAGCGCGTCCAGGATGTCGTTCGTGTCGGTCATCACGTCCATTGCCCGTTGCCCGTCTCGGCGGGCAAACGCGGCGCCGGCGCGGAGGGTTCATGCAAATGCACTTGCCCTCGGTGGGCAATCGGTGTCTGCATACCTATGCATTCCATTCGGAGAACGCGCATGACGCTCCCCCGCACGCCATCGTTCCGCCTTGACGGCCGGAGGGCCTTCGTACCTGGCGGATCGCGCGGGATCGGCCTCGGATGCGCGGCCGCGCTGGCCGAGGCGGGCGCGCATGTGGTCGTCGCCGCGCGTGGCCGCCCGGGCGTGGACGAAGCCGTGGCCGCTCTGCGCGACGCGGGCCATTGGGCCGAGGGCGTGGCCCTCGACGTGGGCGATCTGGACGCGCTCGATGCGTTGCTGGCCGATCAGGCGCCTTTCGACATCCTGTGCAACTCCGCCGGGATCGCCCGGCACGGACCTGCCGCCGACACGCAATCCGGCGATTTCGACGATGTCGTCGCGCTGAACCTGCGCGCGGCCTATTTCATGGCCCAGAAGGTTGCGGCGGGCATGGGCAAGGGCGGGTCGATCATCCAGATCAGCAGCCAGATGGGCCATGTCGGCGGCATCGACCGGGCCGTCTATTGTGCGACGAAGTGGGGCGTCGAGGGGATGACCAAGGCCATGGCCATCGAATGGGGCCCGCGCGACATCCGCGTCAACACGATCTGCCCCACCTTCATCCGAACGCCGCTGACGGAATCGACCTTCGCCGACCCGGAACGGCGCGCCTGGATCGACCGCATGATCAAGTTGCCCCGCGTGGGCGAGGTCGAGGACGTCATGGGCGCGGTCCTGTTTCTGGCCTCGGACGCCTCGGCAATGGTCACGGGGACGTCGCTGCTGGTCGACGGGGGCTGGACGGCCGGATGACGAAGAAGGTCACCAGCCTGGACGTCGCCCGCCATGCCGGCGTCAGCCAGTCGGCGGTCAGCCGTGTGTTCACCATCGGCGGGTCGGTCAGCCCCGAAATGGCGGAACGCGTCCGTGCCTCGGCCGAGGTGCTGGGCTATCGCCCGAACGCCCTGGCGCGCGGACTCATCACCGGGCGGACGCGGATCATCGGGCTGGTGGTGGCCTATCTGGACAACCCGTTCTACCCGGATGCGATCGAAAAGCTGAACGCCGCCTTCCAGGAGGAGGGCTATCACCTGCTGATCTTCACGACTGGCAAGCACGGCGTCGATACCGACCGCGTCATCGGCGAGTTGCTGGACTATCAGGTCGACGGGATCGTCGCCGCATCCGTCAACATGTCGAGTGAGCTGACGCGGCGCTGCGCGGCGGCCGGGATCCCGGTTGTGCTGTTCAATCGCGGCCTGCCGGGATCAGGCCTGTCGGCGGTGACGTCGGACAACCTGGCCGGCGGGCGCAAGGCGGCCGAGTTCCTGCTGGCCGGCGGGCATGAACGCATCGCCCACATCTCGGGCTTCCCCGACGCCTCGACCAGCCGCGACCGTCTGGCCGGGTTCCGCGCCGCGCTGGACGCCGCCGGTCAGCCGCTGCACGCGCTGGGCGAAGGTCGCTTCTCGCGCGAAACGGCCTGCGAGGCCGCGCGCGCGATGATGGACCGCCCCGACCCGCCCGACGCGATCTTCGTGGCCAACGACCATATGGCGCTGGCGGTGATGGACATGCTGCGCTTCGACCTGGGCCTGTCGATCCCGGGCGACGTGGGCATCCTGGGTTACGACGACGTGCCGATGGCGGCCTGGGCCTCCTACGACCTAACGACCCTGCGCCAACCCACCCGCCGCATGGTCGAGGCCGCCGTGGCCGAGATGATGGCCCTGATCGAAACCCCCGCCCGCGGCGCCCGCAGCATAGAGATCGACGGCCCGCTGGTGGTCCGCCGCACCGTGAGACGACCCGAAGGATACGAGACATGACGATCGGCGACCGCTGGAAGGACCTGCCCGACTACATCATCGGCATCACCCGCGAGATCTGGGAGGACCGCGGCATCGCCACGCTCCACGACTACTACGCGCCCGACATCGTCGTCCGCTCCCCCGGCTCGGTGGTGATCGGCAACGCCAACGTCATCGCCGCGACCATGGCCACGCTGGCCGAGTTCCCCGATCGCACGCTGCTGGGTGAGGACGTGATCTGGTCGGGCGACGATCCGCAGGCGGGCATGCTGTCGTCGCACCGGTTGCTGTCGCAGGCCACGCATACGGGCGATGGCGTCTATGGCAAGGCGACGGGCAAGCGGCTCACCTATCGAATCCTGGCCGATTGCCATGTGCGCGGCACGCAGATCGACGACGAATGGCTGATCCGTGACCAGGGGGCGATCGTGCGGCAGATGGGCTGGACGCCCGAGGCCTACGCCGCCGACCTGATCGAACGCGAGGGTGGCCGCGACGCCTGCGTCAAGCCGCTCACCCCCGAGACCGACCGGCCCGGCCCCTATGCCGGATCCGGGAACGACGACCCCTGGGGCGCCCGCCTGGCCGAGACCGTCAGTCGGATCATGGCCGCCGATATGCGCGCCATCCCGCAATGCTACGACCGCGCCTGCCAGCTGGAATATCCCGGCGGCGTGCGCGGCCACGGCACCGGCGATGCCGACGGGTTCTGGATGCGCCTGCGCGCCGCCTTCCCGAACGCCGCTTTCCACATCGAACACACGATCGGCCGCGACGACCCGATGATGCCGCCCCGCGCCGCGATCCGCTGGTCGCTCTGGGGCCGGCACGAGGGCTGGGGCGGCTTCGGCACGCCCAGCGGCGCCATGGTCTACGTGCTGGGCTGCACCCACGCCGAATTCGGACCCTGGGGCCCGGATGGCTGGTCCATCCGCCGGGAATGGACGCTCTATGACGAAACCGCGATCTGGAAGCAGATCCATCTCGGGGCCGGGGCTGTCTGATGGAAATCTTCGCCGCCGCCGAGCGGCTGATGACGATGGACGACCGCGCCTGGGCGCGTCACGCCAACCCCTGGAGCGTCTGGAGCCGTGCGACGACCCTGCCGCTCATCGCGCTCGCCGTGTGGAGCCGGGTCTGGATCGGCTGGTGGGCACTTATTCCCGTTGCGCTGGCGCTTGGCTGGACCTGGCTCAATCCGCGCCTCTTTCCGCCCCCCCGCGATCGGGACACCTGGCCCGGCCGCGGCACGCTGGGCGAGCGCGTCTGGCTGCGGCGCGGACAGATCGATCTGCCGTCTCATCATGTCCGTGCCGCCTGGGTGCTGACCGCGACGTCGGCGTTTGGCGCGGTGCCGCTTGTCTGGGGCCTCGTCGTGCTGGACGCGGGCTGGACCATCTGCGGCATCGCGCTCGTCGCCGGACCCAAGCTCTGGTTCGTCGATCGCATGGTATGGCTGCACCAGGACATGACCGGCATCGCACCCGGAACCCCGATACTCGATCCGAAAGGAGCCCTTCCATGACGACCCTAGCGCCGCAGATCGTCCGCTACGGCGAACTCAAGCCCTGCAAGACCGCCTTCATCGACGCCCACACGCCGGGCAGCGACCGGAAGGAAAACTTCACCATCATTGGCGGCGGCGTCAGCGAATCCGCCGATCAGCACGTCCACATCAACACCCCCCACGGGTTCAACATCGGCGCGGCAGGCCAGCCGCCGAAATGCCGCAACTCGCTGCATTCGCACCGCACGGCCGAGGTGTTCTTCGTCCTCTCGGGCCGCTGGCGTTTCTTCTGGGGCCGTCGGGGCACCGCGGGCGAGGTCGTGCTGGAGGAGGGCGACATCATCAACATCCCCACCGGCATCTTCCGCGGGTTCGAGAATATCGGCACCGATTACGGGATGATCATGGCGATCCTGGGCGGGGACGATGCCGGCGGCGGCGTCATCTGGGCCCCCCAGGTGATCGAGGACGCGGCCGATCATGGCCTGGTGCTGGGCGAGAACGGCAAGCTCTACGACAGCAAGAAGGGCGAGACGCTGCCCGCCGGCGTCGGCCCCATGAAGCTGCTGACCGACGATGAGCTGGTCGGCTATCCCGAACTCACGCCGATGCAGGTCGTCGGCTGGGGCGTGCGCCGCTATTGGGACATGGTCGCGCTGACCTCGGGCGGGGTGTCCTGCAAGGTCATCGGAGAGACCGGCATCATCCGCGACCGCCCGGGGTTCGAGGTCGATCTGGTCACCCGCGCCTCGGCCACCGACACGCCGCACAGCCACGACCGCCCATCGGTCCTGATGCCCATGCGTGGCCATTGGCGCGTGACCTGGCCCGACGGCTCGGACACGCTGGCCCCCGGCGACACCATGTCGGTGCCCGCGGGGCTGCCCCATGCCGCCGTGCCCAGCATGACGGGCGAGGCCAGCCTCTATCACGTGGTGGGCACCAACGACCCCGCCGGGCCCAGCCTGATGGGGTGAGGCGCGTCCTGCCCGATCCGCGCCGCGACTGGCTGACGTTCCTGGCCTGTGCCGGGGTCGTTCTCGCCCCTGTTTCTGCCACCGCGCCATCCGGCGGCTTTCGCCGAAAGCCCGTGGCGGTCGGAGTTGGCGTTCGCCTCGCGCACGGCGGATGCCAAACGGTTCGTCGGTAACTTCGCTTCGACGACGCTGAGGGTGAGCGGCTATTGCGACTCTGCCGGGTCGGACGCGCGGACGCCGTCGGACGGAGAGGGCATTTCGACCGACGCCGACTACTCGACGGTCGAGGCCTTGATCGGTCTGCGCCTCACATTCCAGGACAGGCGGGGCGTCCTTCGCCGGGCAGTGAAACTTGCCCTCCGACGCGCCACGTGGCACCCCCTTCACGACCACGTGAGGAGATCCGCAATGCCCATCCGCGTTACCCATGTCGGCTCCCTCCCGCGGACGCAGGAGACGGTCGACATGATCTTCGCCCGCGAGAACGGGCAGGATTACGACCAAGCCGCCTTCGACGCGCAGATGGCCCGCGCCTGTTCCGAGACGGTGGGCAAGCAGGTGGAGGCGGGGATCGGCATCGTCTCGGACGGCGAGACGTCCAAGATCAGCTACGCGACGTACGTCAAGGACCGTTATACCGGCTTCTCGGGCGACAGTCCCCGGAACGCGCCCGCCGACCTCAAGCAATTCCCCAGCTTTCTCAGGCGTCTGGCCGACGATGGCGGCACGCCGCAATATGCACGGCCCATGTGCACGGGCGAGGTGCGCTCGAAAGGTCAGGACGAGTTGCGAAAGGACATCGCCAACCTCCAGGACGCCATGGTCCGCCACGGCGCGGCCGAGGGGTTCATGAACGCGGCCTCGCCGGGCGTCATCTCGCTGTTCCTGCAGAACGACTTCTATCCGAACCGCGAAGCGTATCTGGCCGCGCTCTCGGACGCGATGCGGGACGAGTACCGGACCATCGTCGGGTCGGGCCTCTATCTGCAACTCGATTGCCCCGACCTGGCCCTGTCGCGCCACATGCTCTTTGCGGACCTGTCGGATGCGGAGTTCCTGAAGATCGCGCAGATGCATGTCGAGGCGCTGAACGCCGCCCTCGACGGGCTGGATCCCTCCCGCGTCCGCGTCCACATCTGCTGGGGCAATTACGAGGGGCCGCATGTCTGCGACATCGACATGGATACGGTCTTCTCGACCTTTCTGGGCGTGAACGCCGCGCAGCTGCTGTTCGAGACGTCGAACCCCCGGCACGCCCACGAATGGCAGGTCTTCCGCGATCGCGCCGCCGAGATCCCCGAGGACAAGATCCTGGTGCCCGGCGTCATCGATTCGACCACCAACTTCGTCGAACATCCCGAAGTCGTGGCCGAACGTCTGGGCCGGTTCGCGGGCATCGTCGGGGCGGACCGCGTCATCGCCTCGTCGGATTGCGGCTTCGGCACCTTCGCGGGCTTCGGCGCCGTCGACCCGGAAATCGCCTATGCCAAGCTGGCCACCCTGGCGCGGGGGACGGAGCTGGCGAACGCGCGCGTCTAGTTCCGCGACACGCTGCGGCGGTTCTGCAGCCCCTGCACCGCGATGGTGCGGATGCCGGCGAGGTCCTGTGTGCTGAACACGCGCCCGGCCAGCACCTCACGCGAGGGCTGGGTGCCCACCGGCTCGGACGCAAGCGGCGGCAGGATGTTGAAATCCAGCAGCAGGACGGACGGATCGTCGGTCGGCACGCGCACCAGCTCCGCCTCCCAGTAGCCTTGCGTGGGCGGCAGCCCGACGGTCGACACGATGGCCCCGCCCGTGGTCGGCGCCACCGAGAGCGAGACGACCTGGTCGACGACCGGACGCGCGTCTTCCGTCCGTGCCTCGGCGATCCGTTCTTCACGGTCGGACCCGAACCAATTCAACGGGTTCAGCCGCGTCTGGCCCGCGCCGCAGCCGGCAAGCGCCGTGACGACCAGCGCGATCGTGATCCTGCTCGTGAAACCCATGCGATCCCCCAAATGTCCCTGCCGCTCGGGCTAGCCCATCCGGCGTGGTTTGGGAAGCGCGCGCGCCCGGCGATCGTTGCCCGGACTGGACCTTTGGCGCCGGCACCCTTACCTCCGTCCTCGGACTGTCAGGGGTTGGGACATGGCGCAGGAACGGTTCGAGGAACTGGTCGAGACCTTCGAGTTCCTTGACGACTGGGAAGACCGCTATCGCCACGTGATCGAGATGGGCAAGGCGTTCCCGGCACTCGACGAGGCGCTGAAGGTGCCCGCGACCAAGGTCGACGGCTGTGCCAGCCAGGTCTGGCTGCATCCTCGGATCGAGGGCGGCCTTTTCGACTTCGCCGGGGAAAGCGACGCGATGATCGTGCGCGGCCTGATCGCCGTCCTGCACGACCTCTATGCCGGCTTGCCCGTGGCCGAGGTGCCGCGTGTCGACGCCGGCGCAGAGCTGGGCCGGCTGGGCCTCGACGAACATCTGTCGTCGCAGCGGTCCAACGGCCTGCGCGCGATGGTGAAGCGCATCCAGCAGGTCGCCGCCCGCGCGGCCGCATAAAAAAAGGCCGAGCATCAAGCTCGGCCATAGTCCAACAGGGAGGTGAGGGCGCACCTGGGCGCGTCCCTCATCTGCCTAGATATTGCGCGATCTGCATTCCGGCAAGGCAACGACTGAACCGTTCGGTGCAAAGCCGGATTGCGCCCACTGCATGGCTAACGCGCGGCGAGACCCTGCTTGGCCTTGCGATAGGCCACCACCTCGTCGACCACGAAGTCACGGAACGCCTCCACCCGCTTGGAGCCGCGCAGCTCTTCGGGGAAGGCGAGGAACACCGGCACCTCGTTCGACTCGACATTGGGCAACACGCGGACGAGCTGCGGGAAATCCTGGATCAGATAGTCGGGCAGGACTCCGATCCCGAGGTCGCTCAGCACCCCCTGCAGGACACCAAAATAGTTGTTTACCGTCAGCGTCCGGCCGATCTCGTAGGACATCAGCTCGCGCACCAGGGTTGCCCCCGCGCTGACTTGCGTGGCGCCCAGGGCCTGGCACAGCAGGCGGTGGCCCGCCAGGTCGTGCATCGACGACGGCGTGCCGTTCTGCGCCAGGTAGGCCGGCGTCGCGAACAGCTGCATGCGTATTTCCATCAGGCGCTTGCGCACCAGGTCGGCCTGGCTCGGCTCCTTCATGCGGATGGCGACGTCGGCTTCGCGCATGGGCAGGTCGAGGACCCGCTCCTCCAGCATCAGATCCAGGTTCAGATCGGGGAACCGGGCATAGAATTTGGGAAGCCGCGGGGCCAGCCAGATGGAACCGAATCCGATCGTGGTGGTGACGCGCAGGTTGCCGAACACCTCCTCCTCGGTGTCGCGGATGCGCGCGGCGGCGGCGTCGAGGCGCTTGGTCATGTGCTGCGTCGCGTCGAAAAGCAGCTCGCCCTGTTCCGTCAGGATCAGCCCCCGCGCATGGCGGTGGAACAGCGTCGTCTCCAGCGATTCCTCCAGCGCGCGGATCTGGCGGCTGACCGCCGACTGGGACAGGTGCAGCACGTCGCCGGCGTGGGTCAGCGATCCCGCATCCGCGACGGCGTGAAATATTCTTAGCTTGTCCCAGTCCATGTGTTCACTTTCGGCCAAAAGGGCCTCCCCGCGCGCTATATAGGGGATCGAGGTGGAAATGTCCGGTGAAGATTTCCCCTTTATGGGTCAGCCTTTTTGACCTATATTCGCGACAGGAGGAGAGTTTCATGCGCCACGATGTTTCGCTGTCCGATCGCTATGACCTGCAGAAGAAGGACGTCCTGCTGAACGGCACCCAGGCGCTGGTCCGGCTGATGCTGATGCAGAAGGAGCGGGACCGGCGTGCGGGTCTAAACACGGCAGGTTACTGCACCGGGTATCGCGGCTCGCCCCTAGGGGGCGTCGACCTGAACATGGCGAAGTCCCGCAAGGTGCTGGAGGCCAACGACATCACCTTCCGGCCCGGCCAGAACGAGGATCTGGCCGCCACCGCCCTCTGGGGCAGCCAGCAGGCCGAACTGCGGGGCGAGGGCAAATATGACGGCGTGTTCGGTCTCTGGTACGGCAAGGGCCCTGGCGTGGACCGGTCGGGCGACGTGATGCGGCACGCGAACATGGCGGGCACGTCGCGCCATGGTGGCGTGCTGATGGCGATGGGCGACGACCATACCGGCGAATCCTCCACCACCTGCCACCAGTCGGACTGGGCGCTGGTCGACGTGCACATGCCCGTACTGTCGCCCGCCGGCGTGCAGGAGATCCTGGATTTCGGCGTCTATGGCTGGGCGCTGTCGCGTTATGCCGGCGTGTGGGTCGGGTTGAAGACGATGAAGGACACCGTCGAGGTGACGTCCGTCGTGGACGGCCGCCCCGACCGGCAATCCTTCGTGACCCCCGATTTCGAGTTGCCGCCCGACGGGCTGAACATCCGCCTCAACGACCATTGGATTCCGCAGGAGGAGCGGCTTCTGGGCTACAAGCGTTGGGCGGCCGAGGCGTTCAGCCACGCCAACCGGATGGACAGGCGGATGCACGGCAAGGCGGGCGCCAAGATCGGGTTCGTCGCGGCGGGCAAGAACTGGCTCGACCTCGTGCATGCGATGAACCTGCTGGGTCTCGACGACGCCGAATGCCAGCGGCTCGGCCTCACCACCTACAAGGTCGGTCAGACCTGGCCCATGGACATGAAGGGCCTGCACGACTGGGCCGAAGGCCTCGATCTGATCGTCTGCGTCGAGGAGAAGCGCAAGCTGATCGAGGTGCAGGTGAAGGAGGCGATCTTCGACGACCGCCGCGGCCGCCGCGTCTATGGCTACAAGGACGGCAAGGGCAACCGGCTGTTCCCCCAGGCCTACGCGCTGGACCCGACCGACATCGCCGAGAAGCTGGGCCGCGTCCTGAAGGAGGAGGGGCGCGGCACCGACCGGATGGAAGCCGGCCTTGCCCGCATCACCGAAGCGAAACGCGCCGACAACGCCCCCGACATCGCCAAGCGCACGCCGTGGTACTGCTCGGGCTGTCCGCACAACACCTCGACCAAGGTGCCCGAAGGGTCACGCGCGGGGGCCGGCATCGGCTGTCACGTCATGGCCCTCTGGATGGACCGGAACACCGAAGGCTACACCCATATGGGCGCCGAAGGGGTCAACTGGGTGGGCGAGTCGCTGTTCTCGACCCGCAAGCATGTGTTCCAGAACCTGGGCGAGGGCACGTACAACCATTCCGGCATTCTTGCGATCCGGGCCGCACTCGCCGCCGGGACGACGATCACCTACAAGATCCTCTACAACGATGCGGTCGCGATGACGGGCGGTCAGCACAACGAGGGCGACCTGCAGCCCGAACAGATCGCGCGCGAGTTGGTCGCCATGGGCGTCAGGACGATCGCCGTCGTCTATGACGAGAAGGAGGGCGTCGATCGTGCCAAGTTTCCCCAGGGCCTCGACTGGTACGAGCGCGAGGAGATGGAGGCCGTCCAGAAGCGGATGACCGAGGTCGAGGGCGTCAGCGCCATCCTCTACATCCAGACCTGCGCCGCCGAGAAGCGCCGGCGCCGCAAGCGCGGCCTCTTCCCCGACCCGGACCGCCGCATCTTCATCAACACCGATGTCTGCGAAGGCTGCGGCGATTGCGGGGTGCAGTCGAACTGCGTCAGCCTCGTCCCGGTTGAGACGGCGTTCGGCACCAAGCGCGCCGTCGACCAGTCGTCCTGCAACAAGGATTATTCCTGCGTGAAGGGGTTCTGCCCCAGCTTCGTGTCCGTCGAGGGCGCGCAGCTCAAGAAGAAGGCCACCGCCGACGTGGACATCGGCGATCTGCCCGACATCCGGCCGCCCGCGATCGACGGCACCTGGAACACGGTCATCACCGGGGTCGGCGGCACCGGGGTCGTCACCATCGGCGCGGTCATGGCAATGGCGGCCCATCTCGACGGCAAGGGCGCCGGCCTGATGGAAATGGCGGGCCTGGCGCAAAAGGGCGGCGCCGTCGCGCTGCATTGCCGGCTGGCCAACGCGCCCGCCGACATCAGCGCGATCCGCGTGGCCCTGGGCGAGGCGGACGCCCTGATCGGCGGCGACCTTGTCGTCAGCGCCGACAACAAGACGCTGGCGCTGACGTCCACGGGACGCACCGGTGCCGTCGTCAACAGCCACGAGATCGTCACCGGCGATTTCACCGGCAACGCCGATTTCAAGCTGCCCGCCGACCGGCTGGGCCTTTCGCTTCAGGCGCGGCTGCGCGACCGGCTGACCATGTTCGACGCGAGCGCCCTGGCCGAGCGGTTGCTGGGTGACACGATCTTCTCCAACATGATGATCCTGGGCGCGGCCTGGCAGAAGGGCCTCATCCCCCTCTGCCGCGATGCGATCCACGAGGCGGTGCGCCTGAACGGTGCCGCGGTCGAGAAGAACCAACGCGCGTTCGAGCTCGGCCGCTGGGCCATCGTCTACCCGGGCGAGGCCGAGGCGATGCTGGCCGACAATGTCGTCCCGCTGCCCCAGACGCCGGACCAGAAGATCGCGACGCGGGTCGACCATCTGAAGGCGTATCAATCCGCGCGACTGGCCACGCGCTACACCCGCAGGCTCGACGGGATCGACGATCCGAAGCTGCGCGAAGCGGTTGCCAAGGGCTATCACAAGCTGCTGTCCTACAAGGACGAATACGAGGTCGCGCGCCTGCTGAAGGACACCCGTGCCAAGGTCCGCGACGCCTTCGATGGCGACTTGAAGCTGACCTATCATCTGGCCCCGCCCGTGATCTCCTCCGAAGGGTCCGACGGCCGCCCGAAGAAGCGCGCCTTCGGCCAGTGGATCGAGCGGTTCTATCCGCTGCTCGCCCGCGGCAAGGTCCTGCGCGGCACCCCGTTCGACCCGTTCGGACGCACCCCCGAGCGCCGGATGGAGCGCGCCCTGATCGCGCAGTACGAGGCCGACATGGACGAGGTGCTGCCCAAGCTGTCGGACGGGACGCGCGACGCTATTGTGGCCCTGGCCGAATTGCCCCTGACCATCCGCGGCTTCGGCCCGGTGAAGGAGGCGAACGAGCGGCGCGCGGCCAAACGGCGGGAGGAACTGCTGGCGGTCATCCGCGCGGGCGGCCCCGATCACCGACAGGCGGCCGAATGACCGGTCGGGCCAGCGCGCCGCGTCCGCCCGGCCCGCCCGCGCCGCCGCCCCGCGCGTCTAGCCCTTCCGGATCCTGAAGGCATGCCCCTCGACCCCGAGGAACTCGTGCCCGGCCTCGGCGCAGAAATGCGGAACGTCCACATGGGCGGCCGGATCGTCCGCCAAGAGCGTCGCGGTCGCGCCCCGGGGCAGATCGCGGATCCGCTTCTTCAGCCGCAGCACGGGCAGGGGGCACAGAAGTCCGAGGGCGTCCACTTCGAGATCGGTCATCCCGCACTCCATAATTTCGCCCGACGTGTCTGGCACCCTGCCGCGTCGGGAGGCAAGCCATGACCCGCGTGAAGCGCCGCCGCGTTCTCTATATTCCGGGATACGACCCGTTCCACCCGCGCCGCTACCGCGAGCTCTATCGCCGCGAGGGGGCGGAACAGGCGCGGCTCTCGGGCTACGCCTTGAAGCAGGCGCGCGGCGACGGCCCGTATTCCTGGGACGTCCACGCGCAGATCGACGGCTGCGCGGTCGACACGCGGATCGAGGTGCTGGTCTGGTCGGACATCGTCTCGGCCAGCATGTCGGCCTCGATCCCCGCGACCTATTGGCAGATGCTGCGGACGGCCTGGATCTACATCTCGTCCGGCGCTCTCTTCCGGTTGATGCGGCTGCGAAAGGGACCCGTCATCGCGGCGCTCTATCCCATCGTCTTCCTGATCGCCCAATTGCTGCTGGCCATCGTCGCCGGCTGGTCCGTCGCGTCGCTGGGCCGTGCGGCGTTCGATCTGCTGTCGTTCGGGCAGGGGGCGGCCGACCCGGTGTCCTGGGGGCTGGGCCTGGTGTCCGGCTGGGCACTTCTGCGCTGGTTCCGGGCGCAGGACAACAAGGTCTTCGCCCACTACCTGATGCATGACTACGCCTTCTCCGCCCGATGGCGCGGGGCCTACCCGGATGCGCTGGAAACCCGGATGCGGGCCTTCGCCGATACCGTGGCCGAGGCGATCCGGTCCGACGCCGACGAGGTTCTGGTGATTGGCCATTCCTCGGGCGCGCATATCGCGATCTCGGTCCTGGCGG
Organism: Jannaschia sp. S6380; assembly: GCF_023015695.1. Classification (NCBI taxonomy): domain Bacteria; kingdom Pseudomonadati; phylum Pseudomonadota; class Alphaproteobacteria; order Rhodobacterales; family Roseobacteraceae; genus Jannaschia; species Jannaschia sp. S6380. Next base: position 591,188 of record NZ_JALKAS010000001.1, read on the forward strand.
ACATGCTGCGCGCGGGCCGGGTGCCGCCGGGGCGGTGTTCGTTGCTGACGCTGGGCCATGTCGTTCCCATGGTCAGCTTCCTGAGCGATGCCGGACGGTTACGCGGTGATCTTCACCTTATGGGCGGGCAGGAGTCTGTGCCTTGGGTCGACGTGTCCGCCCCGGGCGACGGCTGCGCCTTCGCGCTTTGCGATCCGGTGGCCGTCTCGGGTGTCGCACCGGCGGAACGGCGCGGTCCGCTGATCCTGTCGGCGGCCTTCACCCGAACCCTGTCGCCCGAACGCCGGGCCGCGTTGCGACGGCGTTACTTCCGGCTGCATTTCCAGTATCTCTGCGCCTTCGACGCCCTGCCGGGGCGGGTCGACGACTACGACTATTTCCGCATCACCGCCGGCCCGATGACGCTGGCCGATCGTTTCGCAACCCGGGGCGACAGCCCGTCGACCCTGCGCGATCCGGTCAACCGCTTCACCGGAATGGCCGCGTGATCCCGCCCAAGCCCGCGTCGCGCGAGGAACGGGTGGGATTGCTGGGCTATGCCCGTCGGTTCCGGGCGGACATCCTGTCGGCGCAGCCCGCACGCCTCTACCGCGCGTGGATGGCCGATTTCCGGACGCCCTTCTTCCGCAGCTTCATGATGAACGACCCCGACCTGGTCGACCTCGTCCTGCGCCGCCGCCCGGCCGACTTTCCGAAGTCCGACCGCATCCGCGAGGGTCTGGCCCCGCTGTTGGGCCGTTCGGTCTTCGTCACCAATGGCGCCGAGTGGGAGCGGCAGCGCCGCATCATCGACCCGGCGTTCGGGCGCGGACGGCTGCGCGACGCATTCCCCGGCATGCTGGACGCCGCCGCCGCGTCGGTCGCGCGCCTGGATGACGGCACGCACGAAATGGAAGAGGTCGCGAGCTTCGCCGCCGCCGACGTGATCTTCCGCACCCTCTTCTCGGTCCCGATCGAGGATCGGCTGGCCGCCCGGGTCTTTCGCGCCTTCCGCGACTATCAGCGTACCCAGCCGCTCCTGAATGTCGCGGCGCTGGTGCCGTTGCCGCGCTGGGTTCCGCGCCTTCATCGTCCGCGCACGCTGGCCGCCGCGCGCGCCATCCGCGCGGCCATCGCGGCCCTCGTCGCCCGACGCGCCGAGGAGATCGCGCAGGGCACGGCGCCCGACGACCTTGCGACGAAGATCATGACCTATCCCGATCCGGAAACGGGCCACCTGTTCACCCCCGAGGAAATGGTCGACCAGGTCGCCATCTTCTTCCTCGCCGGGCACGAGACTTCCGCCTCGGCGCTTGCCTGGGCGCTCTATCTTCTGGCCACGCATCCCAAAGTGCAGGACCGCGTCGCCGCCGAGGCCCGGCGCGATTGGCAAGCGTTCACCTTCGCGGACCTGTCGACGCTCCCCTTCACCCGCGATGTCTTTCGCGAGACGCTGCGCCTCTATCCGCCCGTGCCGATGATGGTGCGCGAGACGACGCGCCCCGAGACGTTCCGCGGTCGCGCCGCGCGGGCCGGGGCGCAATGCGTGCTGTCGCCCTGGCATCTGCACCGGCACGAACGGCTGTGGCAGGACCCCGACGGCTTCGACCCCGATCGCTGGTCGCGGGCGGAGACGCAGGACAGCATGCGCCGGGCCTATATCCCGTTCAGTGCCGGGCCGCGCGTCTGCACGGGCGCCGGCTTCGCCATGGCCGAAGGTGTCCTGCTGCTGGCGCGGCTGATCGACGCGTTCGCGTTCCGGCCCGTCGGTCCGCCGCCCGTTCCCGTCGCCCATCTGACGGTGCGCGCCCGCGACGGCATCGCCCTGCAGGCAAGGCGGCGTCCGCGCGGTCAGTCGGTGCCGCGATAGGGCTGCACGTATTGCAGCGCCATGTCCCAGGGAAAGAAGATCCAGGTGTCCTGGCTGACGCCGGTGATGAAGGTGTCGACCATCGGCTCGCCCTTGGGCTTGGCATAGACGGTGGCGAAATGCGCCCTGGGATAAAGGCCGCGCACGACCTCCAGCGTCTTGCCGCTGTCGACCAGGTCGTCGATCACCAGCACGCCTTCGCCGTCGCCGACCATCGCGTCGTCGGGCTTGGAGAGGACCTGCGCCTCGCCCTGGGTCTGGTGGTCGTAGGACTTGACCCCGATCGTGTCGACCAGCCGGATGTCCAGTTCGCGCGCGACGATCATCGCGGGCGCCATGCCGCCGCGGGTGATGGCCACGATGGCGCGCCAGCCACCGTCGTCGGGCCCGCGCCCGTCCAGCCGCCATGCCAGCGCACGGCTGTCGCGGTGGATCTGATCCCAGCTGATGTGAAAGCCTTTTTCGTGGGGCAGGGGGTCGGACATTGGGGGGCTCCTCAGGGAATGGCGATGCGGATGCCGAGTGCGGCGACGACGGCGCCGAAGGCCCGGTCGAGCCACGCCTTGGCGCGGCCATAGGCGGCCCGCGGCACCGGACGGGAGAAGACGAGCGCCAGCGTCGCGTACCAGCCGAACTCGATCACGAAGATCAGCGCCAGGATCAGGGCGCCGTCGGCCAGCGTCGGGTCGCCGGGCAGGAGGCCGGTGAAGACGGCGGCGAAATAGGCGAGCGCCTTGGGATTGGCGAGGTTGGTCCAGATGCCCAGCCGAACGGTGCGCGCAAGACCCGCCCGGACGGCACGGGCGGCGGGCATCGGCGCGTCGGCCCCGCGCCAGAGCGACAGGCCGATCCAGACCAGGAAGACCGCCCCGACCAGCCGCAGCGCGGTCTGCAGGTAGGGCGCAACCTCGAACAGCAGGCTGAGGCCGGTCAGCGCCGCCAGGGCCCAGACGAGAATCCCCAGCGCCAGCCCCGCGGCCAGCGCCACGCCGTTGCGAATGCCCGAGGCGGCGGCGGTCTTGATGCACAGCACGCCCGCGGGGCCGGGGCTCATGGCGATCAGCGCCTGAAGGCCCGCGAGGGTGAGCAGCATGCCCAGCGTCACGACGTCACCAGAAGGCGCAGGCCGAGGCCGCCCAGGACGACCCCCATCACCCGCATCAGCACCGGTTTGAACGCCAGGTAGCGGGTCCGCACCGCGTCACGCGACATCAGGATCGCCAGCCCGGCATAGACCACCGTCTCCAGCAGGATGTGGTTCACCGTGATCAGCGCCATCGCGCCCGCCGACAGGCCGGGCGGGAAGATCACCAGCAGGACGCCGGCCGAGAACAGGATCGATTTCGGATTGCCGAGGTTCAGCGCGAACCCCCGCAGGAAGGCCCGCCGCCGCGACACCGGCGGCGCGGCCTCGATCGGGGTGCGCGCGCCGCGCCAAGTCTGCACCGCGAAGAACAGCACGACCAGCGCGCCCACGATCTTGAGCGCGGTGTAGGCCAGCGGAAAATACGCGAACAGCGCGTCAAGCCCCAATAGCGCGGCCAGCGTCCAGAGCCCTGCCATCACCGCGAGGCCCAGCCCCGTCAGCATGCCCTCGCGCCGACCGCCGCGCAGGCTAGCTTGCATGCACAGCAGGAATGCCGGACCGGGCGCGGCGACGGCGACGAACAGCGCGGCGTTGAACGCCAGCAGATGCCCGCCCGTCAGCACGCGTCAGTGGTCCTTCTTGTCGAGCGTCATATCAGGGGCGTCGACGTTCTTCATGCCGACCACGTGGTAGCCCGCGTCGACATGGTGGATCGTGCCGGTCACCGCCGAGGACAGGTCCGACAGAAGATACATGGCGGAGCGTCCCACCTCCTCCTGCGTGACCGTGCGGCGGAGGGGGGAGTTGTATTCGTTCCATTTCAGGATGTAGCGGAAATCGCCGATCCCACTGGCGGCAAGGGTCTTGATCGTCCCCGCGCTGATCGCGTTGACGCGGATGCCGTCGCGGCCCAGATCCTCGGCCAGGTACTGCACCGAACATTCCAGCGCGGCCTTCGCCAGGCCCATGACATTGTAATGCGGCATGACCTTCTCGGCCCCGTAATAGGACAGCGTGAGCGCCGAGCCGCCGTTCTTCATCATCTTCTCGGCGCGCTGCATCACGGCGGTGAAGGAATAGACCGAGATGTTCATCGTCATCAGGAAGTTGTCCAGCGACGTGTCGAGATAGCGGCCACGAAGCTCGCTCTTGTCCGAGAAGCCGATGGCGTGGACGATGAAGTCCAGGTTGTCCCAGATCTCGCCCAGCGCGCCGAACATCGCGTCGATCGAGGCGCCGTCGCCCACGTCGCAGGGCAGCACGATGTCGCTGCCGACCTGCGCGGCCAGCGGGGCCACGCGCTTCTTCAGCGCCTCGCCCTGATAGCTGAACGCCAGTTCCGCCCCCTGTTCGGCGCAGGCCTTCGCGATGCCCCAGGCAATCGACTTGTCATTCGCGAGCCCCATGATGAGCCCACGCTTGCCTGCCATGATCCCCGCCATGATCCCCTCCGACTTGTCTTGGTCCCGGCAATAGGCGAAAGGCGATAAGGCGGCAAGGTTCACGGGCGCGGGGGCGGCATGACGGCGGAACGGGACGGGATCTTCGCGGGCGACGACCCGGTCGCCATCGCCGCGCGCTGGCTGTCGGAGGCCGAGGCAAGCGAGCCGAACGACCCGAACGCCATCGCGCTGGCCACGGTCGACGCGGATGGCCTGCCCGACGTCCGCATGGTCCTTCTGAAGGAGATCGAGGTCGCCCGGGGCGCGTTCGTCTTCTACACCAATTTCGACAGCCGGAAGGGCCAGGAACTGGCCACCAATCCGCGCGCGGCCTTCGTGCTGCATTGGAAGTCGCTGCGCCGTCAGGTGCGGGTGCGCGGCCCGGTGGAGCGGGTCGAGGACGCGCAGGCCGATGCCTACTACCGTTCCCGCTCGTTGCAGTCGCGGCTGGGGGCTTGGGCGTCGGAACAGTCGCGACCGCTGGCGAGCCGCGCCGCGCTGATGGCGAAGGTCGCGAAGGTCACCGCGACGAAGGGCCCCGATCCAGCCCGGCCGACGTTCTGGGGCGGCTTCCGTATCCGGCCGGTCGAGATCGAGCTCTGGGCGGATGGCGCGTTTCGCCTGCACGACCGATTCCGCTTCACCCGCACGGCCCCCGGTCAAGCGGAATGGGACGTCGCGCGCCTCAACCCCTGAGTCCGCGCGTCTCGGATCGGCCGGGTCCCGCCCTTGACGCGAGGGCATTGTGGCGTCCCGCCCGGTGGCCGCTTTAGACGAGTTGTTCGTCGGTCCTGCATTGGGCAAGACTGCTTTTGCATTTTTCGGATAAGGGTCCTGGGCGCCGCCGCGGCGCCCCTCGGGGGAAGGGGTTCGGCTTGACGGAGACGACGGAGAACGGTCCGGTCGATGGCACGGTGAAGTGGTTCGACATGGCGCGAGGTTTCGGCTTCGTCGTGGCCGGCGGCGTGGAACGGGACGTCCTGCTGCATATCAACGTGCTGCGGAATTTCGGGCAGTCTTCGATCGCCGAACGCAGCCGCGTGCGCCTGACCTACCAATCCAGCGAGCGCGGCCTGCAGGCGACCGAGATCCTGTCGATCGAAGCCCCCGCCCCCGAGGCGCACCCGGCCATCCCGGAATACCTGCGCGAGGTGCCCGACGATCTGCCGTTCCTGCCCGCGCGGGTGAAGTGGTTCAACAAGGCCAAGGGGTTCGGCTTCGCCAACGCCTTCGGCGCCGGGGACGACATCTTCGTGCATGTGGAGGTGCTGCGCCGGTTCGGGCTTGCGGATCTCGCCCCCGGCGAGGCAATCTGCCTGCGCGCGGTGCAAGGGGACCGCGGACGGCTAGCGGTCGAGGTGCGCCGATGGGAATTCTGTTCCGATTGATCGGCCGCGTTCCGGCCGCCCTGGCCGGGGTGATGCTGTTCTGTGGCGCGGCCCTGGCGGATTGCGCGCCCGGCCTTGTCGACATACGCGGCGATTTCGGTACGGTCCGCTTTCGCGTGGAACTGGCCCGCACCCCCGAGGAACAGGCCCGGGGCCTGATGTTCCGCGAGGAGATGCCGCGCCTGTCGGGCATGCTGTTCGTCTACGACCGGCCGCGCGACGTGGCCTTCTGGATGCGCAACACGCTGATCCCGCTGGACATGATATTTCTCGATGCCGCCGGGCGCATCGCCCGAATCCACGAGAACGCCGTTCCGCTGGACGAGACGCCGATCCGCGCCGGCGCGCCGACGCTGGCCGTGCTGGAGATCAACGGCGGGATGGCCGCGACGCTGGGCCTCGATGCGGGCGACGAGTTGCGCAGCCCCGCCATGCCGCAGGACGCCGCCGCCTGGCCCTGCGACTGAGGCTTCCCCTCGGCGCGATCCCCTGCTAGGCCGCGCCCGTCGGGGCGTGGCGCAGTCTGGTAGCGCACCTGTTTTGGGTACAGGGGGTCGTGAGTTCGAATCTCGCCGCCCCGACCACGGCGCGGGATGGCGGGCCCCAAGGGCACGCGCCATCCCGACCCCCGACGGGGCCCCCGAACATCCTGTGGATCGGTCTGTATGAACCGGTGCGTTGCACGCGCGCCACGGTCGCGCGACCCGCCTGCGGGACGACAGATTCGGGGCCGAAACGCCTGCATCGCTTGGCCTGCCGACTGCCGCGGGGTCAGCGCGCCGCGGGGCGGAAAACCGTCAAGGAATTTCTTTCGTCCTTATCCCCGATATCCACATTGCCGACTCGGGAAATGTCCGCCAATTGTAGGAACGCGCAAGAGAGCCACCACATCTAGTGGCCCGGCGCGTTGGGAAGGGGCAGTTGCCTTGGGCTGACCGGAACGGACCGATCGGGTTCGATGTTCTGCCACCCGGGGCCAGGACGCCCGGATTACGGTGGCGGGAGGCGGTCGGTGCGGCCCCTTCCATGGCAATGCTATAGAGAAGTGGGGAACGGACAATCATGCGGCTTGAGCGTAGATTCACGGAGGCGGGGCAGGATGCCTACGCGGCACTGACCTTCACGACGACGACGTCCGAAATCCGCAATCCCGACGGGACGACGGTGTTCAAGCTGGACGCGGTCGAGGTGCCCGAGGGCTGGAGCCAGGTCGCCTCCGACGTGATCGCGCAGAAATACTTCCGCAAGGCCGGCGTGGCCGCCCGCCTCAAGCGCGTCCGCGAGAAGGACGTGCCCGAGTTCCTGTGGCGCTCCATTCCCGACGAGGCGGCACTCGCCGAGTTGCCCGAGGCCGAGCGGTTCGGCGGCGAGACCTCGTCCCGGCAGGTCTTCGACCGCCTGGCGGGCGCCTGGGCCTATTGGGGCTGGAAGGGCGGCTATTTCACGACCGAGGACGATGCGCGCACGTATTTCGACGAGATGCGCGTGATGCTGGCCCGCCAGATGGCCGCGCCGAATTCGCCGCAATGGTTCAACACCGGCCTGCACTGGGCCTACGGGATCGACGGTCCGGCGCAGGGGCACCACTACGTCGACCCCAAGACCGGCAAGCTGGTACGCTCCAAGTCCAGCTACGAGCATCCGCAGCCGCATGCCTGCTTCATCCAGTCCGTCGCCGACGACCTGGTGAACGATGGCGGCATCATGGATCTGTGGGTCCGCGAGGCACGGCTGTTCAAGTACGGTTCGGGCACGGGCACGAATTTCAGTCACCTGCGCGGCGCGGGCGAGGCGCTGTCGGGCGGAGGCAAGTCGTCGGGCCTGATGGGCTTCCTCAAGATCGGCGACCGCGCGGCGGGCGCGATCAAGTCGGGCGGCACGACGCGGCGGGCGGCCAAGATGGTCATCGTCGACATGGACCACCCCGATATCGAGGCCTTCATCGACTGGAAGGTCGTCGAAGAGCAGAAGGTCGCGGCCATCGTCGCGGGATCCAAGGCCACGCAGGGCAAGCTGAACGAGGTGATGGCCGCCGTGAAAGCATGGGACGGGTCGATGGAAGATGCCTGCGACCCGGCCAAGAACGAGACGCTCAAGGCCGCGATCCGCGCCGCCAAGAAGGCGATGGTGCCCGAGGCCTACGTGATGCGCGTGCTGCAATACGCAGCACAGGGTTACACCGAGGTCGATTTCCCGACCTATGACACCGATTGGGACAGCGAGGCCTACAACACCGTCGCGGGCCAGAACTCCAACAACTCGGTGCGGGTGACGAACGCCTTCCTCCACGCCGTCGAAAAGGACGCCGATTGGGAGCTGACGAACCGCACCAACGGCCGCGTCGCCAAGACGGTCAAGGCGCGTGACCTGTGGGAGAAGGTCGGCCATGCCGCCTGGGCCTGCGCCGATCCGGGGATCCAGTTCCACGACACGGTGAACGACTGGCATACCTGCCCCGAGGACGGGGCGATCCGCGGGTCGAACCCGTGTTCAGAATACATGTTCCTCGACGATACGGCCTGCAACCTCGCGTCGCTGAACCTGCTGAAGTTCATGACGGCCGATGGCGGCTTCGACCATGACGGCTATGTCCACGCCTGCCGGTTCTGGACCGTCACGCTGGAGATCAGCGTCGCGATGGCGCAGTTCCCGTCGAAGGAGATCGCACAGCGCAGCTACGACTTCCGCACGCTGGGGCTCGGCTATGCCAATATCGGCGGCCTGCTGATGAACATGGGGCTGGGCTACGACAGCCGCGAGGGCCGCGCGCTGTGTGGCGCGCTGACGGCGGTGATGACGGGCGCGTCCTATGCCACTTCGGCCGAGATGGCGGGCGAGCTGGGGCCGTTCCCGGGCTATGCCCGGAACGCCGATCACATGCAGCGCGTGATGCGCAACCACCGCAACGCGGCCAAGGGCGCGACTGAAGGCTACGAGACGTTGGCAGTGAAGCCCGTCGCGCTGGACATCGACGGCTGCCCCGACACCCGGCTGACCGAACTGGCGGCCGAGATCTGGGACGACGTGGTCGCGCGGGGGGGCCAACACGGGTTCCGCAACGCGCAGTCCACCGTGATCGCGCCGACCGGCACGATCGGTCTGGTGATGGATTGCGACACGACCGGGATCGAGCCGGACTTCGCGCTGGTGAAGTTCAAGAAGCTGGCCGGCGGCGGCTACTTCAAGATCATCAACCAATCGGTGCCCGCCGCCCTGCGCAAGCTGGGCTATGGCGAGGCGCAGATCGCCGAGATCATCGCCTATGCGGTGGGTCATGGCAGCCTGGGTCAGGCGCCGGGGATCAACCACACCTCGCTGATCGGGCACGGCTTCACCAAGACCGAGCTGGACAAGATCGAGGCGGCGCTGCCTTCGGCCTTCGACATCCGTTTCGTGTTCAACCAGTGGACCCTGGGCGAGGCGTTCTGCATGCAGACGCTGGGCATCCCGGCGGTTAAGCTGAACGATCCGACCTTCGACCTGCTGCGGCATCTTGGGTTCTCGAAGAGGGAGATCGAGGCGGCGAACGACCATGTCTGCGGGACCATGACGCTGGAGGGCGCGCCGGGTCTGCGCGATGAACATCTGAATGTGTTCGACTGCGCCAATCCCTGCGGCAAGAAGGGCAAGCGGTTCCTGTCGGTCGACAGCCACATCCACATGATGGCCGCGGCGCAGAGCTTCATCTCGGGCGCGATTTCCAAGACGATCAACATGCCGAACTCGGCCACGATCGAGGACTGCAAGGCCGCCTACGAACTGTCGTGGTCGCTGGGCGTCAAGGCCAACGCGCTGTACCGCGACGGATCGAAGCTGTCGCAGCCGCTGGCCGCCGCTTTGGTTGAGGATGACGACGAGGCCGCCGACGTGTTGGAGACCGGCACCCCGGCCGCCCGCGCGCAGGTCCTGGCCGAAAAGGTGATCGAGAAGGTCATCGTCAAGGAGCTGATCCGCAGCCACCGCGAGAAGATGCCCGAGCGGCGCAAGGGCTATACCCAGAAGGCGGTCGTCGGCGGGCACAAGGTCTATCTGCGCACCGGCGAATACAAGGACGGCAGTCTGGGCGAGATCTTCATCGACATGCACAAGGAAGGCGCCGGCTTCCGTGCGATGATGAACAACTTCGCCATCGCCGTCAGCGTCGGCCTGCAATACGGCGTGCCGCTGGAGGAGTTCGTGGACGCGTTCACCTTCACCAAGTTCGAGCCGGCGGGGATGGTGCAGGGCAACGACTCGATCAAGAACGCGACCAGCGTTCTGGACTACATCTTCCGCGAACTCGCCGTCAGCTACCTGGATCGCGAGGATCTGGCCCATGTGAAGCCGCAGGGCGAGACCTTCGACTCGATCGGCGAAAGCGAAGGCGAGGGTGGCGACGGGACTGCCGACGCCTCCGACCGCTCGGCCGCGTCCAAGTCGCTCGCGGTGATCAAGTCGGTCACGTCCTCGGGCTATCTGCGCAAGCGGCTGCCGCACGACCTGGTGGCGCTGCGCGGTGGTGTCGACCAGGTGGCCGCCGAGTTGGCCGCCCGCCCGACCGGGTTCTCGGACGGGGGCCAGATGGCCATCGCGCAGACCACGACCTCGACCACGGCCGTCGCCTCGATGACCGCGCGGACCAAGGCCAAGATGCAGGGATACGAGGGCGAGGCCTGCGGCGAGTGCGGCAACTACACGCTGGTCCGCAACGGGACCTGCATGAAGTGCAACACATGTGGCGGGACGTCGGGCTGTAGCTGACGTCGCGACCGGGCAGGCGAAAGGGAAGGGGGCCCACCGGTCCCCCTTCTTGCTGTCCGATCTCGGTCATCTGGCGGCGGATCATCTGTCCGCCAAGGTGGAAACCGACGTCGGCCCCGGGTGGGGCGGACGGGTCGTGGCGCGGGCGCTACCCCGCGATCCGTGCCGCGAGGGTGCCATGCCCCGCGGGTGGTGCCGGCGGGCCGGATTGGACCCGTCGTGTTCCGTTTGTCGACGGCCCCGGTTCTGAGACGGAGCGGTTAACGGATCGTTGACGCGGGGCCGGTCAGGCCGCCTTGGCCTTCATCTTGGCGGCCAGGGTCGTCAGGTCGTCGCCGGCGACCTTGGGGATCACGCGGTAGACCGCGTTCACGAAGCAGAAGAACGCGAAGCCCAGCAGGCCGAGGCACAGGACGATCACCAGGAAATTGCCGAAGGGTTGCGAGGCCAGCCAGTCGAAGGCCTTGCCCATCCCGCCCGCCTCCTGGCTGGAGCCGCGAAAGCCCGCCACGGTCAGAAAACCACCGATAACGACGATGATGACCCCTTGCGCCATTACGCCGAAGCGCAGCGCCCAGTCGTAGTTCGACGTGAAGTGATTGGCGCGCAGCTTCTCGCGATACTTCGCCTTCCACCCCTTGATCAGGTAATAGATGCCCGCCGCGATGGTGATCAGCCCGCCCACGGTCACGATGATCGCGCCGCCCGGCCAGTCCAGGACGTCACCCACCAGGTTCGAGACGCCCCCTTCGCCGCCGCTGCCGCCACCGCCGCCCAGTGCCAGCGAAATCGCGAGCGCGGCGATGGCGCCGTGAATGAGGCCGGTCACGATCATGCCGGCGCGCGAGATCATGCCCTTCGCATCGTCGCCATATTCCTCCAGGTCCTCGATTGCGTCGATACCGCGCCAGACGGCATAGGCGAAAAGGCCCAGGGCAATCAGCCACAGGACGGCGATGCCCCATCCGCTGTCAGATAGGGTTTCCAGCGCCGATCCGGTACCCTGCGCCTCGCCCCCGCGCCAAATGGCCCAGAGCGACAGGCCGGCGATCGACAGATAAGTCAGGCCGCGCCCGGCATAGCCGGCGCGCATGACGGGAATGGTCCAGCTGAGATCGGCCATGGTGTCCTCGGGTGCGGTTGGTGTCGCCTCCCAACGCGGAACGGGGCGTCGCGGGTTCCGTTCGTGGCCGCGCACCGTTCTTAGGTCAGAGGTTGGTCGCGTCGACCCGCTGCCAGGCCTTCATGCGGGCTTGGAACCAGGTGCGCTGACGCTTGGCGTAGCGCCGCGTGGCGATCACGGCCCGGTCGCGGGCGGCGGCCAGGTCGATCTCACCGCGCAGATGGGCGACCAGTTCGGCCGCGCCGATCGCCTGCGCCGCGTTGGCGGCGGGGTCCCATTTGGGCAGCACGGCGCGGACCTCGTCCAGCGCGCCCTGTGCGATCATCGCGTCGAAGCGTCGCTCCAGCCGGGGTGTCAGCCAGTCGCGCGGTGCGTCCAGGACCAGCGTGGTGGCCTTCGCCGGGTCGAGCAGGGGCGAGGGCGTGTCCGCCTGCCAGTCGCGGATCGACCGGCCCGTGGCGCGGGCCACCTCCCACGCGCGCAGGACGCGCATCGGGTTCGCCAAGTCGATATCGGTGCGCACGTCCTCCGACAAGTCCCGGCCCATCGCGTCGAGTCCCACCCTTTCCAGCCGCGCGGCGGCGGCGGTGCGGATCTCGGGCGGGATCGGGGGGATGTCGGCCAACCCTTCGGTCAGCGCGCGGAAGTAGAGACCCGTGCCACCGACGATGATCGGGCGGAGGCCCTGCAGAAAGGGCGCGATCTGGCGCAACCAGTCGCCGGTCGTGTACCGCTCCGACCAGCCGACATGGCCGTAGAGGGCATGCGGCGCGGCCGACTCCTCCTCGGGCGAAGGGCGTGCGGTCAGGATACGCCAGTCGGCGAAAACCTGCAGCGCGTCGGCGTTGACGATGCGCCCCCCCTTGGCGCGCGCGATGGCGAGGGCGAGCGAGGACTTGCCCGATGCCGTCGGCCCGGCGATCAGGATCGGACGTTCCCGATCTATCTTTCCGATCAATTCCAGCATGATGCGGCGCGTTCTTCATGTGACGTCACGGCGCCGCCCATGCGGTTGCCGACGAACGGGTAATCCGGCATATGTCGGGCCGCAACCGAAGCAAGGGGATGACGCCATGGATGACCAGGCCGCGCAAGCAACTGGAACAGGCGTCGGAGAGCCTGCCTTGCGCCGCGTGATGCTCAAGATCTCGGGCGAGGCGCTGATGGGCGACCAAGGCTATGGCCTGCATCCGCCCACCGTCGAACGCATCGCGCGCGAGGTCCAGTCCGTCCACGAGATGGGGGTCGAGATCTGCATGGTCATCGGCGGCGGCAACATCTTCCGCGGCTTGCAGGGCTCGGCACAGGGGATGGAGCGGACGACCGCGGATTACATGGGCATGCTGGCCACGGTGATGAACGCGCTGGCCATGCAGGGCGCGCTGGAGAGCCTAGGCATCCACACCCGTGTCATCAGCGCGATCCCGATGGATCAGGTCTGCGAGCCCTATATCCGCCGCCGCGCCGTGCGCCACCTGGAGAAGAAGCGCGTCGTCATCTTCGCCGCCGGCACCGGAAACCCGTATTTCACCACCGACACGGCCGCGACCCTGCGTGCCTCCGAGATGTCTTGCGGCGCCATCTTCAAGGGCACCAAGGTCGACGGCGTCTACGACCGCGATCCGGTGAAGTTCGCGGACGCGAAACGCTACGACACGATCACCTACGACGAGGTGCTGTCGAAGCATCTGAAGGTCATGGACGCATCGGCCATCGCGCTGGCGCGCGAGAACGGCCTGCCGATCATCGTGTTCTCGCTGGATGCGCCCGGAGGGTTCCGGTCGATCCTGGCGGGCGAGGGGACGTATACCCGCGTCGAGGGCTGAACGGCACCGGGGCCACCGGGCCACGGGTGGCGGGCATGTCGGGCCAACCGTCTTTCCCTGCGCGGGATCCCCCGATATACCGCGCCGAAAGCCTGCGGGAGACGAATGACATGGCCGACGATTTCGAGCTGGACACCGACGACATGAAACGCCGGATGGACGGCGCGATGACCAACCTGAGGACGGAATTCGGCAGCCTGCGCACCGGCCGCGCCTCGGCCTCGATGCTGGAGCCTGTGATGGTCGACGCCTACGGCGCGCCCACGCCGATCAACCAGGTCGGCACCGTCAACGTCCCCGAGTCGCGCATGGTCACCGTCAACGTCTGGGACAAGGGACTCGTCGGCAAGGTCGAGAAGGCCATTCGCGAAAGCGGGCTGGGCATCAACCCGCAGCTCAACGGCACCATCATCATGCTGCCGATCCCCGAATTGAACGAGGAGCGGCGCCGCGATCTGACCAAGGTGGCCGGGCAGTATGCCGAGCACGCCCGGGTCTCGATCCGCAACATCCGGCGCGACGGCATGGACCGCATCAAGAAGGCCGATGGCCTGGCCGAGGACGAGGCGAAGATGTGGGAGAGCGAGGTCCAGGAAATGACCGATTCCTACATCAAGAAGATCGACCAGGCGCTGGAAGACAAGCAGGCCGAGATCATGCAGGTCTGACCCGGTCTGCCCCGGCGCGCCGGTGATGGCCACGGGAAAACGGGCACAAGGCCGCGGGACGAACCACGCGGCCCCGACAAAGCGAGGACGAGCGAGATGACCATGCCGACCCAAGTCACGATCGGGCCACGCCACGTCGCCATCATCATGGACGGCAACGGACGCTGGGCGCAGAGCCGGGGGCGGCCGCGCCTGCTGGGCCATCGCGCGGGCGCCCGGCGCGTGCGCGAGATCGTCGCCGCCTGCCCGGATCTGGGCGTCGAATACGTGACCGTCTTCGCCTTCTCGACCGAGAACTGGAAACGCACGCAGAGCGAGGTCTCGGGGCTGATGTCGTTGTTCCGGCGCTACATCCAGACCGAGGCGAACAGCCTGCTGGAGCAGGGGACGCGGGTGCGCTTCATCGGCGACAGACTGCGCCTGGACGCCAAGCTGCGCGGCCTGATGGACATGATCGAGGCGCTGACCGCGCACAACACGCGGGTGAACCTGACGATCGCGCTGAACTATGGCGGGCGGGACGAGGTTGCGCGCGCGACCAAGCGGCTGGCCCGCGATGTGGCCAGCGGCCGCCTCGACCCCGAGGCGATCACCGACGAGACCTTGCCGCGCTATCTGGACACCCATGTCCTGCCCGATCCCGATCTCGTGATCCGCACCTCGGGCGAGGCGCGGATCTCGAACTTCCTGCTGTGGCAGTCGGCCTATGCCGAGTACGAATTCGTTGACACGCTGTGGCCCGACTTCACGCGTGAGCGGTTCGAGGAGGTCCTGTCGCGCTTCGGCACCAGGGAACGCCGCTATGGCGGTATGACCGCGTGAACGAGCGGCCCGAGGACCACGCCGAGGAGGAGGAGCCGCCCCTTTTCGAGTTCGAGTTCCAGCCCCCGCTGGAGCCCAAGGTCGCGGGCCGGTTTCAAGATCTGGCCCCGCGGCTGGGCACGGCGATCTTCCTGCTGGTGATCGGCGGCGTGGCCATCGTGGGCGGCGGGCTCTGGTTCGTGGCGCTGATCTCGGTCTGCGTGGGCCTGATGCTGTGGGAGCTGGCGACGATGCTGCGCTGTGGGCCCAAGCGCGCCAAGCTGATGGCCGGAGTGGGCGCGGTCGCGCTGTTCCTGGCCAACATCCTACCCATCGGGTTCGGCCTGCCGCTTCTGATGCTGGTGCCGATGACGGGGATCGCGTTCATCCGCAACGACCGCCGGATCATGGTCGGCTTCTCGGCGGCGATCGTGTTGGCGGGCCTGAGCCTGACGCAGCATCTGACGCAGTTCGGCCTGATCTGGATGCTGTGGCTGATCGCGGTCGTCGTGATGTCGGACGTGGCGGGATACTTCGCCGGGCGCATGCTGGGCGGGCCGAAGTTCTGGCCGCGCGTCAGCCCCAAGAAGACGTGGTCGGGCACCATCGCGGGCTGGATCGGCGCGGCGCTGGTCGGCTGGATCTGGGTGATCTGGCAGGATGCCGGGTGGGAGACGGTCGGCGTCTCAGTCGCGCTGGCGATGATGGCGCAGATGGGCGACATCGCCGAGAGCGCGGTCAAGCGGAAGGTGGGCGTCAAGGACAGCTCCAACCTGCTGCCGGGGCATGGGGGACTGTTCGACCGGTTCGACGCGATGCTGGGCGCGGCGCTGATGCTCTTGGTGATCGAGTCCCTGTCGGAGTTTCCGCCCGTCCCGGTGCTCTGAGCATGCGGCGCGTGTCGATCTTCGGCGCGACCGGCAGCATCGGTCAGAACACGCTCGACCTGATCCGTCGCGCGCCGGACGCCTATCATGTCGTCGCCCTGACCGGGGGCGCGAATGTCGAACGGCTGGCCGCGGATGCGCGCGCGCTCGGGGCCGAGATCGCCGTCACCGCCTTCGAGGATCGACTGCCGGAATTGCGCGCGGCGCTGGACGGGTCGGGGGTGGACGCGGCGGCCGGGGCAGGGGCACTGCTTGAGGCCGCGGACCGGCCCGCCGACTGGATCATGTCGGCGATCGTCGGCTCCGCCGGTCTGGCGCCTGGCCTGCGGGCCTTGCGTCATGGCACGACGCTGGCGCTGGCCAACAAGGAGAGCCTGGTCTGCGCCGGCCCGTTGCTGATGGCCGAGGCGCGGGCGCAGGGCGCCACCGTCCTGCCGGTCGACAGCGAACATTCGGCCGTCTTCCAGGCCCTGCGCGGCGAGGACATGAATGCCGTCGACAAGATCACCATCACGGCGTCCGGCGGGGGCTTGCGCGATTGGCCGCTGGAGGCGCTGGACGGCGCCACGCCCGCGCAGGCCGGCACCCATCCGAACTGGGACATGGGGCGGCGGATCACCATCGACTCGGCCTCGATGTTCAACAAGGCGATGGAGCTGATCGAGACCCATGAGTTCTTTGGACTGCCGCCCGACCGCATCGACACCGTGATCCACCCGCAATCCATCGTTCACGCGTTGGTGCGGTTTCGCGACGGGGCGACGATGGCGCATCTGGGGGCGCCCGACATGCGCCACGCCATCGGCTTCGCGCTGAACTGGCCGGAACGCCGGGATCTGCCCGTGGCGCTGCTTGACCTGGCCGAAACCGGGCGGCTCGATTTCCGTGCGCCCGATCTGGCGCGTTATCCCGCCCTGCGCCTGGCGCATCGCGTGATGGAGGCCGGCGGGCTGGCCGGCGCCGCGTTCAACGCCGCCAAGGAGGCGGCGCTGGATCTGTTCATCGACGGCCGCATCCGGTTCACCGACATGGCCCCGCTGGTCGCGACGGTGCTGGACAGGCTTGCGACGGAAGATCGCCTTGAAGCTGCCACCATGACCCTCGATATGGTGCAGCAGACCGACCGTGTCGCCCGCGACACCGCGCGGGCCGTCGCCGCGCAGGGTCGGCACGCCTAAGCAGGAAAGACCGCCAATGATCGCATCACTCGTCCCGCAGTTCGGCGGCTTGATCTGGACGCTTCTGGCCTTCGTGCTGGCGCTGTCGGTGATCGTGGCGATCCACGAATACGGCCACTACATCGTCGGGCGCTGGTGCGGCATCAAGGCGGACGTCTTCTCGATCGGCTTCGGGCCGGTGCTCTGGTCGCGGATGGACCGGCACGGCACGCGCTGGCAGATGGCGGCGCTGCCGCTGGGCGGCTACGTCAAGTTCCGGGGCGACGCGAACGCGGCGAGCGTCGGCGATGACGGCACCGTGGCCGAGATGACCGAGGCGGAGCGCGCGCAGACGATGACGGGCGCATCGCTTTGGCGCCGGGCGGCCACGGTGGCGGCGGGACCGATCTTCAACTTCATTCTGTCGATCCTGATCTTCGCGGGGTTCGTCATCGTGTCGGGCCGGGTCGTCGACAATCCGGTGGTAGGTGAACTCAAGCCGTTGCCCGAGGCGGTGGTGACGCTGCAACCGGGCGACGAGATCCTTTCGATCGGCGGCCAGTCGATCGAGGCCATCACCGATGTGGCGTCCACCGCGGCGGAACTGCCGGCGGGCGAGTCCATCTCCTACGAAGTGCGGCGCGATGGCGAGATGTTGCGGCTGGACGCCGCCCCGCCGATGCCCGCGCGGGTCGAGCAGGTGCAGGCCCGCTCCGCCGCATGGGATGTCGGCATTCGCGCGGGCGACGTCGTGACGGCCATCGACGGCGTTGCGATCCACTCCTTCCGCGACCTGCAGCGCAAGGTCGAGGTGGCCGAGGGCGCACCGCTGGGCCTGACGGTATGGCGCGAGGGCGAGGTGCTGGAGTTCACGCTGACCCCGCGTAGCCAGGCGCTGCCGCTGCCTGATGGCGGGTTCGAGACGCGCTATCTGATCGGCATCACCGGGTCGCTCTTCTTCGAGCCGGTGACCGAGACGGCGGGGCTTGTCGAGGCGGTGAGCTATGGTTTCAGCCAGACCGGCTATATCCTGAAATCCTCGCTGTCGGCGCTTGCGCATATCGTCACCGGGCAGATCAGCACCTGCAACCTGTCGGGGCCCATCGGCATCGCCGAGACGTCGGGGGCGGTCGCGACACAAGGGTTGGAGAACTTCGTATGGTTCATCGCCGGCCTGTCGGCGGCGGTGGGTCTGCTGAACCTGTTTCCCATCCCCGTTCTCGACGGCGGCCACCTGGTCTTCCACGCCTACGAGGCCGTTCGCGGCAAGCCGCCTTCGGACAATGCGGTGCGCGTGCTCATGACCATCGGGATCGCGCTGATGGGGGCGTTGATGCTCTTCGCGCTCTGGAACGACATCTTCTGCTAGGGCTGGCGACAGCCCCGAAACGCCGCGCACCGAAATCGCCCGAACTGCGCCTCAATCGCGCCCCATTCCGCGGGCATCCCGGGGTCGATTGGAGTTTCGAGGATTTTCCCATGCGACACGTGCAGAACGGATATCGCGGCCTGACCATCTTCATGGGCCTGAACATCGACCGTTTCCTGTCGGCCTTCGCGATCCTCGCCGCGGTGATGCTGGCCGCGTGGATCCAGTCTCTCTGATCGGGCACGCCCGTCGATCGACGGTGTGTTGCATGCCGACGACCCCTTGCGCCGCGCGTGATTTGCGGCGCTCTCGCGCTTTGACATGACTCCGTCCAGCCGATAGGACCGTCCTCAAGAAAATCGAGGACGGGGCAGACGACATGGACCGACGGGGCGGGGCCTTTCCGGGCACGGGGCGGCAGGGTTTTCAGGGCAACCGAACGGGCGGCAGGACGATGCGTCTGACCGCCCTTGCCATATGCGGGGCCGCGTTTCTGGCGGGGGCCGCCGCGGCCCAGACCTATCAGTTCAACAGCTTCGAGGTGCAGGGGAATACCCGCATCGAGACGGCGTCCATCCTCGCGAACCTGGGCGTGGCGCCGGGCGAGGTCATCACCGCCGGGCAGCTCAACGACGGGTTCCAGCGCCTGCAGGCCTCGGGCCTGTTCGAGACGGTCGAGATCGTGCCGCAGGGATCGCGCCTGGTCGTGATCGTGACCGAGTATCCGACCGTCAACCGCATCTCCATCGAGGGCAACAACCGCCTCTCGGACGAGGATCTGCAGACCATCATCGGCAGCCAGGTGCGCCGCGTCTACGACCCGCGGCAGGCCGAGCGCGACGCCGCCGCCATTACCGACGCCTATGCGCAATCGGGTCGTCTGGCGGCGACCGTTCAGCCCAAGATCATCCGCCGCAGCGAGAACCGCGTCGACCTGATCTTCGAGGTGGCCGAAGGTCGCGTGTCCGAGATCGAGCGGGTCAGTTTCGTCGGCAACCGCGCCTTTTCCGACCGCCGCCTGCGCCGCGTGCTGGAGACCAAGCAGGCCGGGATCTTCCGCGCCCTGATCCGCGCCGACACCTTTGTCGGCGACCGGGTCGCGCTCGACACGCAGCTGCTTCGCGACTTCTACCTGTCGCGCGGCTATGCCGATGTGCAGGTCCTGTCTGCGACGCCCGAACTCGTGCCGACGCGCGACGCGTATTTCCTGACCTTCCGCATTCAGGAGGGGCAGCAGTTCCGGTTTGGCCGGGTCGCCGCGATGTCGAACCTGCCCGAGATCAACGTGGCGGAATACCAGTCCGAGATCCGCGTGGACCCCGGCGACATTTTCACGCCGCAGGCGCTGGAGCGGACGATCGAGCGGCTGGAGCTGTTGGCGACGCGCCAGGGTCTGACCTTCATCCGCGTCCGCCCCGAGATCCGCCGCAACGACGCTGATCTGAGCCTGGACATCGATTTCGTCATCGAAAAGGGCGAGCGGCGCTTCGTCGAGCGGATCGACATCGAGGGCAACGCCACGACGCTCGACCGGGTAATCCGGCGGCAGTTCGACACGGTCGAAGGCGACCCGTTCAACCCGCGCGAGATCGAGGCCGCCGCGCGGCGGATCCGCGCGCTGGGCTATTTCAGCGAGGCCGAGGTGACGGCCCGCGAGGGAACGGCGCCCGAGCAGGTGATCGTCGATGTCGATGTCGAGGAGCAGCCGACGGGCGCGCTGGGTTTCGGCGCGAACTACTCGGTCGAATCCGGCGTGGGCGTGTCGTTCAGTTTCTCGGAGACGAACTTCCTGGGGCGCGGCCAGACGCTGAACTTCGCGGTCGACACGGGATCGGAGAATTCCAACTCCGCGCTGACCTTCATCGAGCCCTACTTCCTCAATCGCGACCTCGCCGCGTCGGTGTCGGTCTTCTACCGCGAGACCTCGCGCGACTCGCTCACCTTCGACACGCGGAGCGCGGGCGCCCGGTTCGGGCTGGAGTTTCCCGCCGGTGAATACAGTCGCCTGGGCGTCTTCTACGGCATTACCCAGGACAAGCTGGACGCACGCGACAGCACCGACCTGTCGCCGATCCTGCTGGCCGACGAAGGCGAGGCGACCACCTCATTCGTGGGTTACAGCTGGACCTACAACACCATCGGCACCGGCCTGGACCTGACGCGCGGCTACCGGTTGCGCTTCGGCCAGCAATTCGCCGGCGTGGGGGGCGACGAGGAGTTCATCAAGACGACGATGCTGGCCGCGGCGCAGCGAACCATCCGCAACGATGAGATCGTGCTGAACGCCACGTTCGAGGCGGGCGCGGTCAACACGCTGGACGACGACGCGTCGCGGCAGTCGACGCGGTTCTTTAACAGCCAGTCGATCATCCGCGGCTTCGAGTCGGGCGGCATCGGCCCGCGCGACCTGAACTTCTCGGATGCGGCGCTGGGCGGCAACTATTTCGCCGCCGCCCGGTTCGAGGCGCAGTTCCCGTTGGGCTTCATTCCCGAAGAGTACGGAATCGCGGCCGCGACCTTCCTGGATGCCGGCTCGGTCTGGGGGCTAGACGACACGTCGGCGACGGGCCCGATCCCGGTGGACGACGATTTCTACCTGAACTCCGCCGTGGGCATCGGCCTCCTTTGGGATACCGCGATCGGACCGCTCCGGTTCAACTTCACGCGGGCGATCCGCAAGCGGGATTTCGACCGCGAGCAGACGTTCGACCTGACGATCGAGACCCGCTTCTGATGCGCGCGGCGCTGCTGCTGGCGGCGCTGCTGACGGTGGGGCCGGCAGCGGCACAACAGGCGGGGTCGCAAGGCCCGTCGCCCAGCCTGGGCGTGCCGCAATCGTCTGTGGTCGTGCTGGACCGCGATGCCCTCTTCGCGCAGAGCATGTTCGGCCGCCGCGTGGCGCGCGACATCGAGGCGGCCTCGGCCGAACTGGCGGTCGAGAACCGCCGGATCGAAAGCGAGCTGGAGGCCGAGGAGCAGGCGTTGACCGATCGTCGCGCCGCGATGAACCCGGAGGCCTTTCGAGAGCTGGCCGCCGATTTCGACGCCCGGGTCACGGACATCCGCCAGACGCAGGCGGCGAAGGCCCGCGCCATCACCCAGCAGGGCGAACGCGCGCAGGCCCTGTTCCTGGAGCGTGCGAACCCCATCCTGGTGGAGCTTGCCCGCGAGACCGGCGCGCTTGTGATCCTGGACCGGCGTCTGGTGATCGCATCGGCCGACCAAGTCGACATCACCGTTCTTGCGCAGGACCGGATCGATGCCGCCCTGGGCGACGGGACCGAGATCGAGCCATCGGCGCCCCAGCCCCGGCCCGAAGGGGACCGCTAGCCGCCGCTTGCCCCATACCCCCGGCGCACGATATGCCCCGGAAATCAAACGGGGGACCGCGACATGACGACCGAGGCCGACATTCACCTGATCCAACGGGTGCTGCCCCATCGCTATCCGTTCCTTCTGGTCGATCGGGTCCGCGACATCGTGGAGAACCGTTCGGCCGTCGGCATCAAGAACGTCACCTTCAACGAGCCGCATTTTCAGGGCCATTTCCCCGGCACGCCCATCATGCCCGGCGTCACAATCATCGAGGCGATGGCCCAGACGGCGGGCGTGCTGGTCGGTGTCTCCAATAACCTGATGGACCGCGACGCGCTGATCTATTTCATGTCCGTCGAAGGGGCCAAATTCCGACGCAAGGTCGTGCCCGGCGACGTGCTGGAGCTGCATGTCGAGGTCGTGCGCGGCAAGCCGGGTGCGAAGGTCTGGAAGTTCCGGGGCAAGGCGACGGTCGATGGCGAGGTGGCCGCGACCGCCGATTTCACCGCCATGATCGACATGCCCAAGGACCAAGCGGACACCGGGGCGTGAGCGTCGACCCGACCGCGACCGTTCATCCCTCGGCCGTGATCGAGGACGGGGCGACGATCGGCCCGGGTGCCCGGATCGGGCCGTTCTGCGTCATCGGGCCCGAGGTCACGGTCGCGGCCGATGTCGACATCCGCAGCCACGTGGTCGTCGCGGGCTGGACCGATATCGGCGCAGGCACGGTGATCTTTCCCTTCGCATCGATCGGTGAGGTGCCGCAGGACCTGAAATTCGCCGGCGAGCGGACCCGCCTGCGGATCGGCGCGCGCAACCGGATCCGCGAGCATGTGACGATGAATACCGGGACCGTCCAGGGCGGCGGCGAGACGGTGGTGGGCGATGACGGCCTGTTCATGGCCGGATGCCACATCGCGCATGACTGCCATATCGGCGACCGGGTGATCGTGGTGAACCAGTCGGCCATCGCCGGCCACTGCCAGATCGCGGACGACGTGATCGTGGGCGGGCTGTCGGGCATTCATCAATGGGTCCGCATCGGCCGAGGGGCGATCATCGGCGCGCTGTCGATGGTGACGAACGATGTGGTGCCGTACGGGCTGGTCCAAGGGCCGCGGGCGGAGCTGGACGGCCTGAACCTCGTCGGGCTGAAGCGGCGCGGTGTGGCGCGGGCGGACATCCAGGCGCTCCGCGTGGCGCTTCTGACACTAAAGCAGGGGGAGGGGACGTTCCTGGAGCGGGCCCGCCGTCTGGGCGACGAGACCGAGAGCGATCACGTCCGCCAGATGGTGGAGTTCATCACCGGCGCCTCGGATCGAAGCTTCCTGGTCCCCAAGTGACGAAGCTGGCCCTGATTGCCGGGCAGGGGGGGCTGCCGGCCGTACTGGCCCGCGGGCTGGACGGCCGGGACTGGCGGGCCTGGCATCTCGCCGATCATCCGCCGGACGGCATCGCGTCCGAGGGGTTCCGCATCGAGCGGCTGGGAACGCTGCTGGCGCATCTGGCGGAGGACGGCTTCACCGAGGTTTGCTTCGCCGGCCGCGTTGCCCGGCCGGCCATCGATGCGCAGGCGATCGACGCCGCGACCGCGCCGCTGGTGCCGCGCATGATGGCGGCGCTGCGGCAGGGGGACGATGCGGCGTTGCGCACCGTCCTGTCCTTCTTCGAGGAGGCGGGGTTGCGCGTGGTGGCGCTACAGGAATTGGTGCCGGGCCTGATGGACGTCCCGCAGGTCGGCACGCCCGCGCAGGCGGACCGGGCGGATATCGCACGCGCGGCCGAGCTGCACCGGGCGCTTTCGCCGCTGGATGTCGGGCAGGGGCTGGTGGTGGCGGGCGGCCAGGTGCTGGCGATCGAGGCGCTGCCCGGCACCGATCACATGCTGGACGGATTGGCCGCGCCATTCGCGCGCCCGCCGGGCGGCGTGTTCTACAAGGCGGCCAAGGCCGGGCAGGACAGACGAATCGACATGGCGACGTTGGGCCCCGACACCGTCGATCGCGTGCGCGATGCGGGACTGTCGGGCATCGCGGTGGAGCGCGGCGCCGTCCTCGTCTTGGATGCCGATGAGATGCGCCGCGCCCTGACCGAGGCGGGGCTGTTCCTGGCCGTGCAGGGCCCCTGATGCGGCTGTTCCTGATCGCGGGCGAACCTTCGGGCGATCGGTTGGGCGCGGCGCTGATGCAAGGGCTGCGGCACCTGGTGCCGGACGTCGAAATCGTCGGCATCGGCGGCCCGGCCATGACCGCCGAGGGGTTGGAGAGCCTGTTCCCGATGGAGGTGCTGTCGGTCATGGGGCTGGCCGAAGTGGTGCCCCGGTTGCCGGAACTTTTGCGCAGGCGGGATGCGGCCGTCGCGGCCATCGCCGACCTGCGGCCGGATGCGTTGATCACGATCGACAGCCCCGATTTCTGCCTGCGTGTGGTCGCGCGCGCCCGGCGGGTCCGCCCGTCGCTGCCGGTCATCCACTATGTCGCGCCGTCGGTCTGGGCCTGGCGTCCGGGGCGGGCCGAGAAGATGGCGCGGCATGTCGACCATGTCCTGGCCCTTCTGCCTTTCGAGCCGCCCTATATGCAGGCGGCCGGGATGAGCTGCGATTTCGTCGGTCACCCGGTCGTGACGGAGCCGCGGGCCACACCGGCCGAGGCCGCCGCCTTCCGCGCACGGGCGGGCGGCGAGGTCGCGCTCGTCCTGCCTGGATCGCGGCGGGGGGAGGTGACGCGCCTGGGACCCGTCTTCGGCGAAGCGATCGAGCAGCTACCCCGCGGCAGCCGGGTCGTCGTTCCGACCGTGCCGCATCTGGAGCCAGTCCTGCGCGAGATGACGCGGGGCTGGCCCTTCGATCCGATCCTGGTGACGGACCCGGCCGACAAGCGTGCGGCCTTCGGGGCGGCGACGGCGGCACTCGCCGCATCGGGCACCGTCAGCCTGGAACTCGCCGCGAGCGGGACGCCGATGGTCATCGCCTACGACATGAACTGGTTCAGCTGGCAGATCGTCAGCCGGATGCTGCGTGTGGATACGGGGACCCTGGTGAACCTGATCGCGGGCCGCAACGTCGTGCCCGAGTTCCACGGCCCGGCCTGTCGCGCCGGCCCGGTCGGTGCGGCCTTCGCACGGCTGATGTCGGTGCCGTCGGAACGCGATCGCCAGACGCAGGCCCTGTCGGATGCGATGGACGCGCTCGGCCGCGGCGGCGTGGCGCCCGGCCTGCGCGCGGCACGGTCGGTGGTGGACCATCTCGCGAAGTGACTTGCGGGGGGCGGGGATCGCGGCTATCCCCCGGCGCGAGGCACCCATAGCTCAGCTGGATAGAGCGCTGCCCTCCGAAGGCAGAGGTCTCAGGTTCGAATCCTGATGGGTGCGCCAATCCCCTCTCTAGCGGTCGGCCGTCGCCATTTCACGCACGGCGTGCGGCCAGGAACCTCGACAGGCGCGGCAGGCCGTCCGCCATCGCCGCGGGGTCGTTGCCGAACCCTATCCGCACGCAGCCCTCGACCCCGAAGACCGATCCGGGGGTCAGCAGGACGCCGGTCTGTGCCAGAAGATCGAGGCAGAACGCCTCGGACGGCAGGTCGATGTCGTAGTGGATCAGCGCGGTCGTCCCGGCCTCGGGCCGGACCCATGTCAACGAAGGCTCGCCCGCCATCCAGTCGTCGATGAGCGCCAGATTGCGGGACGTGATCGCGCGCGCGCGGTCCAGCAGGCGGTCGGCGGCGCCGAGCGCGATGGCCGCCAGGTGGTCGTCGATCATGCCGACGGAAATGGTGTTGTAGTCGCGATGCAGCGCCACCGCCTCCAGAACCTCGCGCGGGGCCGTCACCCAGCCGAGGCGCAGCCCGGCCAGCGAGAACGCCTTGGACATGCCCGCCGTGGCGATCCCCTTTTCGTAGAGGTCGACGATGGACGGATCGAAGCCCGGATCTTCCCGCCCGGTGCCGCGATAGACCTCGTCCACCAGCACCCAGGCATCGGCAGCGCGCGCGATTTCGACGATCCGGGCCATCGCGTCCGGTGCGATCCGGGCCCCGGTCGGGTTGTTGGGGTTGGTGAAGGCGATCATCCGGGTCTCCGGCGTGACGGCATGGTCCAGCGCGCCGAGATCGGGGTGCCAGCCGTCCCCGGGATGAAGGGGAAAGCGCACGACGTCGGCGCCCAGGCTTTCGGGGATGGAGACATGCTGCTGATAGGTCGGCACGAAGCTGACGACGCGGTCGCCCGGTCCGACCATCGCCTGCCAGACGAGCGCGTTCGCGCCCGCCGTGCCATGCGTCACCACGATATCGCCGCGCGTCCGGTCGACATAGAGGGCCGCGATCGCATCGCGCAGCGCGTTCGATCCTTCGATCGCGCCATAGGTCAGGCGCAGGGGAAGCAGGTCGCCGAGCGCCGCCTCGTTCCGGCCGGCCAGTTGCAGCAACTCGCCCAGCGTCAGGCTGCGCACGCAGGTTTCGGCGAGATTGAGTTCGCACGCGGTCTCATGCGCGTTCATCCAGATCTCGACCGCGAATGGATCGATATGCATGCGGTGCCCTCTCCGGTTCGATTGTTCGAACCGATCATCCCGGGCGCGCGTCGTCCAGCCCATGTGAACCGGGGGCGATGCAAGTGGGTAACAGTCAAGACTTGGTTTGCGGGTTTGCGAAAATGCGCGGATCGACGGCGATGCCGCGGCTGAGACATGGGCCGGGGTGACCCGTGCGGGGGCGCCCCGCCGGGAGCGGAAACGCCGGAGGACGGATTCGGGCCGGCCGTGACCCGCATGCCGAAGTCGAGACGCCGCGCAGGCCGGTCCAAAGCCGAATTTTCGCATTTTTTGGAATGTCTTGCGAAGCAGGGCGGGGTGGCGGAGAGACAGGGATTCGAACCCTGGGTAGACGTTAATCCACAACGGTTTTCGAAACCGTCCCGTTCGACCACTCCGGCACCTCTCCGCACCTCGGGTCGTGGCGCGTCTTTAGGCAAGTGCTTCGAGTGCTGCAAGAGGATCACGCAGCTTTTCACACGATGCCGCGAGGGGGGCGGTTTCGGGTTCTCAGCCGGGCCCCGGCCCTGTTCACTGGGGCGGGGACAATGAACGAGGGAGCGGTAACATGAAAAGGACGATCAGGATCCTCGCCACGGCGTTTTTGGGCATCGGACTGACCTGCGGCGCGAGTTGGGCGGAGAACACGGCGGAGCAGGAAGTGCGCGCCGACACAGTGGGCACGATCATGAACGCGGTCCGGGTGGAGGCCCTGATGCAGGTCGTCGCCACCGAAGGCGCGCGTCACGGCATGAGCCTGGAGAAGGCGCTCTTCGCCGGGCGCGGCGGGCGGGACTGGGCGCGGGCCGTCTCGGCCATCCAGACGCCCGAGCGGCTGGTGCCGATCATCGCGTCCACCCTTCGGGACGAGCTGTCGCCAGCCGATGCCGAGGTGGTGGCCGCATTCTATTCCGGCGATCTGGGCGGGCGGATCGTCCGCCGCGAGGTCGAAGCGCGGCGCGACATGCTGGATACCGACATCGAGACGAGCGCGACCCGGGCCGTCGCGGACCAGGGGACGGAGCGCACGGCGCTGATCGATCAACTGATCGATGGCATGGATCTGGTCGACAGTAACGTGTCGGGCGGGCTGAACGCGAACTTCGCATTCTATCGCGGGCTGGGCGATGGCGGCGCGCTGCGCAAGCGCATGACCGAAAGCGAGATGATCGCGATGGTCTGGAATCAGGAAAGCGCGGTTCGCGCGGCGACGACGCGTTGGCTGCGCGGATACCTGACGCTCGCCTACGCGCCGTTTTCGGATGCCGAACTGCGCACCTACATGACGTTCACGCAGACGCCCGCGGGCCGGCGCTATGTCGCGGCGATGTTCGCGGGGTTCGGCCGCGTGTTCGAGACGACGTCCTACGATCTGGGCCTGGCCGCGGCCCGTTTCATCGCGCAGGACACGATCTGACCGCGACTTGACAGTCGGCCGACCCCATGGGATAGGGCCGCGCGTGGGCCGTGAGGATTCTCGCGGCCCATTGATATTCTTGCATGCCCCGCGAAGGGCACGCTGTCCGAGGTGGCCCGTTCGACGGGTCGGAAACGTCCGGGATCCCGGGGACCGCAGGGCGCGACTGACATAAGGAGAGAACGGATGTTCGCCGTTCTGAAGACCGGTGGGAAGCAGTACCGGGTCGCCACGGGCGACGTGCTTCGCGTGGAGAAGCTGGCTTGCGAGGCCGGCGAGAAGATCCAGTTCAATGACGTGATGATGATCGGTGGCGACAAGGTCACCGTGGGCGCGCCCCTGATCGACGGTGCGGCGGTCCAGGCCGACGTGATCGACCAGATCCGCGGCGAGAAGCTGATCCACTTCGTCAAGCGCCGCCGGAAGCACGGGTCGCAGCGCACCAAGGGCCATCGTCAGTACCTGACCTTGCTGCGCATCACCGACATCTTGGAAAAGGGCGCCGACAAGTCCGGCGTGAAGGTCGCGATCGGGGCCGGCTCGGCGCCTGCCGCGAAGGCTGCACCGAAGAAGGCCGCCGCCAAGAAGGCGGATGTCAAGAAAGCCGTGCCCGCCACCGCGTCGAAGGAAGACAAGATCGCGGATGCGGCGCTGAACGGCACGCGTCCGGCGAACCTTCTGGACGCGCCGCGTGGCGGCAAGGCCGACGACCTCAAGAAGATCGCGGGCGTCGGACCGAAGCTCGAAGGGCTGCTGCACGAGAACGGCGTCTTCCATTTCGACCAGATCTCGGCTTGGGGTCCCGAAGAGATCGCCTATATGGATGACAAGCTGTCGTTCAAGGGCCGGATTGAGCGGGACGGCTGGATCGACCAGGCGAAGCAATTCGCCGCAGAACAGGAGTAATTTCTCATGGCACACAAGAAAGCCGGTGGTTCCTCCCGCAACGGTCGCGACTCCGCGGGCCGCCGTCTGGGCGTGAAGCTCTTCGGTGGTCAGCAGGCGATCGCGGGCAACATCATCGTTCGCCAGCGCGGCACGAAGTGGTGGCCGGGCGAGGGCGTGGGCCTGGGTCGCGACCACACGATCTTCGCGACGACCGATGGCGCCGTCACGTTCCGAAAGGGCTTCAAGGGCCGCACCTTCGTAAGCGTGCTTCCCGTGGCCGAGGCAGCCGAGTAAGCCGGATTTCCAAGGTTTCATGAAATGGGGATCGGCGGATTGCCGGTCCCCATTTTCGTTTTATCCCCTCACGCGGAAGGGTCAGATGCCCCGCCTGCAGCCGCACAATGGATACGCCGCGCGGACGTGCGTCGACGGGATGGCCGATGGTCCGGTCCCACGCGGGTATCGGGCGTGACGGTCGCGGTCCTGCCGTTCCTGGCCTTCGCAGCCAGTCAGGTCGGCACGCCCGGCCCGGCGAACATGGCGCTAATGGCGACGGGCGCGCGGTTCGGCTTGCGCGCGGCGCTGCCCTTCGTGGCGGGCGTCGCGTTGGGAAAGCAGTTCATCATCTGGCCCGTCGGGTTCGGCCTTATGCAGCTGGCGGCATCGGCCCCCTGGGCGTTCGAGGCGCTGAAATGGGCCTCGGCGGCATATATCATCTGGCTGGCGTGGCGGGTCGCGAACCTGCGCCTGGGAGAGGGCGGCGCGGCGGAGGCGCCGGGGTTCGTCGCGGGGTTGATCGTGCATCCGCTGAACCCGAAGGCTTGGGCGATGATCACGGGCGGCTTCACCGCGTTCGTGGCGCCCGGCACGCCCGCGATCGAGGCGACGGCGACCATCGCGGCGGTCCTGTTCGGATGCCAGGTGGTGCTTCACCCGCTCTGGACATGGGGTGGCAGCTTGGTCGCCCACCATCTTCGCGGCACCGCCGCGGAACGTTACCTGATGTGGACATTGGCCGGGCTCACCGTCGCCAGCGTCCTGTTCGTGCTGTTCGGAGGAGGAACGACATGACGCCGCAGAAAGCCCCCATCCGGCTGGACCCCGACAGGTCGGCCGAGCAGCCGCGCATTCAGACCGAACGTCTGATGCTGCGACCGCTCCGGCGGGCGGATATGGGCCTGATCGAACACTATGCACGGGATCGGCGCGTGGCGGAGATGACGACCGCGATCCCGCACCCGCTGCCGCCCGGTGCCACCGACGCCTTTGTGACCCGCTGTCTGGGCGACGCGGGCGACGAGGTGGTCTGGGTGATGGACGCGTCGGAGGCGAGCCTGGGCGAACTGGTGGGCCTGATCACGTTGGAGCGGATGGACCGGGGCCAGGCCGAGATCGGCTATTGGGTTGCGCCCGTGGTTTGGAACACCGGCCTCGCCACCGAAGCGGTGCGTGCCTTGATGGAGGCCAATCCGCTGGGCAACGCGCAGGTCTTCGGCAAGGTCTTTCAGGACAATCCGGCCTCGGCCCGGGTGCTGACCAATGCGGGCTTCGACTACATCGGCGACGCCGAGGCGTTCAGCGTCGCGCGGGGGGCCGTCGTTCCTCAATGGACCTATATCCGGCAGATGGCTTGAGGCTACGGGCGGGCGGGCGTAAGGGCTGACGCATGAAATTCCTCGATCTGGCCCGCGTCTATATCCGCTCGGGCGGCGGCGGCTCGGGCGCGGTGTCGTTCCGGCGCGAAAAGTACATCGAATACGGCGGTCCCGACGGTGGCAACGGCGGGCGCGGCGGCGATGTCGTCGTCGAGACGGTCGAGGGTCTGAACACCCTGATCGACTTCCGCTATCAGCAGCATTTCTTCGCCAAGGCCGGCCAGGGCGGCATGGGCAAGCAGCGCACCGGCAAGGACGGCGACGACATCGTCCTGCGCGTGCCCGTCGGCACCGAGATCCTGGACGAGGATCAGGAGACGGTCATCGCCGACATGACCGAACCCGGCCAGCGGGTCGTCCTGGCCAAGGGCGGCAATGGCGGCTTCGGCAACATGCATTTCAAGTCGGCCACCAACCAGGCGCCGCGCCGGGCCAACCCCGGACAGCCGGGGGTGGAGCGTGAGGTCTGGCTGCGGCTGAAGCTGATCGCGGATGTCGGGCTGCTGGGCCTGCCGAATGCCGGAAAGTCGACCTTCCTGGCCGCCACGTCCAACGCGCGGCCCAAGATCGCGGATTATCCGTTCACCACCCTGGTTCCGAACCTGGGCGTCGTGGGTGTCGATGGTGTCGAGTTCGTGGTCGCGGATATCCCCGGCCTGATCGAGGGCGCGCATGAGGGGCGGGGCATCGGCGACCGGTTTCTGGGCCATGTGGAGCGATCCGGTGCGCTTCTGCACCTGATCGACGCGACGAGCGGCGACGTGGTGGCCGATTACCGCACCATCATTGCCGAGCTGGAGATGTATGGCGGCGGCCTTGTCGAGAAGCCGCGCCTGACCGTGCTGAACAAGATCGACGCCATCTCGGACGAAGATCTGGCGGAGCGCCGCGCGACGCTTGCGGATGCCGTGGGCGGGGACGTGCTGGCCATGTCGGGCGTGTCGGGCGAAGGCGTGACCGTCGTGTTGCGCGCGCTGCGGGACCTGATCGGCCGGGGTGGCGCCGACGGGGCGGGGGACGGCCCGTCCGATCCCTCGGGAGACGGGGACGCGCCGTGGTCGCCCGTCTAGAGGACGCGGCGCGGATCGTCGTCAAGATCGGCTCCGCCCTGCTGGTGGATCCTGAATCGGGCGCGCTGAGGCAGGATTGGTTGCGCGGTCTTGCCGCCGACGTGGCCGAGTTGCGCGGGTCGGGAAGGGATGTGATTCTGGTGTCGTCGGGCTCGATCGCGCTGGGACGGCGCGTGCTGGGCCTGCGATCCAGCCTGACGCTGGAACAGTCGCAGGCGGCCGCGGCGGTCGGCCAGATCCGCCTGGCGGCCGCGTATGACGACGTCCTCGGTCCCTTGGGGATCACCTCGGCGCAGGTGCTGGTGACGCTGGACGACAGCGAGAACCGCCGCCGCTATCTGAACATGCGCGCCACGTTCGAGACGTTGCTGGGTCTGGGCGTCGTGCCGATCGTCAACGAGAACGACACGGTGGCGACCGACGAGATACGGTTCGGCGACAACGACCGTCTGGCGGCCCAGGTCGCCGCGATGGCGGGCGCCGATGTCTGCGTCCTGCTGTCGGATGTCGATGGGCTCTATACCGCGAACCCGAGCCTTGACCCTGCGGCCCGTCATATCCCGCATGTCGCGACAATCACCCCCGAAATCACCGCCATGGCCGGCGAAGGCGTGTCGGGCCTGTCGAAGGGCGGCATGGTGACCAAGATCATGGCCGCCCAGATCGCCACGCAGGCCGGCTGCGCGCTGGTCATCAGCCTTGGATGCGATCGTCCGCTGCAGGCGCTGAACGGTGCGGACCGCGCGACGTGGTTCGCGCCCGACGGTGACCCGAGGGTCGCGCGCAAGCGGTGGATCGCGTCGATGAAGCCGCGGGGCACGGTGGCCATCGACGAAGGCGCCGCGCGGGCCTTGCAGGATGGCCGGTCCCTGCTGGCGGCGGGGGTCACCTTCGTGGGGGGTGCCTTCGGGCGCGGCGACCCCGTTGCGATCGAGGGGCCGGACGGGCGCAAGATGGGGCAGGGCCTGATCCGCTATACCGCGGACGAGGGGCGCGCGATCCGTGGACTCAGGTCCAGTGACATCGAGGCGCGGCTGGGCTATCCGGGGCGCGCGGCACTGATCCACAGGGACGACATGGCGATATGAAGGATCACGGCGAAGACATTCCCGCCTTGATGGACCGGATCGGCCGGGCGGCAAGGGCGGCGTCGGCGGTGCTCGCCACGGCGTCCGACGCGCGGAAGCGTGCCGCCCTGACGGGGGCGGCGGATGCGCTTTGGTCGCGGCGCGAGGCCGTGCTGCGTGCGAATGCCGACGATCTGGACTACGGGCGGAGAAGGGGCCTGTCGGATGCGATGCTGGACCGGCTGACGCTGGACGAGGTGCGGATCGAGGGTATCGTCGAAAGTCTGCGCGCGATCGCCGGACAGGACGATCCGGTCGGGCGCGTGCTGGCGGAATGGGATCGGCCGAACGGCCTGCACATCCGCCGCGTCGCCACGCCGCTGGGCGTCGTCGGCGTCATTTTCGAAAGCCGGCCGAACGTCACCGCGGATGCAGGTGCACTGTGCCTGAAGGCCGGGAACGCCGTCATTCTCCGCGGCGGATCCGAGAGCTTCCATTCCAGTGCGGCGATCCACGGTGCGCTTTGCGAAGGGCTGCGCGGCGCGGATCTGCCCGAGGCGGCGATCCAGCTGGTGCCGACGCGCGACCGTGCCGCTGTGCAGGCGATGCTGACGGCGGTCGACCATATCGACGTGATCGTCCCGCGGGGTGGCAAGGGCTTGGTCGGACTGGTCCAGCGCGAGGCGCGCGTGCCCGTGTTCGCCCATCTCGAAGGGATCGTGCACATCTATGTCGACCGATCCGCTGAGCCGGATATGGCGCGCAAGGTGGTGCTGAACGCCAAGACGCGCCGGACGGGAATCTGCGGCGCCGCGGAGTGTCTGCTGATCCATCGCGACATCGCCGAGGGGCTGGGACAGGACCTGCTGGACGACCTGATGGCCGAGGGGGTCGAGGTGCGCGCGGGCGAGGGCCTGCGCGGCCGCGTCGCGGCGACGTCCGACGATTGGGGCACGGAGTTCCTCGACATGAAGATCGCGGCCCGGGTCGTGGACGATGTCGAGGGCGCGATCGCGCATGTTCGGGAATACGGCTCGGACCACACGGACTGCATCCTGGCGGAAGACGCGGATGCGGTCGCGGCTTTCTTCGCCAGGCTCGACAGCGCGATCCTGATGCATAATGCGTCCACCCAGTTCGCCGATGGCGGCGAGTTTGGCATGGGTGCCGAAATCGGGATCGCCACCGGCAAGATGCACGCCCGTGGGCCCGTCGGGGCCGAGCAGTTGTGCAGCTTCAAGTACCTCGTCACCGGCAACGGCGCGATCCGGCCCTGATCCCGCAAGACACGCAAGGCGATCCGATGAACGAACGTCCCAATCTCGTCCGCCGGACGGTGTTTCCCCGCTCGGACAGCCGCGCGGTGGTCACGCCGCTGCAGCCCTCGGTCGTCTATGCCTCGCCCGATCCGGACGCGCTCGATGCGCAGTACGAGGGGCGCGCGAAGGGCTATACCTACGGCCGCGAAGGGCACCCGAACGCGGACGTCCTGGCTGCCATGATCGACCTCATGGAGGGCGGTCCGTTCGAGGAGGGGCAGGGCGGTATCGTCACCGGCAGCGGCATGTCGGCGGTCACGGCAACGCTGCTGGGCCTTCTGTCGGCGGGGGATCATGTCGTCGGGGGCAATCAGCTTTACGGTCGCAGCCTGCGCATGCTGACGCAGGACCTGCCCCGATGGGGGATCGCGGCGACGCTGGCCAATCCGACCGACCTGCAGGCGATGGAGGCGGCGATCCGCCCCGAGACACGGCTCTTGCTGGTGGAGGTGGTGTCGAATCCGACCCTGCGCATCGCCGACATGGCGGGGATCGAACGGCTGGCGCGCGAGCGGGAGCTGATCCTGGTTGTCGACAACACGTTCACGACGCCCTACGCCTTCCGGGCTTTCGACCGGGGGGCGGATGTCGTCATTCATTCGGTGACGAAGCTGCTGGCGGGGCATTCGGACGTGACGCTGGGCTATGTGCTGGCGCGCGATCCGGCGCGGCGCAAGGCGGTCTACGATACCAACGTCACGCTGGGGCTGACGCCCAGCCCGTGGGATTGCTGGATGGCGGAACGCGGGCTCTACACCTTCGATCTGCGGTTCGAGCGGGCCCAGGCCAACGCGGCCGCTCTGGCCGACCTCATCGCCGACCATCCGGCGGTGGAGGCGGCGATCTATCCGGGACGCACCGACCATCCGGACCATGACCGGGCGCGGGACCTGCTGGGCGGCCAGTTCGGCAACATGGTCAGCTTTCGCTTGAAAGGCGGGCGGGACGAGGCCAACGCCCTGGCACGCGCAGCGCCCCAGATCGCGTTCGCCCCGACCCTGGGCGACGTGGGCACGACCCTGTCGCACCCTGCGTCCAGCAGCCACCGCGCGCTGACACCCGAGGCGCGGGCGGATCTGGGGATCACGGAAGGGTTCTATCGTGTCTCCGTGGGGTGCGAGCCGTTCGACCTTCTGGCGCGCGATTTCGGTGCCGCGCTCGACGCCGCGCGCTAGCGGGACGGTTCCGTGATCGACGCCGTTCTGGAGGCGCTGACCGAACCGGCGCTGCTGCTCGACCCGACGGGGCGGGTGGAACTGGCCAACGGGGCGGCGCGCGAACGGCTCGGCGTCTGGGTGGTCGGCCGATCCTATGTCAGTGTCCTGCGCCAACCGGCACTGCTGGCGCCGGTCGAGGACGCCTTCGCCGAGGGGCGCGCGGGCACCGCGCGGTTCACGCATAACTCGGGCGAGGTGGAGACGCTGTTCGACGTCCGCGTGACGCCCGTGGCGCGGGCCGGCGCGCGCCGGCAGGTGCTGCTGGTGTTCCGGGACGTGTCGGAAATGCGCGCGGGGGAATCGATGCGGCGGGATTTTGTCGCCAATGTCAGCCACGAGCTGAAGACGCCCCTGACCGCGGTCATGGGTTTCATCGAGACGTTGCAGGGCCCGGCCCGGCAGGACCCCGCTGCGCAGGAGCGGTTTCTTGGCCTGATGGCACAGGAGACGGCGCGGATGAACCGTCTGGTATCGGACCTTCTGTCGCTGTCGCGGCTGGAGGGGCAGTCGCGGCGGCGGCCGACGGGCCGTGTCGACCTGATCACGATCCTCGACGCGGCGATCAGCCCGCTGCGCCCGCGGGCCGAGGCCGATGGCGTGGCGATCGTGACGGACGCGCCAGCGACCGCGCCTGCGCCCGGCGACCGCGATCAGTTGATCCAGGTGATGACCAACCTGGTCGAGAACGCGATCAAGTACGGCGCGCGCCCCGGCACCGTCAACGTGGCGGTCCGCGCGATTGACCGCGAGCCGGTCATTCGCGGCCCGGCCTGGCGCATCGATGTCGTGGATGGCGGCATGGGCATCGCGCCGGAACATATCCCGCGCCTGACGGAACGTTTCTACCGGGTGGATACCGGTCGGTCGCGGGCCGAAGGCGGCACCGGCCTGGGGCTGGCCATCGTCAAGCATATCGTCAATCGCCACAGGGGCCGACTAAAGATCGAGAGCGTGGCCGGCCAGGGGACCGAGGTGTCGATCACCCTGCCGGCCGAACGATAGGGCAAATGGGCCGGAGCTGACGAGACGGAACCCGCGCCTGTCATAAAAGCGTTACGCAGACGTCACAAAAGGCAAACACCCGCTGCCTAGGTGCCGCTTCGAACGGGCGCCAGGGGGGTGTCCGTCATCGCTCAGACAAGATCAGGAGCATTCCATGACCTTCACCAAGGCCACCGTATCGGCCCTCGCCATCACGGCCATCTCGACCGGCGCTGCCGCCGCGCGCGATCAGGTTCAGATCGCCGGATCTTCGACCGTGCTGCCCTATGCCTCGATCGTGGCCGAGGCGTTCGGCGAGAACTTCGACTTCCCGACGCCTGTCGTCGAATCGGGCGGCTCCTCGGCCGGCCTGAAGCGGTTCTGCGAGGGCGTGGGCGAGAACACGATCGACATCGCCAATGCCAGCCGAGCCATCCGCGACAGCGAGCGCGAAGCCTGCGCCGAAGCGGGCGTGACCGACATCATCGAAGTCCGGATCGGCTATGACGGTATCGTCTTCGCGAGCCAGCAATCCGGCCCCGAATTCACCGAGTTCACACCATCGCAATGGTATCAGGCGCTCGCCGCCGAGATCCCGGGCGAAGACGGCGCGATGGTGGAGAACACGAACACCAATTGGAGCCAGGTCGACGAAAGCCTGCCCGACGCCGAGATCCTCGCCTTCATCCCGGGCACCAAGCATGGCACGCGCGAAGTGTTCGAGGAGAAGGTCATCCTGCAGGGCTGCGAGGACACCGGCGCCATGGAGCGGATGATGTCCGCCGGCATGGACGAGGACGCGGCCGAAGAGGCCTGCATGAACATCCGTGCCGACGGCGCATCGGTCGACATCGACGGCGACTACACCGAGACGCTGGCCCGGATCGAGAGCGACGCCAACGGCGTGGGCGTCTTCGGCCTGTCCTTCTATGAGAACAACACCGACAAGCTGAAGGTCGCGACGATGAACGGCGTGACCCCGTCGACCGAGACCATCGCGTCGGGCGAGTATCCGGTCTCGCGGCCGCTCTACTTCTACATCAAGAAGGCGCATATCGGCGCGATCCCCGGCCTGAAGGAGTTCGCGGAGTTCTTCGTCAACGACGACATCGCCGGCCCCGGCGGCCCGCTCTCCGACTACGGCCTCGTGCCCGATCCGGAGTTGGCCGAAACGCAGGCAACCGTGGCAGACGAAACGACGATGCAGTGATGCGACCGGGCCGGGGGTTCCGCCCCCGGTCCGACCCGCCCATTCGAGGATCTTGAATGCCCGTCACCTGGATACTTCTGATCCTCGCGGTCCTAGGTATCGCCACCTTCGTGGCGAGCCGGGCCCGGGCCATCGCGTCGGTGGGCGGGGATGCGCGCGGGCTGCACAGCCTGCCGCTCTATTACGGGCTGAATGGTCTGCTGATGGCGCTGCTCCCGGCGCTCGGCCTCCTGGTCCTTTGGCTTCTGGTTCAGCCGCTTCTGCTGGAACGATCGGTCTCGGCCAACATTCCCGAAACCGCGATCCCCGAGGGGAGCACGATCGGCCTGGTGATGTCCGACGTCCGCCGCGTCGCCGATGCGCTTGACGCGGTCGAAAATCAGGCCGGCATAGGGGCGCTTTCGCTCGAAGAGCTGGAGTTGACGATCGCCGACGGAGGCACGGCGCTGGGTGCGGCCCTGTCGGACGACATCGTGCAGGCCGCGCAGGATTACCGGAATGCGCGAGCGACGTTGAATGTGATCATGGTCGTGGCGGTTCTGGTGTTGGCCCTGGCCTGTGCCGGGCTGTCCTGGTGGCGGACACATGGCGATTTCCGCGCGCGCAACGTGGTCGAGAATGGTGTGCTGATCCTGCTGATCGCGGCCGCCTCCATCGCCATCCTGACGACGGTGGGCATCGTGCTGTCGATGCTGTTCGAGACGATCCGCTTCTTCGATCAATATCCGTGGGACGAGTTCTTCCTGTCGGCCACTTGGCAGCCCAGCTTTTCGGGGCGGGGCGGGGCGTCACAGTTGGGCATCCTGCCGCTTCTCTGGGGAACGCTCTATATCTCACTGATTGCGCTGATCGTGGCCGTGCCGATCGGCCTGTTCGCGGCGATCTACCTTTCCGAATATGCCGGCCCGAAATTTCGCAGCATCGCCAAGCCGCTGATCGAGATCCTGGCCGGCATCCCCACCATCGTCTACGGCCTCTTCGCGCTGATCACCGTCGGCCCGCTGCTGCGCGATGCCATCGCCTCGCCGTTGGGGCTGGGCAATTCGGCGTCGTCGGTGATGACGGCGGGGCTGGTGATGGGGATCATGCTGATCCCGTTCGTCTCGTCGCTGTCGGACGACATCATCAACGCGGTGCCCCAGGCGATGCGCGACGGCTCGCTGGGCCTCGGCGCCACGCAATCCGAGACCATCCGTCAGGTCATCGTGCCCGCCGCGTTGCCCGGCATCGTCGGCGCGATCCTTCTGGCCGCGTCGCGCGCCATCGGCGAGACCATGATCGTCGTTCTGGGGGCAGGGGCCGCGGCCCGGCTGGATCTCAACCCGTTCGAGGCGATGACGACCGTGACGGTCAAGATCGTCAGTCAGCTGACCGGCGACACCGACTTCGCCTCGCCCGAGACACTGGTGGCCTTCGCGCTTGGCCTGACGCTGTTCGTGATCACCCTTGGGCTGAACGTGCTGGCGCTGTTCATCGTCCGCAGATACCGGGAGCAGTACGAATGACCGACGTGATTTCCGGACCGGCCCCGAGCGGTGCGGGGCAGGGCAGCCTGCTGGCGAAGGACGACCGCACGGCGCGCCGCAACGCCGCCGAGGGACGGTTCAAGATGTACGGGCTGATCGCCGTCTGCATCGGCATCGCCATGCTGGTCCTGCTGCTGACGTCGATCCTGACGAACGGCCTGTCCGCCTTCCAGCAGACCCGCATCCAGATCGAAGTGACCCTGCCGGAAGACAAGCTGGACAAGTCCGGCGTCCGCGACCCGGAGGTAATGGCGAAGGTGACGACCTTCGGCTATGCGCCGCTTCTGCGCGATGGCCTGATGACGACGCTTGCCGGGGCCGGGATTGAGACCGAGCTGGACCCGAAGGATGCGGCCGAGCTGATCTCCGACGAGTCGGTTGCACAGTTGCGCAGCATGGTGCTCGCGAACCCGGACCTGATCGGCCAGACCATCCCGGTGGAAGTGCTGGCCTCGGGCCGGATCGACGGGTTCTACAAGGGGCGCGTCACCTATGCGACGGCCGAACTCGACAGCAACATCAGCCCGGCACAGTTGCAACTCGCCGAGGCGCTGGAGGAAGCGGGTCTTCTCAAGACCGGGTTCAACTGGCTGTTCCTGACGGCGCCGGACGCTTCCGACACCCGCCCCGAAGCGGCGGGGCTGGGCGTTGCCATCCTGGGATCGCTCTATATGATGCTGATCGTGCTGGTCCTGGCCCTTCCCATCGGCGTGGCCGCCAGCATCTATCTCGAGGAATTCGCGCCGCAGAATCGCTGGACCGACCTGATCGAGGTGAACATCTCGAACCTCGCGGCGGTGCCGTCGATCGTGTTCGGCATCCTGGGCCTTGCCATCTTCATCAACTTCGCGGGCCTGCCACAATCGGCCCCCATCGTCGGCGGTCTCGTCCTGACGCTGATGACGCTGCCGACGATCATCATCGCGACACGCGCCGCCCTGAAGGCCGTACCGCCGTCGATCCGCGACGCGGCCCTGGGACTGGGCGCATCCAAGATGCAATCGGTGTTCCACCACGTGCTGCCGCTGGCCATGCCCGGCATCTTGACCGGAACGATCATCGGCCTGGCGCAGGCCCTGGGCGAGACGGCCCCGCTTCTGCTGATCGGGATGGTGGCCTTCGTGCGCGAATACCCCGACACGCCGCTCGACGGCGGTCTGTTCGACCCCGCCACGGCGCTGCCGGTGCAGGTCTTCAACTGGACGCAGCGGTCCGACCCTGCTTTCGTGGAGCGGGCATCGGGTGCGATCATCGTGCTGCTGGTCTTCCTTCTGATCATGAACCTGACGGCCATCTTCCTGCGCCGACGGTTCGAGCGGCGGTGGTGACCGACATGAACGACATGCGACTGACGGAGAGAGCCGTGGACCAGCAGAACATCAAGATCGCGGCACGGGGCGTCCATGTCTTCTATGGCGATACGCATGCCATCAAGGACGTGAATGTCGACATTTCCGACAAGACCGTCACCGCTTTCATCGGGCCGTCGGGCTGCGGCAAGTCGACGTTCCTGCGCTGCATCAACCGGATGAACGACACCATTCCGATCGCGCGGGTCGACGGCGATATCCGTATCGACGGCGAGGACATCTATGACAAGCGTGTCGATCCGGTGCAGTTGCGCGCCAAGGTCGGGATGGTGTTCCAGAAGCCGAACCCGTTCCCGAAGTCGATCTACGACAATGTGGCCTATGGCCCTCGCATCCATGGGCTGTCGACGGACAAGGCCGATCTGGACGCCATCGTCGAGAAGTCGCTGCGCCGCGCGGCACTCTGGGATGAGGTGAAGGACCGGCTGACGGCGCCCGGGACCGGACTTTCGGGCGGCCAGCAGCAGCGGCTCTGCATCGCGCGGGCCGTTGCCACCAGTCCGGAGGTACTGCTGATGGACGAGCCCTGTTCGGCGCTCGATCCGATCGCGACCGACCAGGTCGAGAACCTTATTCATGAGCTGCGTAAGAACTACAGCGTGGTGATCGTGACCCATTCCATGTCGCAGGCCAGCCGCGTGAGCCAGAAGACCGCATATTTCCATCTGGGCGAAATGGTCGAGTACGGGGACACCGGCAATATCTTCACCAACCCGCAGGACGAGCGGACCGAGAACTACATCACCGGAAGGATCGGGTGAGTACATGAACCAGAACCCCCACATCTCGCGCGCATTCGACCGCGACCTCGAAGCGATCCAGGCCCTTATCATGAAGATGGGCGGCATGGTGGAGCAGGCGATCGGCGATGCAACGACGGCGTTGATCGACGGGGATGCCGAACTGGCGAACGCCACCCGCAAGGGCGACCGCGCCATCGACGACCTGGAGGTTCGCGTGAACGAGGAGGCGGCCCGCGTCATCGCGCTGCGCCAGCCGATCGCGACCGACCTGCGGACGGTCCTGACGGTGTTCCGCATTTCGGCGGCGCTGGAACGGGTCGGGGACTACGCGAAGAACATCGCGAAACGGTCTGAAATCCTTCAGGAACTGCATCAGGTGGATGGGGGGACGGCATCGCTCAAGCGCATGTCGAAGGCTGTTCAGCTGATGCTGAAGGACGCGCTGGACGCCTATATCCAACGCGACTCGGACCTCGCGCGGGATGTCCGGGCCCGCGACGAGGAGGTCGACCAGATGTATAACGGGCTGTTCCGCGAGTACCTGACGCACATGATGGAAGACCCGCGCAACATCACCGCCTGCATGCACCTTCACTTCATGGCCAAGAATATCGAACGCATGGGCGATCTGGTCACCGGCATCGCCGAGCAGGTCATATACCTCGTGACCGGCGAGATGCCGGACGATGAACGCTCCAAGGCCGATGTGACGAGCACGGCCAGGGGCGGGCAGGTCAGCTGACATGACGACGCGACCCTCCGTCCTCGTGGTGGAAGACGAGGCGCCGCAACGCGAAGTGCTGGTCTACAACCTGGAGGCCGAGGGCTACGACGTGCGCCAGGCCGGGTCCGGCGACGCGGCACTGGACCTGGCGCGGGAGGACCACCCGGATCTCGTCCTCCTCGACTGGATGCTGCCGGAGGTGTCGGGCATCGAGGTCTGCCGCCGGCTGAAGGCCACGCCCGAGACGCGCGGCATACCCGTCATCATGATCTCTGCCCGGTCCGAGGAGGTCGACCGCGTCCGCGGGCTGGAGACCGGGGCCGACGACTACATGGTCAAGCCGTATTCCGTGGTCGAACTGATGGCCCGCATCCGAACCCAGCTTCGCCGCGTGCGTCCGGCCTCGATGGGCGAGCGGCTGGAGTTCGAGGACGTGACCGTCGACACCGCGGAGCATCGCGTCTTTCGCAATGGCAACGAGCTGCATCTGGGCCCGACGGAATTCCGTTTACTGACCACGTTCATGGAGCGGCCGGGCCGCGTCTGGTCGCGTGACCAGTTGCTCGACCGGGTTTGGGGCCGCGACATCTATGTCGACAGCCGTACGGTCGATGTCCACGTCGGAAGACTGCGGAAGGCGCTGCGCGGCGCGACGGGGCAGGACGACCCGATCCGGACGGTGCGCGGCGCGGGATACGCCTTGGGTTGATGTCAATCGGCTCACCTTTAAGTCCGGTAATCAGAATTATGTAAAATACCGACGTGCCTAATCCAGCTTCGCGCGGTGGCGAAGCCAGCGCATCAGACGCTCGCGTTCCTGCTCCCCGATACCGGCCAGCAACCTCTCGTTATATTCCGCCGCCAGGTTGCTGAGCGTCTCGTATGTCGATGTGCCGTGATTGGTCAGCGCCAGCCTATCCTGCCGTCGATCTTCCAGCGGCTCCCGTCGCAACATTCGTGACCGCTCCAGCCGCGCGACCGCGCGGCTGATCTTGGTCTTGTGCAGATGCGACCGCGCGCCGATCTCGGACGCGGTCATCGGGCCGTAGCGCCCGAGGTGAAACAGCACGCGCCAATCCGTGCGCAGCATGCCGTACCTGGTCCGGTACTCCTTTCGAAAACCTTCCGAAATCTCCTCGGCGGCTTGGGTCAGCAGATATGGCAGAAAGTCACGCATCTCGATCCGCGGCATGGCTCGGCCCTTGTTAGTTACATATGTAACGACTATGCCCGGCCGAAGCGGAGGATGCGATGGAAGACTTGCAGGCGGCAGCGGCTGATCAGATCCGGTACATGCCCGGGTTCGGGAACGATTTCGAGACCGAGGCCCTGCCAGGCGCGCTGCCCCAGGGTATGAACAGCCCGCAACGCTGCAACTACGGCCTCTATGGCGAGCAGCTTTCGGGAACCGCCTTCACCGCGCCGCGGGGCGAGAACGAGCGGACCTGGTGCTATCGCATCCGCCCTTCGGTCAAGCATTCCGGCCGATATGAACGGATCGACCTGCCGTACTGGAAATCCGCGCCGCTCGTAGACCCGGACGTGGTCTCGTTGGGCCAGTACCGCTGGGATCCGGTGCCGCATTCCGACGCGCCGCTCGATTGGCTGACGGGCATGCGGACGATGACGACGGCGGGTGACGTGAACACCCAGATCGGCATGGCGAGCCACATCTATGTCGTCACGCAAAGTATGGAAAACGAATACTTCTATTCCGCCGACAGCGAGCTTCTCGTGGTCCCGCAGGAAGGTCGGCTGCGCTTTGCGACCGAACTTGGGGTCATCGACCTGGCGCCGCAGGAAATCGCGATCATCCCGCGCGGGCTGGTCTACCGGGTTGAACTTCTGGAAGGTCCCGCGCGCGGCTTCGTATGTGAGAATTACGGTCAGAAGTTCGCGCTGCCCGACCGCGGCCCGATCGGCGCGAACTGCATGGCGAACCGGCGCGA
Source organism: Jannaschia sp. S6380 (assembly GCF_023015695.1). NCBI lineage: Bacteria > Pseudomonadati > Pseudomonadota > Alphaproteobacteria > Rhodobacterales > Roseobacteraceae > Jannaschia > Jannaschia sp. S6380. The sequence goes on from NZ_JALKAS010000001.1 coordinate 634,507, forward strand.
CTTCAAGACGCCCGTCGCCGCGTTCGAGGACCGGGAGGTGCCGTCACGCCTGACGATCAAATGGGCCGGCACGTTCCACGCTTGCGACATCCCGCAATCGCCGCTCGACGTGGTGGCCTGGCACGGGAACTACGCGCCGATGAAATACGACCTGAACACCTATTGCCCGGTGGGCGCGATCCTGTTCGACCACCCGGACCCGTCGATCTTCACGGTGCTGACCGCGCCTTCGGGCACGCCGGGCACCGCCAATATCGACTTCGTCCTGTTCCGCGACCGCTGGATGGTGGCCGAGGATACGTTTCGCCCGCCCTGGTACCACAAGAACGTCATGTCGGAGCTGATGGGCAACATACACGGCCAGTATGACGCCAAGCCGCAGGGCTTCGTGCCCGGCGGCATGTCGCTCCATAACATGATGCTGCCGCACGGCCCCGACCGGCAGGCGTTCGAGGGGGCATCGCGCGCGGAGTTGAAGCCGGTGAAGTTGGAGGACACGATGTCCTTCATGTTCGAGACGCGCTTTCCGCAGCACCTGACCCCGTTCGCCGCGACCGAGGCGCCGTTGCAGGACGACTACGTCGATTGCTGGGCCGATCTGCCCAAGCTGTTCGACGGTACGCTGGGGCGCAAGTGATTCTGGCGAGCTATCCCGACGGTCGCGACGGGTCCGCGCGGATCGTGGCACCCAATCGGGCGACCGCCCGGCCGGTCGGCGCATCCTTCGCCGACATGATCGACGGGCATCCCATGACGGCGGGCGATCCGGCGCCGTTCGACATCGCGCGCTGCGCGGCTCCCCTGCCCCGTGCGCGGCAATTCCTGGACGGCTCGGCCTATGTGAACCATGTCGAGCTGGTCCGACGCGCGCGTGGGGCCCAGATGCCGGCAAGCTTCTGGACCGATCCGCTGATGTATCAGGGTTGTGCCGATCCGTTCCTGGGGCCGACCGATCCGATCCGAAGCGATCCCGCCTGGGGAACCGACTTCGAGGCGGAGATCGCCGTGATAACAGGCGAAGTGCCCGCGGGGGCGGATGTCGAGACCAGTCGCGCGGCCATCCGATATCTCGTCCTTCTGAACGACATTTCGCTGCGTGACCTGATCCCGGCCGAACTCGCCAAGGGCTTCGGTTTCGTCCAATCCAAGCCGCCCTCGTCCCTGTCTCCGCTGGTGCGCAGCGTCGACGACATGCCGGGTTGGGACGGCGACCGACTGCATGTCACGATGTGTGTCGACCGGAACGGCGCGCCTTTCGGGCGGCTTGACGCGGGAGCCGACATGACGTTCGGCTTCCCGCAACTGATCGCCCATGCCGCAAGGACCCGCCCCCTGCCCGCCGGCACGGTGATCGGGTCGGGCACGGTGTCCAACAAGCTGGATGGCGGGCCGGGCCGGACGGTCGACGATGGCGGCGCGGGTTATGCCTGTATCGCCGAACAGCGGATGGTCGAGACGATCCGCGACGGACAGGCCCGGACGCCCTGGCTGCAGCCCGGCGACCGGGTCAGGATCTGGGCCGAGGCGGACGGGCAGGACCTGTTCGGGGCCATCGAACAGGAGGTGATCGAATGACGAAAGCGAGATGGACCGCTCCGGGCCTCGCGCTCGCGGTTTGCGTGGGTGGCGGGGCCCTGGCGCAGGAGGCGGATATTGAAGCGCTTGCCCGCGACTACGTGATGCTGCCGGCGAATCACGCGATGATGGATCAGATGCTGGGCGCCGATACGCTGGCGGCCCAGTTCGCGGCCAGCCTTCCGCCGCAGGTCGATCTGCGCCCCGAGACGATGGCCGAGGTCGGGGTGCTGATGGAGGAGACGATGGCCCCCCTGCGCCCGCGCATGGAGGAACTGATGGTCGAAGGGGCCGCCGAGACCTTCAGCGAGGCGGAACTGCGCGCGCTGATCAACTTCTATTCCACCCCCGAGGGAGAGGGTGTCCTGATGAAGATGCAACCCTACTTCACCCGGACCATGGGCGAACTGACCCCGGAGATCATGGCGGCCATGTCGACCCGTCAGGATGACCTTATGGCCATCATGGAAGAGGATCTGCAATGAGCCCGAAGGCCTTCGCATCCGCCGGCGACCTGGAGGAGAAGCCCACGTCCTTCACCGAGATCGGCCCCGGCCTCTATGCCTTCACCGCCGAGGGGGATCCGAATTCCGGCGTTATCATCGGTGACGACGGCGTGATGGTCGTCGAGGCCCAGGCCACGCCGCGACTGGCGCGCAAGGTGATCGAGTGCATCCGTACCGTCACCGACAAGCCGATCACGCATCTTGTCCTGACCCACTATCATGCGGTCCGGGTGCTCGGCGCCTCGGCCTATGGTGCGCCGACCATCATCATGTCCGAACCCGCCCGCGCCATGGTGGCCGAACGCGGGCAGGAGGATTGGGACAGCGAATTCGACCGCTTTCCCCGTCTGTTCCAGGGGCATGAGGAAATCCCCGGCCTCACCTGGCCCACCACGACCTTCAAGGGACGGATGACGGTCTATCTGGGCCAGCGCCGCATTGACATAATGCAACTCGGGCGCGCGCATACGGCGGGCGATGCCGTCGTCTACGTGCCCGATGCAAACGTGATGTTCACGGGCGATATCGTTGAAGATCACTCCGCATGCTATTGTGGCGACGGATATTTCCATGACTGGCCCGGCACGCTCGACGCGATCCGCGCCTGGGAGCTGGACGCCATCGCGCCGGGCCGGGGTGGCGCGCTCAGCGGGCGCGACCGGGTGAATGGCGCGCTCGACAGCACGACGGATCTCGTGACTTCGACCTATCGCTCCGTCGCCCGCGTGGCCCTCGGGGGCGGCACGCTGGCCGAGGCGATGGCGGCCTGCCGCGCGGTCTGCGACCCGAAGTTCGGCGACTACGCCATCTACGAGCATTGCCTGCCGTTCAATGTCGCCCGCGCCTATGACGAGGCGCGCGACATCCTGCATCCGCGTATCTGGACGGCCGAGCGCGACAAGGCACTCTGGGCGGCGCTTCAGGACGGCTGACATGCTGGACGACGGCCCCCTGCTCTACCCCTACGCTCGCAGCGTCGATCAGGACCGGGTCGCGCATCATCCCGTGGTGGTTGTCGGCGGCGGTCCGGTGGGCCTTGCCCTCGCGCTCGACCTAGGCCTGCGCGGCACGCCCGTCCTGCTCCTCGACGATCAGGAGGGCGCGGGCGAGGGAAGCCGCGCGATCTGTTTCGCACGCCGCACGCTGGAGATCGCCGATCGTCTGGGCGTGGGCCGGGCCATGCGGGAAAAAGGCGTGGAATGGCGGGTGGGTAAGGTCTTTCACGATGCGGACCTCCTCTACGAATTCGACCTGGCGCCGGAGGGTGGACACAAGGCGCCTGCCTTCGTGAACCTGCAGCAGCCCTATGTTGAACGGTTCTTGGTCGAGCGGATCCGCGCGGCCGCAGCCGATGGCGCCCCGATCGAGATCCGGGGCGGCAATCGCGTCACCGACCTCACCGCCGGCCACCCCGTCACCCTGGCTGTCGAGACGCCCGGCGGCCCGTACCGCATGACTGCCGACTGGGTCGTCGCGGCCGATGGTGCGCGGTCGCCCCTGCGCGGAATGCTGGGACTGGATTTCGAGGGGCGCGTCTTCGAGGACAATTTCCTGATCGCAGACGTCCGCATGAAAGCCGATTTCCCGACCGAGCGCTGGTTCTGGTTCGCGCCGCATTTCAAGTCGGGCGACAGCGCCCTTCTGCATCGGCAGCCCGATGACGTCTGGCGCATCGACTTTCAACTCGGCTGGGACATCGACCGCCGGGCCGAACTGGCCGAGGATAAGGTCCGCGCCCGCATCGACGCGATGCTGGGCGGTGTCGAATACGATCTCGTCTGGACGTCGATCTATACGTTCCAATGCCGCCGGATGCGCCGGTTTCGGCATGGACCGGTCCTTTTTGCCGGGGACAGCGCGCATCAGGTGTCCCCGTTCGGCGCGCGCGGCGCGAATTCCGGCATCCAGGATGCCGAGAACCTGGCGTGGAAACTGCA